>JBBKWJ010000080.1:0-3920 GCA_037968895.1 Acidimicrobiales bacterium
GATTAGAAGCCGGCCCGTCACCCGTCGCCCCAGCAGCCAGATGCCGACGGGAGAGCTGAACAGGTAGGCGCCCACTCGCATCACCGGGTTCTGGATTGACCGTTCTGTTCCGCCAATTGAGGTGACCGTCTTGATTGAAGCGGCGAGATCTTCGCCAACGCGGCTCGCAAGGGCGATGACTGCCCCGAATGAATGACCGACAAGATGCACTGGCCCCAATCCAAGCTCGTCAATGACCTGTCGCAGGTCGGCGAGATAGCGGTCGACATTGGGAGGCGCCGTCCCGAGGGTCGACTCGCCGTGACCACGAATGTCGAGGGCCACGACCTGATGTCCCGCCGCGTTGAGTCGCTCTGCCAGCGGGTTCCATAATGTGTGGTCGAGCGAAAATCCGTGCACGAGCAAGAATGTCTTGGCGCCGGAGGGGCCGGACGTCCACACAGCCAGGTCAGCCCCATCGTTGGTACGGATCACTACTCGCTTCTGGTCCATGGCGATGACCTCCTACGTCTGTCTACGGACACTACTCGCCAGATCAAGTGGCCCCGATCTCATGAATAGTGCAGGTATCGGATACGTGATACATAAACGAGAATCTGCGCAACCGTATGATGCGGGTAGCGGCCAAGGTGATTGTTTATTGCGCATCGCGTTTAAATTGCTACGCAAACTGCATGCAAGAAGAACGTATGTTTGTAGACGAAGTGGTTGAGTACAAGTCGGCCAACGCGACTTTGCGGTGCGGCCGGAGACGTTGATCGGAGTCGACGGTGCTGACCGCGACGCAGTTGTTCTTGAGGGACGCTATGGCTCGAGGACGGAGCCATTGAGCTCTACGAATCGGCCATCGCGAATGATGGCACCAAGCGTGTGGTCATCGTCCCAGGGCACCTGATACCCGAGTTCGATCGTCGGGTGCCCACCGATGGCGATGACGGCGACATAGAACGGCAACGGTTTTTCGGCGGCGGCAGAACCTGCGGTTGAAGCGTGCTCGTCGAGTGCGACCTCAATCGCCGGGCGCCATGCAGGAAACCCGTCTTCGATGCTTCGCGCCAACACAAGGGCTGTGACGTCTGGTGCTGAGCGCTTCCCCACTATGGCTAACGGCACGGTCACCTCATTGGTGATGCGCACAGTGCCTCGCCACAAGCGTCGCGATCGCGTCAGATCGCCCAACACTGGATCTTGTACGGTGCCCGAACGTCTGATCATCGTGATTGTCCATCCCCATCGACTCGAACGTATTAAGGCCTCACCGTAATCTTTGCGTTGGTATGGCCGCTGCTATACCCGACAGCGACGCAACCGCCATTCGGGATGTTTGACCCATCAACGCCGAGGTCGAGCGGGTCGATACGGAGCTATGAAGGCGACTTCAAAACCGGATCTCCCTCGAGCCCGTGTGCTCGCCGTGGACGACGATTCGATGATCACCGGCTTGGTCCGAAAGATCGTCCAGAAGAGCGGACACGAGTGCCAAACCGCCGCTTCTGCTGAGGAGGCACTGTGCCTGCTTCGCGAAACAAAGTTTGACCTGCTAATCACCGATCTCAACATGGACGGGCTCTCTGGCCTCGATTTGCTTGAGGCCGCGACAAGAATCGACCCTGACCTTGCAGTAGTGATGCTTTCGGGGATCAACGATCCGGTCACCGCCGAACAAGCATTGGATAGTGGCGCATTCGGTTACATCGTCAAGCCGTTCGAGATCACCGAACTCCAGATCGCGGTTTCTAACGCTCTTCGTCGCCGTGAGCTAGAAACTCAGCTCCGGCGGACGTTAGAGGGTTTCGCAACCGAGGTCGACCGTCGAACCGCCGAGCTCCAGGCAACGGCAAACGAACTCCGCGACCGAGAACAACGTTTCCGATCTCTAGCCGCCGCCAGTCCATTGGGGATTGTCTATGCAGATCGTGGCGGGCTCTTCGAGTATGCGAACGCGAACGCAGCTGCGATCCTGGGGCGATCGATTACAGAGCTCACGGGGCAACGGTGGATCACCGAACTTGCCACCCCACAGCACGCAGAACTGACCTTGGCACTACGCGAAGTTGCGGCCGGTTCCCCTGACGCTACTTGCGAGTACGAATTGCACCGAGCAGACGGCACCGCAGTGTGGATCCGTAGTTGTATCGCGCCGGTCCTCGGTGCGAACGATGAGGTCGCAGGCGTCGTTGTCCTCTTCGAGGACATCAACGACCGCAAACGCCTCGATGCCCAGCTTCGTCACCAGGCTGGCCACGACCATTTGACTGGGCTCCCGAACCGTCGGCAGTTTCGCGAACGATTGGCGGAGCGGCTCATCTCGCTGCCCAAACACCATCTCATCGGTGTCTTGCTGGTCGACCTCGACGAGTTCAAACTTGTTAACGACACCTACGGACATGAGGCTGGCGACCAGCTCATTGCAATCGTTGCCGGACGGCTTCAAGAGTGCGTTCCAGCCGATTCGATCGTTGCGCGTCTCGGGGGCGACGAGTTTGTGGTCCAGCTCGAAGGTACTAGCCGGGAAACCCTGCTGGCTACGGCTGAACTGGCCCGAGAGAATTTGCGGACCATCGTCACCCTCGTCGGAGTCAAACTCAGCTTGAGCGCGAGTATCGGTGTTGCGATCACAGCCGACCCGCGGCGGACCGTTTCGGCGTTGATCCGCGAGGCCGACATCGCCATGCATCACGCCAAAAAGACCCGCGATGTGGTCGAGGTATTTGACGACACGATGGCCGAGTACGTCGCGCGTCGTCTGTCAATCACTAGTGAGCTTCGCCGGGCAGTCGATGATCAGCTCATCGTCGTCGACTACCAGCCGGTGGTGAACACCAAGACCCAGCAATTGGTCGGTCTTGAGGCACTGGCACGATGGACAAACCACGAATGGGGTCGGGTCGGGCCTGACGAGTTCATACCGATTGCAGAGTCGAGCGGCCTCGTCCATCATATTGATCGTCAAGTTCTTGAACAGGCCCTCAACCAGCTAGATCGTTGGCGGCGTGCTGGCCTCGTTCAGCCCGATGTATTCATCAGCGTCAACATCTCGGCGTCTCAATTATCGAACACAGCCCTGCCCGACATCGTCGTCGACGCGCTCACCCAATCTGGAATCGAGGCCAGCGCCCTTTGTCTTGAGGTCACCGAAGGCACCCTCACCGCAGATCTCAAACGCACGATCCCGACGTTAGAACGCCTGCGGCGACTTGGGGTACGGATCGCCGTCGACGATTTCGGCACTGGACACTCCGCCTTGAGCTACCTCGGAAAGATCCCACTCGACGTACTGAAAATTGACAAGAGTTTCATCGCCGCGCTCGGTTCTGAAGACGTTGGTGTCGTAGAAGCAATTGTCGACCTGGCCCACCGATTCAATCTCCAAGTCATCGCCGAGGGTGTAGAGGAACCTCATCAGCTCGCTGCGCTTAAGACGCTCAACTGCGACATGGTGCAGGGCGCTCTCAGTGGCTGGCCATCGTCTCCGACCGAAGAGCCTGATAGGCACCCAGCCAATCGGGTCAGCCTGCAGAGCCGGCGCTCCACCGATCCTGCTGCCTCTGCCGTGTCCAAAGAGCTGCAACAACGACCGCCACTCGTCCTGCCACCGACCGGCGCGACGATGACAGTGAAGGGTTCCTCATGAAACGGAACAATTCGCTCTCAATCAGGGTGAAGACGACGCTCTTCGTGTTCACCACACTCGGACTACTCATCGGACTGATCGCAGCAATCAGTTTCCTC
Organism: Acidimicrobiales bacterium; assembly: GCA_037968895.1. Classification (GTDB taxonomy): domain Bacteria; phylum Actinomycetota; class Acidimicrobiia; order Acidimicrobiales; family SZUA-35; genus JBBKWJ01. Next base: position 3,733 of record JBBKWJ010000080.1, read on the forward strand.
AGCTCGTTGTCGCGGATCGAAACGGTCGAGAACGACCGTGCGCTCGAAGAACTCGACCTTGTCAATCGTCAACTCAGTAACTCACTCGATGACCTCGGCGGAACTAATTCTGACTGGTCGTGGTGGGATGATTCTTACGACTTCGTGCAAGACGGCAACCAGGAATACATCGACGGCAACCTGTACGC
>JBBKWJ010000081.1:0-7349 GCA_037968895.1 Acidimicrobiales bacterium
GCGGTGCCGAGGCGGGCGCCTCAGCCGCTGGTGCGATGTGGACGCCCCCTGCGGGCTAGTCCTGGTCGCGAAGAAACTCTTCGAGGTCTTGGATGAGTTCTTCGGCCGACTCTGGCTTCATCGCGGCGTCGTATTCGTGCTCGAGTTGTGACACGTAGTTGGCCATGTCGTCGTCGTTTGAAACGAGCCGTGTGATCTGCGTTTCATATGCCTGCGCGCCGATTTCGAGAGAGGCCGCAGGAATCTTGATTTCTAAGAGCTGCGCGATGCGTTCGACGAGCGCGAGTGCGGCCTTTGGCGAAGGAGCGTGGGGAGCGTAGTTTGGCACCGAGCCCCACAACGACACGGTCTCGAGTCCTGCTTGGGAGAGGTATTGGCTGAGTACGCCAACAATTCCGGTAGGGCCTTCGTAAGTGGACGGCTCGAGATCGAGGCGGTCTCGGAGCACCGTGTGAGGAGATGTTCCAAACACCGTAATGGGCCGAGTATGGGCTACTTCGGCGATCAGGGCGCCGAGGCTGACAACCATTCTGGCGTTGTATTCGGCCGCCATTGCAACGACCTGCTCGCCAAAGGTACGCCACCGGAGTTGTGGCTCGTGGCCGAGCACAATGAGGAGGTCATGGTCGTGCTCAGGCAGACGAGCAAAATGGAAGACGGTGTCTGGCCATTCGATTTTGCGGCCAGTCTCGGTGAGCCGCACAAACGGGCGCGTTGTCGAGAAGTCGAAAAATCGCTCGGAATCGATGCGCCCGACAACTCGAGCGTCGAATCGGTCGACGATGTGCTTTGCCGCTGTTGACGCGGCGTCGCCTGCATCGTTCCACCCCTCGAACGCAAGAATCACGACGGTGTCGCGTAGGTTGTCGGGTTTTTCTTCCAACCGGATGTCTTCCACCGGTACAGGCTAACTCGGTCCACTGGCCTCACGCTTCCGCGGGCCGAAGTGTTCCATACTGTGTTGGTGCAGATTTATGTGGCAACCGAAGTCGACGCCAAGCTCATTGATGCTTTCGAGCGGCTTATTCCCCAGCTTTCGAAGTCGAATCCGCCTCCTGGAGCCGAGCAGCTCCAAGCAATGATCGACTCTGATGCATCGCATATTCTTATGGCCGAAGAAGATGGCTACATCTACGGCAGTCTCACACTTATCCTTTTTCGCATTCCGACTGGACTTCGGGCGTGGATCGAAGATGTCGTTGTCGACAGTGAGGCCCGTGGCAAGGGCGTTGGTAACGCCTTGAACGCCGCCGCTCTTGAGATGGCCCGCGATGCTGGTGCTACAACGGTCGACCTGACCTCAAGGCCTAGTCGTGAAGCCGCGAATCGGCTCTACCAACGCATCGGGTTCGTTCCTCGAGAAACGAACGTGTACCGCTACGAGCTCTAGCCGCGGCTAGCGAGGGCGATGCTCGGTGCCCGCTCCTGCGGTGATAAAGACGCAGGTCGTTGGTTCATCAACATTGGCGGTATGCCATGTTCCCGGCTGATTAATGGCGGCCTCGCCAGCGCTCAGGTTTGTCTGCACCTCCGCGCCGTCGATCTCTTGGATGAGTGTGACGGTGCCCGCGGTACACAGCACAACTTCAGTGCCGAGTGGGTGCATCTCCCAGACGTCCCATGACTCAGTGAAGGTGTGCATGGCGACCAGGCGACCCTCGTTGCCGTCGGCGCCGTGGCGTTTCGCGTAGTCCTCGTACCAGGACATGCCGCCAGTGTGCTCTGGCTGGGGAACCGTTGTTGCGCCGAGGCCGAGGTGAAGCGGGAATCGAGTGAGGTCAATTGGTCCAGCCATTGGGGCAGAGTAGCCGACCTCGGACGCCCGGTGCTCTGGGATGGTGGGAGCGGGCTCGATGGGGCACAATGGCATGATGCTGAACCTCACTGTGTACTCCGATTATCTTTGACCGTGGTGTTACGTCGGGGCCGTGCGCCTCGCTGCGATCGAAGAAGAGTTCGGCGACCAGGTACTCGTCGAGTGGAGGTCGTTCTTGTTGAGGGCCGAGCCTGAGCCGAGAACTATGGAGAAGTTCACCCGTTACACGAAGTCGTGGGAGACCCCGGCCTCGATGGAGCCAAGAACGCTGTTCAACGAGTGGAGCGGCGACCACGAGCCTCCGAGCCACAGCGTGCCATCGTCGGTTGCTGGCAAAGCCGCTGAAACCCTTGGACCCGACGTATATCGGGCGTTCTCAATGGCGATGTTCGAGGCGTATTTCACCGAGAACCGAACGATCTCTGATCGTTCGGTTCAACTCGACATTGCCGAATCGGTTGGCATCGATCGCAACGTCTTTGCTGAACTCTTGAATGACGAGTCGAAGGTGCTTGAACAGGCGGTCTGGAATGACTACCGCACCGCAATCAATAACGAGGTAACCGCGGTGCCGTCGGTTGTCGTCGAGAATCAGTGGGTACTGCCCGGAGCCCTCGACGAGGAGCAATACCGCCGCATTGTGCAGCGAGCGCTAGAGATCATGGCCGAAGAGTCCGAGTAGCGCCGCGTGGTTCGGTGGCATCTTCGATAGTTGCGTCTGCTGCTTGTTGGCGATGTAGTGCCGTGATCAGAGCGGTGAGTGCCTCAAGGGCTTGTTCGCGGCGAAGGGCCCATGCTCCGGGAGTGAGCATCGCGACGGAGCGACGAATCTGCTCCCAGGCTTCTGGCGTGTCTTCGGTCATGCGTGCACGTTACGAACAAACGTTCGATCGCGCAACCAGGACGAACGACTTTCTTAGCCCTCTTCGTCTTCAACGACCTTTGGCTGGATCCTACTAATCATGCCGTTAGCGCCAACCACGTAGAGTTCGCCTGCGCCGTTGAACTCGAATCCGACGAGTGAGTTGGCTGGGGCCGTAATTGCGAGCGTGCGCAGAACTGGGCCATCCGCCGTTGCCTGCAGGCCGAAGATCTCGCCAGTGCAGAAATCGCCGAAGATATAAACGCCGTTGAGGAGCGGCATGGTTTCGCCCCGATAGACGACGCCGCCGGTTACGCCGCATCGGCCATCGTCGTGCGTGTACGTGATGTACGGCGCTTGGTAGTTTTCGGGAGCGGGCGCATCGCTGGTTGGGAGATCGCCCTCAATGATGCTCCAGCCGAGGTTGGCGCCCTTTCCTCCGTCGCTCGACGAGGGAAGGTAGTTGATCTCTTCGCTCTGATCTTCGCCGACGTCGGCCAACCAGAAATCACCCGATACAGAGTCGAACGACAACCGGGCTGGTGACCGCACACCGTAGAGCCAGGTGCCAGGGCTGTCAGGGAACGGGTTGCTCGTTGGCGTGAGGTAGGCATTTTCACCGTCAGGAGTTGGGTCGATCCGCAGAACCGAACCAAGGGCAGTGGCAACGTTCTGGCCGTTCTGGTCGGGGTCTCCCTTGCCGCCTCCATCGCCGAGCCCTATGTATAGGTAGCCGTCTGCGCCTATTGCGAGACCACCGCCTGCGTTGGTGGTGTCTGAACGAGGAACCCGGATCAGATCTCGTCGTGACTCGACATCGGCCTGGCCTCGGGACGTCATGTCGTAGGCGCTCACAACGATGTCGTTCGCGAGATCTGTGTAGAAGACATACAGCGACCGGCCGTCGGTTGAGAACGTCAGGTTAAGTAGCCCGTTCTCTCCGGTGGTGCTGACCTCGGCTGTGATGTCGAGCACCGGAGTGGAGTCGATTCGCACGGTCTCCACGAGGCGAGTCGAGACGGTTCGCTCGACTCGCGTCACAAGCCCTTGGCGCTGAGCCACCCAAAGGTCGATTGAAGCCGCCCGCGTGGCGACTGCCGTCGGCTGGTCGATCTCGACAACGGGGAAGAGATCGAGGTCGACGTCGAGCCAGGCGGGGTCTTCAACCGCAGCGAGAGGTGGTGTCTCTGAGGTCGTTTGGCTCGGCTTGGCTGGCTCATTCGCCTGCTCGGCGGCGAGCTCAGCGCGTTGGGCTGCGATCGGGTCGTCTGGTTCGTTGTTGGGGAGGCACGCGGGGAGTGCGAGAAGCGTCGCAATGGCGAATGTCAGTCTTTTCACGACGTGAGCTTTCGGATGAGACCCTCTTGGACGACGGACACGACAAGCTTTCCGTCCTGGTAGATCAGGCCGCGGGCGAGACCGCGAGCCCCAGACGCCGAGGGTGTGTCTTGGGCGTACAGAAACCATCGATCGGCACGGAACGGGCGGTGGAACCACATTGCGTGGTCGAGGCTGGCCATCATCACATTACCTTCGACGTGTGTAATGCCGTGAGGTCGCGTCACAGTGTCAAGAAGACTCATATCTGACGCGTAGGTAAGCACGCATTGATGGAGGACATCGTCGTCGGGTAGCTCGCCGTCCGCTCGCATCCACACGAATTGGTTTGGCGCAAGCGGCTCACCATTTCGCCCAATCGGGTCGGGTCCGACATAGCGAGTGTCTATTGGACGTGGCCGCGTGTACCAGTCGCCGAGCAGGTCGGCGTGAGCGGCATTTCGGGTATGGAAATCTGGCAATGTCTCGGGGCCAGGGATGTCAGCTGGCGCATCAACCTGATGATCAAAGCCTTCCTCGACCGAGTGAAACGACGCAGAGAGATGGAAGATCGGGGCACCGTGCTGGATGGCGACGACTCGCCGTGTGGTGAACGAGCGTCCGTCACGGATGCGTTCTACCTGGTAAAGGATCGGCACTGTCGGGTCGCCGGGGCGAAGAAAGTAGGCGTGCAACGAATGTGCGGGGGAGTCGGTAACCGTGCGTGACGCCGCGACGAGGGCCTGGCCCGCGACTTGGCCGCCAAAGACGCGTTGGCGACTCTCGTCTGGCGAGTCACCACGAAATACGTTGACCTCGATCTGTTCGAGGTCAAGAAGACTGACGAGATTTTGTACTGCGTGTTGGCTCACGCCGACCATTGTGCCCGCGACACGCGGACAGATGGTGGCGCTGGCCAAGGAAGTCAGCGGAGTGCCTAGTGGCGGGGTTGCTCTCGGAAGGTTGTCGCGGCGCTAGCCTCGACTCGTGCCTGGATCGAGTGGTTCCCAACAAGCAAGCCTTAAGGCGCGCGCTCAAAGCGAGCAGGGCCGGACCGCCATCCGCTACATGGGCGTTTCCGTCGTCAACGTGCTCAACCATCAAGTTGTGCTGTTCATCGCGAACACAATCTGGGGCTGGCCCGCTGGCTGGTCAAACGTGTTTGCCGCGTGTCTTGCCGCTGGCCCTGCCTACTTACTGAGTCGGGCGTGGGTGTGGGAAGTCTCTGGCAAGCACGATCTCCGCAAAGAGGTGCTGCCCTTCTGGATTCTGGCCGTTGTTGGGCTCGTCGTGTCGACCGCGTTCGCGGCTGCGGCCGGTCGGATTTTCGGTGCTGGCATCTTGGTCAATCTGGGGAGTCTCGTCGGCTACTTCATTGTGTGGGTTGGCAAGTTTGTGCTGCTTGGTCGGATTTTCGACGATCGGGCTGAGCGCAAAGAGGCTGAGGCCAACGCCGATGAGGCCTGAGCACCAATGACACCCGAGCAACAGCGTGTGGCCGAAGCCGCTCGGGGCTTTATGCCTCCAGACGAGGGCCTGGCGCTATGGCAAGCTGCGACCGAAGCTCCGGTTGGTGCGCTGCTCGAAGTCGGTTCGTACTGCGGTAAGTCGGCCTGTTACATCGGTCCCGCCGCGGCGGTAGCCGGGCAGACGCTCTTTTGTGTCGACCATCATCGTGGTTCGGAGGAGAACCAGGTCGGCTGGGAATGGCATGAGCCCGATCTGGTCGATCCCGTCATCGGCAAGATGGACACACTCCCGCACTTTCGTCGCACGGTTCACGAGGCGGGGATCGAAGACGCCGTCATCGCCGTTGTCGGTGAATCAGCGCGGGTGGCTCGGCTTTGGACGACCCCACTGGCCTTTCTCTTCATCGACGGTGGACACGGAGTTGAACCGGCACGCCTCGACTACGAGCTATGGACTCCGCATGTGGCACCAGGAGGCACGCTCGTCATACACGACGTGTTCCCGGATCCCGACGACGGCGGCCGGCCGCCGTACGAAGAGATCTATCTCCCCGCGCTGGCCTCTGGCCTTTTCACCGAGCTGAGCGTGACTGGCTCGCTTCGTGTCTTGCAGCGAATCGGCGGCTGATACGGCCCTGGGTTACCCTAGCTCCCACATCAAACTAGGGGATAGGAAGCGCGCCGATGGCAACCGCAGAACTCAACGGAACGACGATCAACTACACCGATTCCGGGGGTGACGGACCAGCGATTATCTTCAGCCACGGGTTCCTGATGGACCACACGATGTTCGATGCGCAAGTTGCGGCGTTTGCTGCTGACTACCGCTGTATTGCGTGGGACGAGCGGGGCTTCGGCGAGACAAAAGCGCAAGGGCCGTTCACATACTGGGACTCTGCAGCCGACGCCATCGCGCTGCTCGACCACCTCGGAATCGGCCAGGCCGTCTTTGTCGGCATGAGCCAAGGTGGATTCCTCTCGCTACGGGCTGCGCTCGGAGCGCCAGAGAGAGTGCGTGCGCTTGTCAATATCGATACTGCCGCTGATCTCGACGACGAGGAGACCCTTGAGGGCTATCTCGGAATGATGGCGGCATTCACGAGTGGCGACGAGGCGACCGTTGATGCTGTTGCTCAGGGTGTCTCCCAACTCATCCTCGGAGATGAGGACCTTGCTGCGACCTGGATCCCAATCTGGAAGTCACGGCTTGAAGTCCACGATCTCACGATTTCAGGCGGCACCCTGCTCAGTCGCGATGACATCTCGGCCGACATCGAAAAGATCGCGTGTCCCGTGCTTGTCATCCATGGCAGCGAAGACCAGGCCATCGATTTATCACGAGCGCAGACCCTTGCCGCTGCGGTTCAAGATTGCCGGGGCGTCGTGATCGTCGATGGTGCTGCTCACGCGCCAAACATGAGCCACCCCGAAATTGTCAACGGCGCAATACAGGAATTCCTCGCCACCCTCTAAACCCTGCGAAAACGCGTGCGAAAAGCGGCCGCTTTTGAGCGCGAAAACGGTGGTGAAAAGCGGCCGCTTTTGAGCGCGAAAACGGGTGTGAAAAGCGGCCGCTTTTGACGCCGGTGCTGGCTTAGTGGTTGGTGAATAGGTCTGACGTGGGGTTTTGGCCATACAGGGCGTCGGCGGCGAGGATGACAGCCGCGGCCGTGTATGTGCTGCGTTCCATGTCGGGGTAGTAGACCAACTCGGGGAAGACGAGACCGGTGAAGTAACGGCCTTCGTCGTCTCGCAGTGTGTGGGCCCATCGGAACAGATCGTTGGCCTTCTTCTGTTCACCAGCGGCGAGGTGGGCAATCACGCATTCGCAGGTCTCGGCCGCAGTCACCCAAGGCCGGTCAGATACACAGCGAACGCCCTTGTC
>JBBKWJ010000082.1:0-6881 GCA_037968895.1 Acidimicrobiales bacterium
TGGCTGGGCCACAGTTCGAAACGAGTGAGCTGCGACCCTCCCCATTTTGACGCCGAGCCGCGACGGCTCCTAGAACTCTGTTGGCCTGTTCTGGGGGCCGATCGGTCTGAATTCGTAGGAGAGTTTGCAAGATGAGTACGCAAGATCTAGCTCAAGAGTCTGAAATAGCAGGCGAGCAGCGGGAGTTCGACGTCATCGTTATTGGTGCTGGTGTGTCGGGCATCTATCAGATCAAGCGTCTGACTGACCTCGGCATCAACGCGATTGCGTTGGAAGGCGACGACGACCTCGGCGGTACCTGGTACCGCAACCGCTACCCGGGTGCCCGGTTCGATTCCGAGAGCTACACCTACGGCTACTCATTCTCGCGTGAGCTCCTCGACGAATGGCACTGGCATGAGCTTTTCTCAGCTCAGCCGGAGAACCTCCGTTACCTGAACCACGTGGCCGACAAGTTCGATCTTCGCCGGCATATGCGGTTCGACTCTCGGGTCAAGGCAATGACGTGGGACGAAGACTCTCGGACCTGGTCCATAGATCTGCAAACTGGCGAGACATTCACGACCAAGTTTGTGATCACAAGTCTTGGCCCGCTGTCGATGCCGACGATGCCACGCTACGACGGCATGGACGAATTCAAAGGCGAGTCGTTCCACACCTACTGGTGGCCGAAGGAGTCGGTCTCGCTCGAAGGGAAGCGCGTTGGCATTATTGGCACTGGGGCGACCGGCATCCAGGTAATTGCCGAGATAGCGGACAAGGTTGGCGAGCTGACAGTGTTCCAACGGCGTCCTAACTGGAGCACGCCACTCAACAACGCACCAATCTCCGACGAAGAGATGGCGTCGATTCGCGAAAGTTACGACGAGATCTTTGCGGCATGTGATGACTCTGCTGGCGGCTTTGTGCACAAGGCGCTTCGTGGGTTCTGGGAAGCGACACCGGAGGAGAGGCGCACGCTTTGGGACGACCTATACACCCAGCCTGGGTTCGCGTTCCTTGCCGCCAACTATGCCGACATCTTTTTCGACGAGAAGGCGAACGACGAGATTTCTGGCTATGTGGCTGACAGAATTCGTGGCCGTGTTAATGATCCAGAAGTGGCAGAGAAGCTCATCCCGAGAGACCATGGCTTTGGGCTACAGCGGTTGCCGCTTGAGACAAAATACTTCGAGGCCTATAACCGTGACAACGTGAGATTGGTCGACGTGACGGCGACCCCAATTGACAGAATCACGGCTGATGGTATTGCGACCGCTGAGGAACAATACGATCTTGATCTGATCATCTTCGCCACTGGCTTCGATGCCATCACTGGAGGCTATGACCGGATTGAGATCAAGGGCGTTGACGGCCAGATGCTGGCTGACAAGTGGCGAGATAGTCCAAGCACCTACCTTGGCGTCTTCTCGCACGGATACCCGAACATGTTCATGGTTGCCGGTCCGCAATGTGTGTCTGGCTCGACGAACTTTCCCCGCGCCATCGAGACCGGGGTTGACTGGCTGACCGAACTGATGGAGCATGTGTTGGCGGAGGGAGCCACCCGCGTCGAAGCGACGGCTGAGGCGGAGGAGGCATGGGTAGCCGAAGTGAAAGTCTCGTATGACCGCTTGCTGCTGCGGACGAGCAAGGGTTGGTTCACTGGCTACAACTCAAACGTCGCTGGCCATTCCGAAGGCATCATCCGGTATCAGGCGTATTTCGGCGGGGCGCCTCAATATGCGAAGAAAGTCGAACAAGTAGCGGCCTCCGGGTACGAAGGCATCGAACTCACCTGAAGCTAGGTTTCGTATCGTTGCGCCCCTGGTGGCAGAATCTGCTCGAGTTTTTCGAGCGCTTCACCCTCGTTGGGAAAGCGGCCAGTCTCGTGTTTCGAGAATATGAGCTGGTCGTCGACGTGTATGTCGAAGACGCCTTTGCTGCCCGTGACGAGCTTGAACTCACTCATGAGGTGTTGGTAGTTGGAGAGCAATTCTTGGGTCACGCGCACGGCGTGATCGGAATAGTCTCAGGGCACGCAGTATTTGATGCTGATGATCATTCCCGTCCTCTACTAAGTTGCGTGCCGCCAACTCTATGTGAGGTCAGGGTTCATCGCCCAATGCTCCGGGGCTCGCCATAGTGACGAGGAGATGAGATCCTTCATCGCATGGAACTCGTTTGGGAGTCGGTCGTGGAGCTTGATGAAGAGTGCCTCGTGCTCGAGTAGCTCGGCATCCCAGTCGGACCGGTCGATTGACATACAGGTATTGAAATCGTCCTCAGTGAAGCTGGTGAGCCCATCCCAATCAAGGTCTTCGTAGCGTGGCATCCAACCGATTGGGCTTTCGAGGCCAGGCGCCTCGCCGTGAGCCCGCCGCACGATCCATTCGAGGACACGAACGTTGTCGCCGAATCCGGGCCAAGCGAACGATCCGTCTTCGTCTCGGCGGAACCAGTTGACGGCGAAGATGCGTGGTGGGCTTTTGAGCTTTCGCCCAAATGCGAGCCAGTGGTTGAAATAGTCGCCCATGTGATAGCCAGCAAATGGGACCATTGCGAATGGATCGCGACGGACGACACCTTGCTCGCCGAACGCAGCGGCTGTTGTCTCTGACCCCATCGTCGAGGCCATGTAGACGCCGAACGCCCAGTTGAATGATTGCACCACGAGTGGCATTGTGCCTGAGCGCCTGCCGCCGACGATGAATGCCTCGATCAACACACCATTAGGGTCGTCCCATGCTTCATCGAGGACCGGGTTCTGCTCTGCCGGCACCGTGAACCGGGAGTTGGGGTGCGCCGCCTTCTTGTCGCTCTCGGGGGTCCATTCGTTGCCCTGCCAGTCGATTGCGTGAGCAGGTGGTGGCCCGTCCATTCCCTCCCACCAGACGTCACCCTCGTCAGTTAACGCCACGTTGGTGAAGATGGTGTTCGAGGCAATGCTGGCAACGGCTGACGGATTCGTTGCGGCCGACGTTCCGGGAGCAACGCCGAAGTAACCAGATTCAGGATTGATCGCTCGCAGGGTCCCGTCCTCGGCAGGCTTGATCCACGCAATATCGTCGCCAACCGTCGTGATCTTCCAGCCCTTTGCCTTCAGTTCTTCAGGCGGTTCGACCATCGCAAAGTTTGTCTTGCCGCATTGGCTGGGGAACGCAGCTGCGACGTATGTCTTGGTGCCATCGGGTTGGGTGACTCCCATGATGAGCATGTGCTCGGCGAGCCAGCCCTCGTCCCTTCCCATGGTCGATGCGATCCGCAACGCGAGGCACTTCTTTCCAAGAAGAGCGTTGCCGCCGTAGCCGCTGCCGTAGCTCCAAATCGAACGAGTCTCGGGGAAATGAACGATGTATTTAGTCTCGGCGTCGCATGGCCACGGCACATCGGTGGCGCCTGGTTCTAGAGGGGCTCCGACGGAGTGCATGCAGGGGATGAACTCCCCGTCTGGGCCGAGAACATCGAGAACCGGCGAACCCATACGGGTCATCATTCTCATGTTGACCACAACGTAGGGCGAGTCGGTGATCTCAATGCCGATCTGGGCGATGTCTGATCCGAGCGGGCCCATGCTGAAGGGGATCACGTACATGGTGCGGCCGCGCATTGAGCCGCCGAAGAGCTCCTGCAGCTTCGGCAACATCTCGGCTGGATCCATCCAGTTGTTTGTTGGTCCTGCATCAATCGAATTACGACTGCAGATGTAGGTTCGGTCTTCGACGCGAGCCACATCCGAGGGGTCGCTGCGAGCCAAGAAGCTCCCTGGCCGAAGCTCTTCGTTCAAACGGATGAAGGTGCCAGCTTCAACGAGCTCACCACAAAGGTTGTCGTACTCTTCGATGGTCCCGTCGCACCAATGCACAGACTCGGGCTCGCACAATTCCGTCATTTCTTCGACCCATTTGACGAGCTTGGCGTGCTCGATGGGCTGGCCGTTGTCGAATGCGGCGATGGACATGTAGCTGTTCCTCCAGGATGATGATCGGCTGTCTACACAGCCAACCCGATCGAAAGAACGATGATCCGAAAGTGACGTAGCTGGAAGGGCCAAAGGACCCGGCGCAAAGGTCGTTGCCTCTAGAGAACCTCTATGCCCCAGGTCGATGGCTCGACCAGTTCGTCCATATGCAGATGCAGGCGCAACTTCTCACCAGCGTGAACCTCGCGATCGAGACGAAACATTCGGTTGCCCCAACTCGTGACTGCCTCTACCGGCGAGGTAGTCAGGACGGTCTGTTCGTCAAACAGTGCCTCAAACCAGATGCACACTCCGTCGATGATCATGTCGGCGGCGGCGTGACGCTCGATGACATAGCTGGTTGGAAGCGATCCAATGCTCTCAACGGTGTTCAGGTCAAACTCGAGGACTGGGTGGGGTTCGCCAATAAGCGCTTCAACAGATCCAGGGCGAGCCCAGTATTGGTCACTTCGACCAGAGTCGAACCGAGCCGCCGCCGGTGACCGTTCGAGACTACTGAGGTCGATGCCGTCGGGCAGCTCAATGTTCCAAAGGCGGCGAACTCGCATCGACTCGTGCATCGACACCGGCTCGGCGAAGAGTCTGAACTTGGCGGGAAGGATCCGACCGCCAGGGGCGAGGACGCGGTTGCGAAGGTCGAGCAGATTCTCGAGCATGTTCTCGTTGAACAACTCGTCGCCCATTTGCTCGTGCAACACGACGTCAATCGGTTCTGGGGGAGTGAACTCACGGCTGTTGGCTTGAACGAACTCGATGTTAGTGATGCCGTTTGCGTGAGCAATCTCGAGAGCGACATCGACGAAGTCAGAATGCTCGACCGCGTACACCTTCTTGGCGCCTGCTTTGCTTGCCATCATCGCGAGCAAGCCAGTGCCAGTGCCGAGATCAAGCACCACATCGCCCCGCTTCACGTTGCGATGAATACCTCGGTGGTATGCGTCGACCCGAACAGAGTCGCTGAGCATCTCTTCGTGCTCTGATAGGCCGGCAAAGTTGTTCTCGTTCTCTAGGTCGTAGAGGACACTCATTAGCCGCTTGTTTGAAGCCAGCTTTGCGGCACCGCGCCCAAGCGTCGACCGGATGGCCTTTGTCATGGCGTAGCGGGCTCGATTGCTCATGGGAGGAAGGCTACAGGTCGAGCTCGGCCCGACGTTCGGACCACCGACGGACCAGTTCGAATGAGTAGATTCCGGTGGAGTGGCCGTCATTCCACGTGACCGCCAAGCCCCAGGCGCCGTGGAGTTCGGCATCGGCGATCGAGAGAGGCACCGAGCTTTCAGTCCACACCGGCTGGCCTTTGTCGAGCTTCGATTTGCACTCAGCGCAAGGACAACCAAGACGAAGGGTTTTGAGATCAAAGTAGTCCCGGTGTCCGTCGCCAAAAACGATCGCGACCCCTTCGTCTCGTTTGACGGTGATATCAGCGGCCTGGAATCGATCGTTCACGTTGGTCAGCATGCCGCGGCAAAACCTAGAATGCAGCGATGACCGACCTCCACGCACCTGCGCCGCCCGTACTTTCCGGTGACTACACCACTGCCCGATCTGCATTCCTCACCGCGGCTGAGCAGGCGGGAGCATCCGTTTCGTCGACCGTCCATCCCCGCACGGGGCCGGCTGGTGAGGAGCTTGCGCTCGATGTTGCGACGCTTGGGCCAGGCGATGCGGCGCACCGCGTCTTAGTCGTCTCCGCCACTCATGGCGTCGAGGGGTTTTGCGGCTCAGCGCTTCAGACCCATTGGTTGAACCACTTCCTCGGCGAGCAACCCGACGACGTCTGCGTGGTCATGCTGCACGCTCTGAACCCTTACGGATTCGCGTGGGTACGCCGGGTCAACGAAGACAACATTGACCTCAACCGAAACTTCCTCAACTGGGACGAGCCGGCGCCAAAGAATCCTGGCTATGACGAACTGGCCGACCTGCTGGTGCCGCAGGAGTGGAGCGAATCGGAGCAAGAACGCACGCTTCTGGCCTTGATGGACCATTTGAACAATGTCGGCTTTGAAAAGTTGCAGGCCGACGTAAGCCAGGGACAGTACGACCATCCGCTTGGTGTTTTCTATGGCGGATCGGGCAAGGCGTGGAGCAACGAACAGGTGTCGCGGGTGTGGGTAGAAGAATTGAATGGAGCGGAGCGAGTGACGGTGATCGACCTCCACACCGGGCTCGGACCCTCAGGCCACGGTGAACTCATCAGTCACGAGTTGACCGGCAGCCCTGGGTACTCAAGGGCCGAGGCTATGTGGGGGCAGGTCCATTCGATGGTCGACGGCGACAGTGTTTCGGTGCCTCTGGTCGGCGATTGGCTTGCGATGACCGAGGAATGGTCTGGGGCAACCGAAGTCGTCGCCTGCGCCCTCGAATTCGGAACGGTCGACCCCATAACTGTGCTGCAGGCGTTGCGAGCCGACGCCTGGCTCCACGGCTATGGCGACCCACTCGGACCGACGGCCGAAGAGGTGAGGGCGCAGGTGCGTGCTGCGTTTGCCGACGACGACCCCGCCTGGATCGCAACGTGCTGGAACAGGTTTGCGGGCGTAATCTCGGCCGCGCTCCGAACGTAGTCGTTTGGGTTGTTGCAACGTAGTGCATCCATCAGAGACAGTCTCTACGTAAAGGAAGCATGAGCGACCGGATCAGTCAACGTGCACGACGCATCGTGATGGCTGTTGTGCTCGTGTGTAGCGCGCCGTTGGTCCTGCTTCTCTCGCCCGTCCTTTTCGCGGTTTCAGGAACGATTGACCTTATGCGACCAGGGAAGTCAGCCGGCTTCAGTCGGCTGCTTGCGATGGCTCTGAACTATCTGATCTTGGAGTGGGTCGGTGTGCTCGCCGCATTCGGTTTATGGGTAGCCACTGGCTTTGGCTTGTTCATGGGCACCGGACTTTCTCGTCGCGTGCACTACATGGTCCAGGCC
>JBBKWJ010000083.1:0-29301 GCA_037968895.1 Acidimicrobiales bacterium
GGTCAACGCAAAGGGCCCCGGCGCTCTGCGCCGGGGCCCTTTGCGTTCAAAGTCATTCGTTAGCTAAACGTGAAGAGCGGTTTTCGCTCTTGCCGTTTGAACGACCTCGGATAGCCGTCCATCGGTCCGCCTTCGACTCGCAGGCAAGCGATGTGACTTGATGTCGGTTCCACGCTCAAGCCGTACTTGGAGAGTTGGTCGGCCGGCCACTTTCGTCCGCCTGGGGGTTCGCTAATACAGATAAGTCCTCCGGGCCTCACGAATCCCATACCGCATTCAACCGTGTGGTGCGGGGCACCAAATGACCGTGATACGACGACATCAGCCCAGCCGCGATGCTCATCGAGGTGGCTCAGCTTCTCGGCCCGTCCAACAACGACCTCAACTCGGTCTTCAAGGCCTAGCTCGGGGAGAACCTCGGCGAGAAACTCGCACCGTTTCTCTGATCCGTCAACAAGGCGTCCTTGTGTGTTTGGTAGCGAGAGCAGAAGCGGAAGGCCCGGCAATCCGCCACCCGAACCAAGGTCGACTAGCCGCCCCGTGTCGGGCGGGATCGCTTCGAGATAGTAGTCGGCATGTTGAATATGAACGCGGAGCGGGCCCGGACCGAGGAATCCCAAGGTCCGAGCCCGCTCCAGAACGGCGTGGATTGCCGGTTGACTACTCAGTGTCTGTTCCTTCGCTTGGTACAACGATGACACGGCGGCGAGGTTCGTTTCCTGCCGAGCGAGTACTTACGCCCTCTTGTTCGTTGAGCGCATCGTGGAGCGTCTTGCGG
Organism: Acidimicrobiales bacterium; assembly: GCA_037968895.1. Classification (GTDB taxonomy): domain Bacteria; phylum Actinomycetota; class Acidimicrobiia; order Acidimicrobiales; family SZUA-35; genus JBBKWJ01. Next base: position 779 of record JBBKWJ010000083.1, read on the forward strand.
TCTGGACTCGACATTGGTTCGAGGACGACCTCAAGTTGTTCATCGCGAGCAGTAGCAGCTGCGCTGACTGCGAAGGTTGCGAGTGCTTCCTTGCGCAGTTCACGGTAGGCACCGACGTCGACACGGATCCGCACGCCCGAAGGTGCAGTCCGCTGAGCGGCGACACGAGTGAGTTCCTGGATGGCGTCGAGTGTTCGACCACGAGGACCGACCATTAGGCCGTGCTTGCCCTCGATAACCGCATTGATCGTGTCGTCTTCCTCAGGAAGTTCGACCGCACTGTCGTACCCGAATGCTGCGGTGAGGCCAGTCAAGAAGGTGTGCACCGTCTCACGGACTTCCTCGATTGGTGCGCTTTCCTTCTGGGGGCGAGGCGATGAGGCACGGTCGCTGTCTGATCGTTCCGACTGACGCGGTTTGCGCTTCTTCGGTGCCGACTCGACGGGGGAGTCGTCAGTCGACTCCTTCGCCTTCGAAGGCTTCGCTGCAGCCTTTGGCTTGTCAGACGACTTCTTGCGCTTGTCGCGTCGGTCGTTCTTTGGCCGAGGACCCTTTGGCTCTACTCGGGCTCGAACCCGGGCTTGGCCCCTGGTACGCCCGAAGAGTCCTGCTTTTGGCTCTTCGAGAAGTTCGAACTCTGCTTCGCTCTCGTCGACGCCTAGCTTGTCGAGCGCCAGCTCGCGAGCCTCTTCCAGTGTCTTGGCGGTTGTTTCAACCCATTCCACAGTACTACCTCTTCCGCTTCTTCTTGGTCGGGCCAGACTGGGTCCCCTTAGGGGTTACCCGATTGGACTGAGCTCCGGATTGATCTGTTCTTGGCTTCTTCGCGGCTCGCTTTTGTTCAAAGAACGCTTCGCGCTTGTTGCCGCTCGTACCGTTTGAAGAGTCGTTGGCAGCGCCAAAAGCCTCTTCATTGGGTGCAACCTTTTTCTTCTTGGGAGATTCTGTCTTGGCCGGCTTCTCCTTCGCCGGTTTGTCCTTCGCAGCTGCTTCCGCTTCTGCATGTTCGGCTGCACGCTGCATAGCCAAAGTTCCTTCACCATCGTGGCCGTACAGGCTCCGAGTGATGTAGCCCTGTTGGGCGATCCGGAAGATGCTTTGATAGAACCAGTAGAGCACGAGCCCGGTTGGAAAGATGAATGACCAGACGCCGGTCATCAGCGGCAGGAACTTGAGCATTGCCTGCTGTTGGGCGGCAACTCCTGTCGCTGGCTGGCTCGAGGGTGAGCGTCGAGTTGTGACTTGCCGTTGTTGGTAGTAGCTACCGACGACAACCAACACGATGAGCAGCAAATAGGGGATGGAACTCAGAATGCTGTCGCGAAGTACATCGAGAGGTTGCTGGGCGAGGTCGAACGGCCCGAACGACATTTTGGTGCTGCCGTGGAGGTCTTGGTAGAGACGGGTTGTCTTATCCAGGAACTTCGGGGAGATGTTGTCGCCGCTAGGGACGGGCAGCGATTGTTTCTGCAGGGCGAGCTGGGCGAGTTCGTAGTAGCCGACCTCGGAGTCTCGTCGAGTCAGTCCCTGGATGACACGAAACATGACCAAGAAGACGGGCGCCTGCGCGAGCATTGGGACACAACCGCCTACGGGGTTGATTCCTTCTCGCTGGTACAACGCCATAACTTCGGCGTTCATCTCTTCGCGATTGCCGCCCTTGTGCTTCTTCTGCAGCGCCTTGAGTTCGGGCTGCACCAGCTGCATCTTGATAGTGCTTCGGGTGGCTTTAAGGGTGAGCGGCATCAACAACACCATCACGACCAGCGTGAGGAGGAAGATGGAGATGCCGTAGTTGCCTCCAATGACAGGCAACGCGTAGATTCCGGCAAGCGCCCGGGCTACTGCTTGATAGATCGGATCGAACATCGGACTTTCGAGGTGTTAGCGGGCGGGAGCGGTATGTCCAACGTCGGCGCAGGTTGCCCGGTCGTTGGATTCCGTGTGGTGCGCGTTGTCGGGTTCTGGCACTTCATCGATGCCGTAGCCCCCGAAAGGGTTGCAACGGGCAATTCGTTTCGTGGCCAGCCACAAACCTCGTGCGAGGCCATGAACTTCGACTGCTTCCTGCGCATAGTGAGAACAGGTGGGAATGTAGCGGCACCGGGGGCGACGCAGGGCACTCCATGCCTGGTAATACCCAAGCAGGCGAAGAAACGCCTTACTGAGCACGATCGGCCTTAGACAGAGAACGAGTCTCGCAGAGGTCGACACAACGTTGCACCTCAGTGAGGAGCGAAGCGAATGGCATCGTCATCACCTCGGGGTGGCAACTAAAGAGGTAGGCGCCGGGAGCGACGAGAACAGTCTCGTCGCGTAGCGCAGCCTGGATTCGTCGTCGTGCTCGGTTTCGCTGTACTGCCGAACCGAACTTGCGACCAATTGCGAACGCGACCTCAACGTTTGGCCCATCGTGAGGCAAGTAGATTGCCCGAATAGGGCCACTACGGCCCCTGTTTCCCTGCGTTCGCAGGCGACGGAATGTTGCTCGGTCACGAACGGAGTCGATCACGCACTCAGCTTGGAGCGCCCTTTGAGGCGCCGGGCGCGCAAGACGGCGCGGCCGCCACGGGTAGACATGCGATTGCGAAATCCGTGCTTGGTTGAGCGCTTCCGATTGTTTGGTTGGAACGTACGCTTCATGGGGAAACTCCTGGCTGGGGGCCACCGGGGCGGCCTGTGGCGAATCGCGTTGCTCATGTGAGCGGAGCAGGTGTTGCCCTGCCCATGCTCCTTCACAACCGAGGGCCGACCAGAGATCGCAGAGCGATCGGCGACCAGGGCGGCGTGCAGCAGTTGTGCGAGCGATCCGGAAATAGTCTTTACGTAGAACGAGTCGTTTCGACTCCACAGTGCGTGCCGCATGTGCGGGCGCGCGTTGTCTCTACGTCTGAGAAAGGCTAGAGCCCAGTTCGCAGAAGCACAACCGCACCTTTTCCACAGGAGACGTGTTGTGCCCGAACGCACGCTGCTAACGTGACGACTCGCGCCGGCGGACTCGTTATTAACCCAGCGGAAGTTGGTCCGAATTGTGGCCCGTTTTTCTACTGGCTCAGGTCTGTGGAAAAGTTTGTGGGAAATGGGGAGAAGTCCTGATGGAGACACGGTGAGAGCAGCCGAGGAGCTGTGGCAGAAGGCGTCGCTACTGCTGCGCGCAGAGATTGCCGAGGGGGCGTGGCAGTCAACCTTCGCGCCTGTCGCTCCGGTCACCATCACGGCCTCTGACCTGGTTCTTTCAGTCCCCAACGCAATAATTCGAGAAAAGCTGGACGGTCGTTATCGGCCGCTCGTCGAAGAGGCAGTCAGCGAGGCCGCTGGTCGCCCGATCGGGGTCCAGTTTGATTTTGCGACTCCGACACTTTTCGATGCTGATATCGATCCTGTAATGGCTCCAGACTTCGATGAAATCCCGACGGCGACCGCCAATGAGCCAGCCACAGACATACTTCCGGTCGAGCCGGGTGGAGCCGTCGACCCCGCAAAGCGGTACACATTCGATGGATTTGTCATTGGTCCGTCCAATCGATTCGCCCATGCCGCCGCGTTGTCGGTCGCCGAACGCCCTGGCGGCTCATACAACCCACTCTTCATTTACGGATCTGCCGGACTCGGCAAAACGCACCTGCTTCGGGCGATTGAGCACTACGTCAACGACGTCTATCCCCGGCTCAAAGTGCGCTACGTGTCGACAGAGACGTTCCTGAATGAGTTTGTCGAATCGATCAAAACCTCGTCAGCCAACGAATTCAAACGCCTCTATCGCCAGATTGACGTGCTGCTCGTCGATGACATCCAGTTCATCGCCGGCCGTGAAGGGCTCCAGGAAGAGTTCTTTCACACCTTTAACGAGCTGTATTCGGCAAACAAGCAGATCGTGCTTTCCTCCGATCGTCAGCCCGATGCGATCCCAACCCTCGAAGACCGGCTCCGTAGCCGCTTCATGATGGGGCTGCTCACCGATATCCAGCCCCCAGATATCGAAACCCGGATGGCCATCTTGCACAAGAAGGCCGACCGAGACGACCTCTCGCTACCAAGCGATGTCAGCGAGTTCATCGCCGCCAACATCACAAACAACATCCGTGAGTTGGAGGGAGCGCTCAACAAAGTCTCCGCCTTCGCCAACCTCAATCAGACGCCGCTGACGACAGAAACCGCCGAACAGGTCTTGCGAGACTTCATTGCCGACCGTCAGCCCCGACCAATCACTGTTCCCATCATCCTCGACGCAACATCGGAGCAGTTCAACTTCTCCATTGATGACCTAAAAGGCAAGTCGCGGCGCAGGCCACTCGTAATCGCCCGTCAGATGGCGATGTACGTCACTCGCCAGCTCACCGATCTGAGCTATCCGATGATTGCCAAAGAATTTGGCGGCCGCGACCACACCACCGTCATGCACGCCTGCGACAAGATCTCCGCACTCATGAAAGAACGCTCACAGATTTACGAACATGTCACCGCCCTCGAGAAGTCAGTCCGTGCCGCAGCCAGGTCTGCGGATTAGTTGGGGACATTCCTGTGCGAAAGCGCCCCCAACGTTGTGCACAGCGCCTACTCTGCGGTGGACAACTTCCTCTCTATCCCCAGAGGGCTTGGGTATGTTCAGTTCGTTTGGGGATTATCCTTTTAACCGGTGGATGACCAGATACGTCCCCACCAGGCAAAACATAAGTTCATCCACATTCCACAAGCTCTACTACTAACAAGTTCTTATAGAGAGAAAAAAGTTAGAAGTTGAGGAAAAGGGAGCAAGCGTGAAATTTCGTTGCGAGCGAGACGTACTCGTTGAAGCATTAGGTATCGCTGGTCGAGCCGTCAGCGGGCGCGGCGGACTTCCGGGTCTTGCCGGCGTCAGGGCTGAGCTTCGCGGTGATGAACTGCAGTTCACGGGCAGCGATCTCGACCTGACGATTTCAGTCTCGGTTATGGTGTCCGGTGAAACTGACGGAGTATCCATCATTCCCGCCCGCCTCGCCTCAGACATCGTTCGCTCGCTCGAGCCAGGAGCAGTGTCCCTGTCAGCTGAGGGCGACGAGCTCTCAATTCGAGCCGGCCGTTCTGACTTCAGCATCCGCCTCATCGCAGGCGACGACTTCCCACAGGTGACGGTGACGGCAGATTCACCAGTATCGCTGCCAACGGCACTTCTCAGCGCGGCGCTGAAGCAGGTCGTCACTGCGGCCAGCTCTGACGACTCTCGCCCGATCTTGACCGGCGTGCTTATGGCGGCTGAAGCAGATGGCGTTCGTCTTGTAGCAACCGACTCATACCGTCTCTCGATGCGTGATCTCCCCGGTACGTCTGTACTGAGTGAGGGTCAAACAGTCCTCATCCCCTCGAAGGCGCTCAAAGAGCTCGACCGAATTCTGGGTCACGGCGAAGAGGTCGAGGTCAGGCTCGGGGAGCGCGAGGCATCGTTCCAGGTCGGTTCGGTCACGCTCGTGACTCGTCTGATCGAAGGCGACTTCCCCAACTACCGAGGTCTTATTCCGGCGAGCCACCCCAACACCCTTACTGTTGGCCGCGAAGAACTGCTCGATGCCTTGCGCCGGGTCAAGCTCCTCGCCCGTGAGGCAACCCCCGTTCGTCTCGAAATGAGCACCGAGGGTCTTGAACTTGTCGCTATCACCCAAGATGTTGGCACCGCCCGCGAACAGGTCGAGGGCACGTACGACGGCGCCCCACTCACCGTTGCGTTCAATCCTCAGTACCTCCTCGAGGGCATTGAAGTTACGCCAGGAGAGTCGGTCACCTTGTCAACTATCGACGAGCTGAAGCCCGTTGTGCTCCGTGCCGACGGCGTTGCCGAGTTCCTCTACCTTCTCATGCCGGTTCGCGTTTCTTAAGATGCGTCTAGCCAAAGTTTGGCTAACCGACTTTCGCAGTTACGAACAGCACGAGGTCGAACTCGACACTGGGCTTACCGCGATTCTCGGCCCAAATGGTGTCGGCAAAACAAATCTGCTGGAAGCCATCGGCCTTCTCGCGTCACTCAAGTCTTTTCGAGGGGCACCAACCGAGAGTTTGATTCGGAGGGGTGCATCGTCGGCCATAGTTCGAGCCGAAGGCGAGCGCGATGGGCGCGACGTTTTGATCGAACTTGAGTTGACGAGGGGCCGCACCCGCGCTCAGGTCAACAAACAAAAACTGCAGCGAACGAGCGACTTGCTAGGGGCGCTCCAAGTGACGTTCTTTGCTCCAGACGATTTGGCATTGGTCAAAGAAGGACCAGGTGTTCGACGTCAGTACCTCGACGACTTGATGGTCTCGCTCGATCCGCGCTTCGACAGTGCCCTCTCCGATCTTGACCGGGTTCTTCGTCAACGGGGCGCCTTGCTTCGCCAAACTCGAGGTTCGGTCGACGAAGCAACGGGAATGACGCTCGACGTCTGGGACGCAAAACTCGGCGAGCTCGGACAACGGGTGACCGAGCGTCGCGAGTACACCCTCGGCGCATTGATGCCGCTCGTGGGTCAGGCCTACGAACAATTGGCAGGGGAACCGACAGAAGTTATCGCAACCTATATCCGATCGTGGGATGGCGATGAACTGGCTGAAGCACTCGCCGAATCACGACAACAAGACGTACGCAGGGGAGTGAGCACCGTTGGGCCACATCGCGACGATCTGCGACTGAGTCTTGACGGCTTCGCCAGTCGATCTGAAGCCTCGCAAGGCGAGCAACGGACGCTTGCGCTTGCGCTGCGACTCGCGGGGCATCGCCTTGTTGCCCAACACATTGGCGAGGCACCATTGCTGCTGCTTGACGACGTGCTTTCCGAACTCGACCCCGACCGCGCCCGCGCCCTTCTCGACAACCTCCCGCCGGGACAAACCATCATTACGAGCGCGTCTGGCCTTCCACCCGGTACTGTTCCAGATCACACTCTGACTTTCGAGTCACCACGTAGCAGCTCTGCTGAAAGCTGATCTGATGGCATATGAGCCACCAACGATTGGGGAATCGATTGAGCGTTTCCTTTCGCTCATGGGCGCTCCAACCGTCTCTACGCTGAGTTCTCTCGATGACCTGTGGCCAGACATAGTCGGCCCAGCCCTTGCGGCCCATTCTCGTCCCATCGAGGTGAGAGACGGGGTCCTAATTGTGGGGTGTGCCGACGCCTCTTGGGGCTCGCAAATCAAGTGGATGGACGCATCGATTCGAGAACGTTTCGTCGAGCTTTTCGACGGCCTGGTGATCAGCCGAATCCAGCTAAGAATCGCGCCCCCGCGCTAACACCCAAACAGTCCATCAATCTGGTAGAATTGCCAACTGTCTACTGCGGAATGAACTATGCCTGATAGTCCAGAAAGTAGCTCCTACGGGGCTAAAGATATCCAGGTTCTTGAAGGCCTCGAGGCCGTTCGAAAACGACCTGGAATGTACATCGGCTCGACGGGACCCCAGGGCCTCCACCACCTGGTGTGGGAAGTCGTTGACAACTCAGTCGATGAGGCCATGGCCGGCCACTGCAAGGTCATCGAGGTTGATATTCGCGACGACGGCGCCGTCGAAGTGCGAGACGATGGCCGCGGCATCCCCGTCGATCCCCACGAAAAGTATGAAGACATGACCGCCGCCGAGGTCGTGCTGACTGTGCTTCACGCAGGCGGCAAGTTTGGTGGCAGTGGTTACAAGGTGTCCGGCGGCCTTCATGGCGTCGGCATTTCGGTCGTGAATGCACTATCCAAACGGATCGAAGTCGAGATCGATCGACACGGCAAGACTCACTTCATGTCGTTTGTCGATGGCGGCGAGCCAGACACCAAGCTTCACGTCATTGGCGACTCGCCACTAACCGAAGACGGCACGCCTCGCACCGGAACAACTACTCGTTTCTGGCCAGACCCCCTGATCTTCAAGGAAGGCATTGTGTTCCGCACGCTCACGATGCTTGAGCGCTTCCAGATGATGGCGTTCCTCAATGCGGGCCTTGAATTCCGAATAAACGACCTTCGCGACCCCTCCTTCAAGCCCGTCATCCACCGCTACGACGGCGGTATTCGAGACTTCGTGACTCACCTCAACGCGGCTAAGGAGCCGTTGTTTGACGTAGTCGGTTGGTTCGAAGAGATCGGTGACAACGAAGAGGTTGAAATCGCCTTCAGTTGGAATACTGGCTATCAAACCGATGGCATCCATTCGTTTGCCAATGGCATCGCGACCAACGAGGGCGGTATGCATGAGCAGGGCTTCCGCACCGCGCTCACACGAACCGTCAATGCGTATGCCCGTGACCGTGGCGTATTGAAAGAAAAAGACGAGAACTTTCAGGGCGAAGACATTCGTGAAGGCATGACGGCCATCATCTCCGTCAGGCTTCAGGACCCACAGTTCGAGGGCCAGACGAAGTCGAAACTCGGCAACGTCTCAGTGCGTTCACTCGTCGAGAAGGCCACAAACGAGCAGCTCAAAGAATGGTTTGAGGAGCATCCAAACGAAGCTCGAGTCATTCTCAACAAGACCTCGCAGGCCGCTCGAGCCCGAATTGCGGCTACGCAAGCCCGCCAGACCATCCGGCGCAAGTCAGCCCTTGACGGCGCGGGAATGCCAGGAAAGCTCGCCGACTGTCGTAGTAAAGACCCTGCGGCCTCAGAGATCTACATCGTGGAGGGAAACTCGGCTGGAGGTTCAGCGAAAGACGCCCGCGACTCCAACGTCATGGCCATCCTCCCGATCCGAGGCAAGATTCTCAATGTGGAGCGGTCCCGTCCAGACCGCATGCTGAAGAACACCGAGGTCGTCTCACTGATTCAAGCCATTGGAGCCGGTTTCGGTGAAGAGTTCGAGAACGACAAGGTTCGATATCACAAGATCATTCTCTTGGCCGACGCCGATGTCGACGGCAGCCATATCCGCACCTTGCTGCTGACCTTCTTCTACCGCCAGATGCGACCAATGGTCGAGGCCGGCTATGTGTACATCGCCCAACCGCCGCTGTTCTCGACCGAGGTAGGTCGATCAAAGATCTATTTGAAGGACGACGCGGCTCGCGACGTGTACAAGGCCGAACATCCGAAGGCCGAGTTCCAACGATTGAAGGGGCTTGGCGAAATGGACGCGAAGGAACTGTGGGAAACCACAATGGACCCTGAACGCCGAACCCTGCTGCAGGTCACGGCCGATCAAGCTGCAATCGCGGACGAAGTTTTCAGCATCTTGATGGGCGACAACGTCGAGAGCCGCAAGAACTTCATCCAGACAAACGCCGACGACGTTCGATTCTTGGATATCTGATCACATGACTGACACTCCACCGCAAGACTCCACCTCTGACGATATTGAGCCAATCGAGATCCAACAGGAGATGGAGCAGTCCTTCCTCCAGTATGCGATGTCGGTCATCGTGTCTCGGGCACTTCCCGACGCGCGTGACGGCCTGAAACCAGTTCACCGACGCATTCTCTGGTCGATGTACGACCAGGGCCACCGTCCCGAACGCAGCCACGTGAAGTGTGCGACCGTTGTCGGTCACGTCATTGGCCACTACCACCCCCATGGCGACCAGGCCATCTATGACTCACTTGTTCGTATGGGTCAGCACTTTTCGCTGCGTCATCCTCTTATCGACCCACATGGCAACTTCGGTTCGCCCGACGATCCGCCCGCTGCCTACCGGTACACCGAATGTCGACTTACCCCGTTGGCGATGGCGATGCTCGACAGCATCGATGAAGACACGGTTGACTTCGTCGACAACTTTGACGGCAAAGACCAGGAACCGTCGGTTCTCCCCAGCCGCTTCCCCAACCTGCTAGTAAACGGCAGCCAGGGCATTGCCGTTGGCATGGCAACCAACATTCCTCCCCACAACTTGGGCGAGGTCATTGACGCCACGATCCACCTTATGGAAAACCCCGAGGCGACAATCGCCGACCTCATGGAGTTCGTCAAGGGCCCCGATTTTCCGACGGGCGCCCAAATCCTTGGCCGTGGCGGCTCACGCGATGCGTACACAACGGGCAAGGGCTCGGTTCGCATGCGTGCGGTCGCCGAGTTGGTCGAAGGCAAAACAAACGACTCGATTATCGTCACCGAAACCCCATATCAAACTTCGGTCGAACAGATTGCCCGTAAAGCCGCTGAACTGGTAGAACGCGGTGATCTGGGTGGCATTCGCGAGATCAGAAACGAATCGTCGCAGGGCAAACTCCGGCTCGTCTTCGACCTTAAGCGTGACGCCACTGGTCTCGTCGTGCTCAACAATCTCTACAAGTACACGCCAATGCAGACCACCTTCAGCGTCAACATGGTGGCTTTGGTTGACGGTGTGCCACGTACCTTGACCCTGCTCGACGCACTTCGTGCGTACGTCGACCATCAGCGGGAAGTTCTGCGCCGCCGGTCTGAGTTCCGTCGCGATAAGGCCGAACGCCGAGCACACATTCTTGATGGGTTGCTCCGAGCGCTCGACATGCTCGACGCCATTATTGCCACAATCCGAGCCAGCGAAGATCGTGGCGCGGCGCGTGAGGCGTTGATGGGGGAGGGCTTCGACTTCAGTGAAGTCCAAGCCAACTTTATTCTTGACCTTCCTTTGGGACGACTCACTCGGCTGGCCCGAATCGAGCTGGAAGACGAGCTCGGCGAAAAGCGCGAAGAGATCGAGTATCTCAACGGTCTCCTCGCTGACCAGGCAAAACTCGATGGTGTCATCAAAGAGGAGATCCTCGAGATTCGTGGAAACTACGCCACCGATCGAAAAACTCAACTCACACACGACCCCGGTGAGCTCGACATCGAAGACCTGATCGATGACGAAGACCTTGTAGTCACGCTGTCCTCGAGCGGCTATATCAAGTCAGTCCCGAGCGAAGAGTTTCGTTCGCAGGCTCGCGGTGGACGCGGAATTAGCGCAGCCAAACTGAAGGGCGACGACGACGACTATGTCACCCATCTCCTCCACACGTCGGCCCACGCCTATCTGCTATTTTTCTCGAATCGCGGTCGGGTGTATCGCATTAAGGCGCACGAGATTCCGGTCACGAGCCGAGCGTCTCGCGGTCTGGCGCTCGTCAACCTGCTGCAGTTGCAGTCTGATGAGTCAATCCAAGCGATCATCGACACGCGAGACTACGAGACCAACCGCTTCCTCTTCTTCGCCACCAAAATGGGAAGAGTCAAGAAGACGCTGTTCAACGCATACGATTCTTCGCTTCGCGCCGGTCTTATCGCGATCAAGCTGAATGAGGGCGATGAGCTTGTTTCAGTGGCCCCGACAGACGGTAGTGACGATATTTTCATGGTCACGAGCTTCGGCCAGGCACTGCGTTTTTCGGAGAGCCATGTCCGTGCAATGGGGCGAAGCGCCGCAGGCGTGAAGGGCATCAGATTCAGAGGGAACGACGAACTGGTCAGCTGCAATGTGATGCGCAACGGTGCCGAACTCTGTGTTATCACCGACGAGGGCTACGGAAAGCGAACCGATCCAGCGCTGTTCACTGCCAAGAACCGTGGTGGTCTCGGCGTTCGTTGCATCAAGCTCAACGAAAAGAAGGGCAAGGTCGTCTCTGCGAAATTCGTCGACCCAGACGACGACCTTCTTCTGATCTCAAGTGCTGGCGTCATCATTCGAATGAAAACCGCGGAGATTTCCCAACAAGGTCGTGACGCTTCTGGCGTCAGCATCATGAGGCTCGGTGGCGACAGCAGAGTTGCTGCCGTTGCTCGCCTGGTCGCCGCTGACGAAGACCTCGATGGGGTCGACGAAGATCTCGACATTGACATCGAGGACGGTAGTGAAGCCAGCACCGCTCCCGAGGTTGCCGTCGACAGCGTCATCGACATCGATGCCGATCCAGAACTCGATGCCGATCCAGAACTCGAGGCCGAGTAACTCCTCGGAGTGACAGCCTCCACAATCCAACGATCGACCGCCATTGGTTTGGCGGTCAATCTTACGTTGGGATATCGCAATGTCTGAATCGAGAGGGGCCGTTTTGCCCCTGCTGGCGCTTGCAGGCGCTGGGTGCCTGATTGGAGCGCTCCTCCTTGGCGCGACGCTTCGTCGTGTGGTTGAAAGGGCCGAGTGCCAGGATGCCGCCGACGCCGCAGCGCTTGCTGGCGTCGCCGAGGGGCGCGCTGCAGCCGACCAGCTCGCCGTTGCGAACGACGCGATCGTCACATCTTTCAATGCTGAAGGCAACGTGGTCGAGGTATGGGTGGCTTGTGGCGATGTCCGGGCGGCGGCGAGCGCCGAACGCCGCCTAGAGCCTGAACACAGCGAATGAGTCGGGGCTGCGTCGCTCCGGGCATTACCTCATCTACACTTACCCCGGTATGTCCCTAGACGACGCAACAGCGAACGATGCAACGCTTGTAGACGACGATCTTGTTGCGTCGCTCGGCTTCGAGCCGACGACCACCGTCAAAGCCGTCGCTGGCGACGTGCTCGATGTTCGAAGCGATGTTGCTGAGTTCGTGGCGACCGACGCGGGAGAAGCTGAGGTAATCGACCTCGACGATGCACCAGCGGCTCGTGACGTTGACACTGACGACCAGGCTGATGGGCCCGATTCTGAGACCTCAACTGTCGACGAACTCTTTGATGATCTTGCTGACACCGATGTTGCCGATACAGACCATGACGCGGTCGCTGCTGACACCGATCTTGCTGACACCGATGATGTTGACGCAGACGAGGACGCTGAAGCGGTCGCAGCTGACACTGATAGTGACGCAGACACTGAAACAGCGATAGAAGAGCTAGTCGAGGCCGACCTACTCGACGAAGATGACGATGATCCACTGTTTGGTTCAGCCGACTCGCCGCTGGTGCGGTCGTTCGACGACTTGGACGAAGTCGCAACCGATGACCTTGCCGACCTTGCACACGATGAGGCCGACAACGACATCGAGCTTTTTGACGTCGCCGACGATGACGATCTAGGCGATGATGTCATCGACCTTCTAACCGACGATCTCGATGTTCCAGAAGACCTCGACCTTTCGGGCCGCGACTCAGCCGACACCGCAACCGGGTTTGTCGACGAGGCATCGATCACCTCTGCTCCAGACGATGCGGCGGCGCTGGCTGAATACGATGACGTATTCGCACCCACCGCTGACCCTGCGGTGCCAGAACCGGTCACGGCCACCGTTCCCGCAGTTGGAGCCGCTACTGCCATCGCCCCCGCTGGGCGGCGTCGGGGCAAGCTCAGGGCTCGGAAGGTTCGGCGGGTTATCCGCCACGTCGATCCGTGGTCAGTGCTCACGTTTTCCGTGCTGTTCCATCTGGTTTTCTTTTCGTCGATGCTCCTGGCGAGCATCCTTGTGTGGAATGGCGCAGTTCAGGCTGGCACCATTGACAACATCGAAAACTTCATCAGAGAGCTCGGTGACTACGAGACCTTCAACATCAACTCAGACGTTGTTTTCAGAGCCGCTGTAGTCATCGCGGGCATGCTCACTTTGGCCTCATCAATCATCGTGGTGCTCCTTACGGTGGTCTTCAATCTCGTATCTGACCTCGTCGGTGGCATTCGAGTGACCGTCATCGAAGAAGACACAGTTGTAGTTCCCGCAGGGGAGTAGTGGTGCGGCAAACGAGCAGATAGTGTTTGGGGTCGCTGGGGCTATAGCTCAGTCGGTTAGAGCGCACCCCTGATAAGGGTGAGGTCGCAAGTTCGATTCTTGCTAGCCCCACAACTCAGGTAGCCCGAACTACTCACCGCAAGGTGTGAAGGGCTACGAACCAGTGAAGAACCAAGTCTCGCCTGGCGGGGCTTGTTTCCTTTTTGCGCCAACCGAAGGCGTCCTCTCAGTAGCCCTCAACTAGGCTTCGACCATGTTGATTCTGGTCAGGCGCGTGATGACTGCTCTCTCTATGGCATCGATGCTGGCGGCACTTTTCAGAATCCGCGGCGCAGGCGGCACACCCCCTCGATCTGGCGGGTGGCGCGAAGTTGACGGCCCCGATCTGCGTTGACCAGCGTTTCTGTAGTCGGGCTTGGCGCCAGCGGACTCGTCGCAGCGCAAGAGCTCATTGCGGTGCAAGCGTTGGGCGCTATCGAAACGGTCGGCTATTACGACACAGACGATGACCGGATGGCGCTCGGTGCTCGGGTTCTGGAGTCAGCAACGCGTGTGACGGCCCTCGGTTCCGAAGCAGACGTCGTTGTTCTTGCGACCTCAGCCGGAGGCCATGCGATAACTGCACGACGATTGTTGGAGCAGGGCAGCCATGTCGTGTCGTTGAGCGATTCGACCGGGGACGTCATCGATCTGCTTGCTCTCGACGGGTTGGCGAAACGCGTCAATAGGACCGTTCTGGTTGGCGTCGGCATGGCGCCCGGCTTGTCTTGTCTTCTGGCAGCCCATGCAGGAAACGCGCTTGACCAGGTCGTAGAGATCGCGGTGGCCAAGACAGGCACGGCGGGTCCTGCATGCGCCAGGCAACATCACCGAGCCCTCAAACGACCTGGTCGTGACTGGATCGGCCAGGAGTGGATCATGCGGCAGGGCGGTTCCGGTCGCGAGCTCCTGTGGTTTCCTGATCCGATCGGGGCACTTGACTGTTATCGAGGCGATTTGGCAAGCCCACTGCTGTTGCAGCGGGTCTACCCGGACGCGGGCCGAATCTCGGCCCGAATCTCGGCGACCCGACGAGACCGCCTCACATCGCGTCTCCCAATGCTGCGGGCACCGCACGAGGACGGTGGGCCTGGCGGGATCCGGATCGAAGTTCGTGGATTACGCGGCGGAGCGTTCGAGACCCTTGTCTATGGCGTCATGGCCCGCCCTTCTCGTGCCGCCGGAGTGACGAGCGCGGTTGCGGCCGAACGGCTTCTGCTGGGGGACGCTGCACCGGGAGCCAGGGGTCTGGCTGAAGTTGTGAACCCGGTGAACTGGCTGCGATCGGTGGTTGATCGGGGAGTGCGCATTGTGGCGATCGGCGACCCAATTGAGGCGAATCGAACCCCAACGGCCTAAAAATATCACCCTTTGTAATATTCCTTCTAAAGTTCTCACGCCTTGTGGTCGATCCAACCTTTGAGGAAATTTTCCGAGATTTCTGCTCAAGTTCTTCCCGTCCTGTGTCGAGAACTCTTTCTGCATGGAGGACAACCGAAGGATGAGAACTATGGGCGAGATGACAAGAAGCAAAAACGAGATGGCCGAGATCAACGCTCGGATTGAACAGCACCTACCACTGGTAAAGCACGTGGTGTTCCAGGTAGCAGTTCACTTCCCCCGCCACGTCGACCGTGAAGAGCTCGCCAGGGCCGGCGCTCTCGGACTGGTCGAAGCCTCACGGCGCTACGACGACAGCCGCGGCGTTCCGTTCGAACGTTTCGCCGCCCAACGTATTCGGGGTTCAATCCTCGACGCCGTTCGGGCCGCTGACTGGGCCCCTCGCTCAGTCCGCCTTCTGGCTCGCCGCCTCGAAGCAACTGAGCAGGCGCTCGCTACCGAACTTGGCCGGGTGCCAAGCCTGTCTGAGATGGCGCAATCTCTCGGCGTCGGCGTTGACGAACTCTGCAAGCTGCAGGACCGGCTCTTCCGCTCGGTAGTTCTGGCCCTCGACCACGAGACGTCAACCGAGGGCGACGAAGACCTCACTCTTGTTGACATTCTTCAGGATCGCTCTAGCCCCGAACCGCTTGAAGAGCTCGAAACACGTGAGCTGCACTCGTATCTTCGTGATGCGGTTGGCTTGCTCCCCGAACGCCAGCGTCTTGTGATTGTTGGCTACTTCCTTGAAGGCAAGACCTCGCAAGATCTCGCTCGATTCCTGGGCGTGACCGAGTCTCGAATCAGCCAGCTTCGCTCAGAAGCCCTTCGTAACCTCAAGCTAGGCATTGAAGCCCAGTACGACGGCGAAGAAGAAGAGGTCCCTGCTGGTCGAGTTGCTAAGCGCCAGGCCGCATACGTTGAGCGGGTCGGCGAGGCCTCGCAGTTCCAGGACCGGCTCGGCCGCTGGGACACCGAATACGACGTTCCCGAAGAGCCACTCTTGCCAGTCGGCGTCGTTCGCCACTGAGGCAACGACCAGCGAACTGGCGCTAACGCCGGTGGAAGGTTGCGGCAGGTTTAGAAGGTTGCCGCGGTCTGCCACCGTGATAGCAGTTTGGCATCGCCAAAGATTTCAAGACGGCTCGGGGGCAGACGGCTCCAGAGCATGAGGAGAAGATCGGATGCCGTTCCCTTGGCGGCAACGTCGGCCTTCTCATGACCGACCGTCCACTCAATCTTGTCGGCGCCAAGGGTGACCATCCATTCGCCGTCTTCAATGTCGGTGGCGTGGAGATGTATTGTTTCGCCGGCTCCACCTAATTGTTCGACATTCAGTCGGGATTCGGCGAATACTTCGAAGACCTCGGTGATGCCATCTCGAGCAAGTGCAGCGTCTATTGGTTCTGCTGAACCGCTCGAGGATGCGGCGTCCCAGCGGTGCATTGCGGTCTCGTGAGCGAGTCGACGCAGCCACCAACGTGCGGGCTTAGGGCCGGTGAAGGTTGGCCGAATCGCGTCGAGATCAGTTGTTTCAAGTTCTTTGAGAATGGTGTCGCGTGCAGTGGAAAACCACGGCAGCACGTCGTCGCCGAGTGGGGGTTCGGGCACGCTCGAGCGCCGCGGCGGGGTATCGGGCGTTGTCTGTAGCGACAGGGCGGCGAAATTGGCGACCCAGCCGGTATGGCCAATAACGGTGCCGACGGTCCAGCCCTCTATATGTGGGACGACATCAATGATTCGTTCGGGTGCAATCGACGCCAATACCGCGCTTTCTTCACGAAGAAGATCGAGGTACTCAGCATCCTGTAGTTGTGTCATTAGAAAATCCTTCCACGTTCTTCCCTCGTTCGTCGAGTCTTGTCTACTCCGTTATGACGCGTACAGTTCGCTGTGGAAAGGGAATGTCGATTCCCGCGGCGTCAAAGGCTTGTTTTATGCGGAGCCGCAGTTCGCGCGCCGCCGCCCATTGCTCGTTCGGTTCGGTCTTGATTACGAGGCGAAGGGTGATCCCGTCGGCCTCGAACCGCTCGACGCCGAGGAAGACGGGCTCCTCGATAATCGTGGCGTTCTCTGACGGCGCATGCCACATGGCGTCTGCCGCACCTTTCATCGCCTTCGCCGCCTCGTCGATATCAGTTTCGTATCCCACCGAAATGTCGAGCACTGCCTTCGACCAGAGCTGTGACATGTTGGCTACTCGGTTGATCTGGCCGTTTGGCACGTACCACACGACGCCGGAAACGTCGCGCAGCCGAGTCGAACGTAAGTTGACCTGCTCGACGGTGCCGACCGCGTCGCCAATATCTACGACATCACCAACCCCGTATTGGTCCTCGATCACAATAAAAAGGCCAGCGAGGAAGTCTTGGACCATTCGTTGAGCGCCAAAGCCGAGTGCGATGCCAACGACCCCAGCGCCAGCCAGAAGCGGCGCAAGGTTGAGGCCAATTTGGTCGAGCGCGATGAGCCCGGCCAAAAACCAAACTACGCCAATGAGTACCGAGGTAAAGACGACGCGCAACGTCAGCGAACGTTGCTTCGTCCGCTCGAGGTGAAGATCGGCGGCAATCCGTTGAGGTTCTGTAAGGTCGTGAGGACGGAGGCGGACTGCCTCACTTGACTGCCTCGCGAGCCACGCTTTTTCTGCTCGGGGCGCTTGTCGCCGGATGAGCCGAACGATGAAATAAGCCAAGGCGAGCGTGAACAAGATCATCGGCAGCCGACTGGCGGCCCAGGCCCCCAGATCGGCCACGAATTCGCTATTCGTCTGCTTGTAGAGCCAGTTGCACACCGAACTGGCTTCACCGCTACACGCTTCGCTGGTTTGAAAGGCGATAGTCACGTCTCAGACGCTAGACGCTGGGATGGGCGTCGCCTGGTTTTCGGCGCAGAGCGCTCGTGTACAAAAACGAGAACGGGCGCACCCTTGGGTGCACCCATTCGCTGAACTTGTGCCTCGTGCGTTTCGCGAGGCGTGAGTAGTTAGCGCTCTTCTTTGAAGACGACGTGCTGACGGACGACTGGGTCGTACTTGGTCAGCTCGAGGCGCTCACGTGTGTTGGTCTTGTTTTTGCGAGTCACGTAGAGGTAGCCGGTACCTGCCGTTGAGCGCATCTTGACGATTGGTCGCTTTTCATTGCCGCGTGCCATTAGAGCTTCACTCCCTTACGGCGAAGGTCGGCAACAACCGACTCAATGCCCTTCTTGTTGATCGTCTTGATGCCCTTGGCACTGACGGTCAGAGTGATCCAACGCTTTTCTGATTCGACCCAAAACCGTTGACGCTGGATATTGGGGTTCCACCGACGGCGCGTGGCGCGGTGGGAGTGCGAAACATTGTTGCCAAAACTGGGCTTCTTGCCGGTGACCTGGCAGACCATTGACATCTCGTGTACCTCACGAACAAACGAAATAAAGGACGGGAGCAGGATCGCTCCAGTCGACTCATGGATGGTAGCGGGAGACTTGGCCGCTGACTACTACGCCGTTGGACTGTTTCAACGCGGAAACAGCGAGGTCACGAACCACAAGGGTGTAATTCACAAGGAGCTTCGCCCGAACAAAGGGAGTTAAGAAAACTGCGCTTCGTGACGATGACCACCACGAGCGAAATTCTCGCTTGAGTTTCGCGGAAATATGACGATACTGTTACGGAACCCGTCATAAACCGTACTGGTCGCCGCCGTGGCCACTGGTTTGTTTGGAGAAATAATGATTCGCCGTGTTTTGGCTGCGCTCGTAGCCGCACTCGTTCTGCCCCTTACTGCAATTGCATCACCCGCCGCTTCCGCCGCTGAAGTGCGCGTAATTACTCTGCCGATCGCGCCAGCGGGGGTCGACGCAGTGCACTGGTCTGACACCTTTGGTGCCTGCCGGTCTGGGTGTAGCCGCTCGCATATGGGCGTCGACATGATGGGCCCGAAGATGACACCCTTGGTCGCTGTGGCTGACGGAGTTGTCTCCTGGATGCGACATGACCCCACCAGTGGTAACAACATCAACATCACCGATGCCGATGGTTGGACCTACCACTACGTCCACCTCAATAACGACACCCCTGGCACCGACGATGGCGCCAACAACTTCGAGTTTGCCTTCGCTCCTGGGATGGCGCGTGGAGTAACAGTGAAGGCAGGCCAGCTCATCGGTTACATGGGCGATTCCGGCAATGCCGAGTCAAGTGGCTCTCACCTTCACTTCGAAATTTCGGGGCCTGACGACGTAAACATCAACCCGACGCCAAGCGTCGACGCTGCCCTCCAGCGCCTCCTCACCGGATCTGCAATCGATAATCTCGGCCTCGATAACATCGAGGGCATTGATACTGCTGCCCAGTTTGCTGCGTTCGCCAACCAACTCAGTGTCGCACTCATTGGACGTGGTCTTAGCCAGAGCGAACAAACACAGCTCGCGGCCGACATCGCCTCAAAGGGCCTTGGTGGCGCACTCGAGGGCTGGGTCAATGTCAACTCAAGGGCCGCATCAATCGATCGTTTGTATCGAGCGTTCTTCCTTCGGTTGCCTGATGCAGGCGGCTTGCGCTACTGGATTGAGCTGAAAGCAAACGGCAATGATCTTGCTGATCTCGCCGACGTCTTTGCCGCAAGCCCCGAATACCAGATCCGCTACCCAGATATGTCGTTCGGCGACTTCCTCGACCAGCTCTACCGCGAAGTGCTCAATCGGGAGCCAGACGTTGGCGGCCGCGACTACTGGCTTGAGATGCTTAGGCTTGGACGAGTTACACGCGGTTCAATCGTGGTGCAATTCACCGAGAGCGAAGAGCTGATGGGTATCACTGGCGTCAGGTCAGAGGCGATCTCGCTCTTTAACCTCTTTGACGGCCGCATTCCTAGCGAAGCCGAAGTCTCCGCTTGGGTCAACCTCCGCAAGACAATGTCGCTTGCCGATGCAATCGATCATCAATTCGATCTCGCCGACCTGTAGATCCAGCATCAGTGAGTGCGAGCTTCAAGTTCGAAGCGCGTCGCACCACGTTGTTGTAGCGGCAATGAAGCCGTCCACATCCTCATCGCTCACTTCAAAAGAGAGAGCGACGAATCCCCTCGGGGCCGTGTAGTAACCGGCCTCGAGGAGATCGAGGAAGAACAGTTCCTTGAGCGCGGCATCGTCGGCATGCACGTTCATGAGCGATCCCCAGCCCGTCACATGAAGCGGCGCTTCGCTTGACTCGAACACGCCATTGAGAGCATGGCGAAGGCGATCGCCACGAGCGTTTACTTCGTACAGCGCTTCTTCGGTGAGCAGTTCTGACACGGTTGCAACGCCTGCAGCCATGGTGAGGACATTGTTATTGAACGTGCCCCCGTGGGAAAGCGCCTCGCCCGCGCTTGGGTCGAAAATCGACATGATGTCGTGTCGGCCGCCGAAGGCTCCGAACGACATGCCTCCTGCGAGGTACTTTCCAAGAGTGGTCAGATCGGGGGTGATTCCTAGCTCGGCTTGCGCGCCCCCGATGCTGAGTCGTGAGGTCATCACCTCGTCGAAGATCAAGATGGTGCCAACTTCGGTGCAGCGGTCTCGCAGCGTTTGCAGGAAGGCCGGGTCGCCGGGAATGCACCCACCGGACCCAAGCATCGGTTCGATGAGGGCGCATGCGATCTCATTCCCGTGCTCGGCGAACGCCAGGTTGACGGCATCGATGTCGTTGTAGGCACAGGTCACAAACTCGTGAGGTACGGCAAGCGGCTTGCCGGTTGGGCCGAAGTAGAGCACGCCTCCGTGATAGCCACCTTCAAACACGAGGACCTTCGACCGGCCCGTCACATGCTTCGCCGAGGCGATAGCCATCAGGTTTGCCTCGGTCCCTGAGTTTGTGAATCGCACCTGATCGAGGCTGGGAAATCGTTCACAGAGAAGTGCGGCGAATCGAGCCTCGTTGGCGTGGGTGGCGCCGTACGCCCAACCATTGTCAACGGCGGCGTGGATTGCGTCGCGGACGGCCTGGGGGGAGTGACCGAGCAGCCCAGCGGTGTAGTTGCCAAGCAGATCGAGGTAGCGATGGCCGTCAACGTCGGTCAGATGCGACCCCTCGGCCGATTCGACCTTGAATGGAAACGGGGACATGTCGAGGACAGACCTGGTGTTTCCTCCCGGCAAAGTCACCGTGGCTTGCTGATGGAGGGAGTGGCTGACTGGGTGGCTCGCGATGTACTTCTCTTGGGCTAGGCGCAATCGTTCGTCATAACCGTCTCGATCGGCCATGTCGTTACTTGGCCGCCTTGAGTGCCTGCCAAACCGCCTCGGCTGTCAATGGCATGTCGATGTGTTTCACGCCGAGGTGCGAGACAGCGTCTATCACGGCGTTTTGCACGGCCGACGTTGAACCGATGGTGCCTGACTCGCCTATTCCCTTTGCCCCGAGCGGGTTGCGGGGACTAGGTGTTTCGGTGTTGAACGTCTCGAAGAAGATCATCTCCGCGGCGGACGGCATGGCGTAGTTCAACAGGTTCGCTGTAACCGGGTTGCCGTCGGCGTCGTAGGCAACGATCTCGAACAGGGCCTGCGCAATGCCTTGGGCGATGCCGCCGTGTTGTTGGCCGCGAACCAAAAGCGGGTTGAGAATCCGACCGCAGTCGTCGACCGCGATATGACGGAGCATTGTGGTCTCGCCGGTGTCGGTGTCGACTTCGACGAATGACACATGAGTACCGAACGGGAAGGTGGAATCGATGCCATCGAAGTCGAGTTCATGGGCCAATCCGGCGGCCATGTCGGCTGGGCGTGCGCCGTCGTCGTTCGCGGCCTTGGCGAGTTGAGACCAGGTCAACGAATTGGAAGGAACGCCAGCGACATGGAGGCCTCCTTCGCCTTTCACAATGTCGTCTGGCGACGCCTCGAGCAGATGACCAGCCAGCTTCTTCGCCTTGTCGAGAACTGTTTCGCTGGCCACATGCACGGCTGAACCCGCAGTTTGCAGGGAGCGAGACCCCATGGTGCCGGATCCACGGGGAACCTCGTCGGTGTCAGACTGGAGGACTGTTATCTGGTCCATGTCGACGCCAAGCATGTCGGCGATGATCATGGAGAACGCAGTGATATGGCCTTGTCCGTGAGCGCTGGTGCCGACCCTTGCTGTGACGGTGCCGTCTTCGTTGATTTCGACTGCGCCATATTCAAGGTGGAGGCCGGCGGGAGCCGTGACCTCAACGTAGGAAGATACACCGATGCCGAGTTGGCGGGGGTTGCCAGAAGCGCGCCGTTCGACCTGTTGGGCCCGCATGTCGGCGTAGCCGGCTTTGTCTAGGGCTTCATCAAGGGCGAGTTCGTACTCACCGCTGTCGTAATTTGCGCCGCCGTGGGTTGTGAGCGGGAACTGGTCTGGCGTCAGGAAGTTGCGGCGACGCATCTCGGCCGGATCAATGCCGAGCTCTTTGGCCGCAATATCGATGATGCGCTCGAGAACCTGTGTTGCCTCCGGCCGCCCCGCACCGCGATAGGCAGCGGTTGGTGTGGTGTTGGTAATTGCGGAGCGGGCATGGAAGCGGAGCTTCGGGATCTTGTAGACACCTTGGCTCATTGTTTGTGTAAAGACGGTCAGGAAGGCACCGATCGCAGGGTAGGCGCCACCGTTTGCGACAACGTCCAGGTCGAGGCCGGTGATGATGCCGTCGTTTGTTGTCCCGAGCTTTGCGTAGAGCACCATGTCGCGCCCGTGCGCCATCGCGACCATGTTCTCGCTACGTATCTCGGTCCATTTGCACGGCTGACCGAGCTGCTGGGCGACAGCTGTCGTGAGGATCTGCTCGACATAAGGGCCAGCCTTCGGTCCGAAGCCGCCGCCGACTGCAGGCGCTACGACTCGCAAATTCGCAGCATCGAGACCCATCTGGCCCACTAGTGCATCGCGAACGGCGATGGGGTTCTGGCTTGAGATCCAGATCGTGAGATGTCCGTTTTCGCCTGGGATCACGGCACAGCCATTGTTTTCCATCGGGACGCCTGCGAGTCGCTGACTCACCACCCGACCCTCCGCAATGTGTTCGGCCCCGACCAGCGGATCTTCCTCCGCACCGATCGCTGTTTCGAAGACCATGTTTGAGCCGTGCTCTTCAATGATCAGAGGCGCCCCATCGGCCAACGCGGCCTCGGCATCAGTGACGGCACCGAGCGCCTCATAGTCAACGAAGACGGTCTCGGCGGCATCGATTGCTTCGGCCAGAGAGTCAGCGACGATGACCGCAAGAATATCGCCGACGAATCGAACCTTTCCTTTCGCCAACGGCGGCCGAGCCGTGTGGGGTGGAAAAAGCGGGAACGCCAAGAACGGTGCAAGCTCAAGCGTGTCGGCGGTCCATACTCCGCGGACCCCAGGCATGCCGGCTGTGTCGGAGACATCGACCGAACCAATCGTGGCGTGGGCCATGACTGAGCGAACGAAATAGACGTGCCCGACACCAGCGATATCTAGGTCGTCACAGAACTTGTCGGCTCCTACAAGAAGCGAAGGGTCTTCACGTCGTAGAACCGAATTGCCGAGAATTGAGCCTTGCACAGGCATGGAGTCTCCTTGGAGCAGAATCGTTTCGACATTCTGGCCTATGTCTGACTTCAGTACTTAACCGGAACACAGCTCATCGAGGGCATCGTGCGCACGTTTTTCGGAGTAGTTGAATCCGAAGAGGCTGCGTTCGGAGAATTCGTCTTGCCTCGCGCACAGTCGGGTGGTGGTTCCCGGCCTGGTTGATTCGGGCACCTCGTCGATGCGAGTAGCCAACACCGAGATGGCGTCTGCGGTGAATACTTCCTGTTGGAGGACGGTCTGATCGTTACCGAACTCAAGGTTCGTGCTGGCCATAATCGACTCGGGATTCGCGAAGTTGAGCACCAGCAATGTGGTGAGGCCAGAGACAAGGAGGACTGGCGTAAGCCATGCCTGGTCCTTTCGAAAGCCAGCTGTTCTTGTCATGACAATGAGGAAGGCGATGCCGACCCACAACGAGAACACCGAACTGTAGAAACGCAGTGGAGTGAGGCCCCAGTCGCCGATGTACAGCCAGAGTCGGAAGACGGCGACGCCAACAATGCCGAGCGTCATGACCGACGCCAGCTGAGACAAATTCCGCAAGAGCCGTTGGTGGAACTCTGAGCGTGCAGTGAGCGTACGGAGGCCCATCAGAATGACGAGCGTGATGCCCGCGACCCAGAGGAGTTGGAAAAAGCCGTTCCTGGCGTAGGCCGAATAGGTCATACCTGCGTCGATCATGGCCTGTTCGCCATTTCCGAGAGCAACGAGAACCTGAGCGACTGCAAAAAGAGCGAAGAGTAGGTCGAGCCCAGCCAAGACAACCACCGACTCGATCGATCCGAATGTGAGCGTTGACCGATGCGTGAGCGGCAGGTGATCGCCTTTCGCCCGCTGCTGGATAACGATGATCAACGACGCGGCGTACACAAAGAAACACACGTGCACGACGCCATCACCAAATGGAATCGCTTCGAACGAGAAGAACGACGCGAAGACGGCGTCGGCTGACGCCAGCAGAATGCCGAGGACCAATACGACGGGGAACGCGACAACGACCCCTCGACCGATTGCCCCGGCCATTGACGCCACGCCAGTTTTGCCCGCAGTGAGATCGCGACCCCGAGCTTGCAGGTCGAGGGGTACTTCGACCGCAAGACCAAACCATGACGCGACGACGCTGATAGTCGTTCTTGCGAGTGCCAATGGGCCAGTGTCAAACGGGTTGCCACCGCGGCCGAAGACGGCTGCCGCCATGAGAAGGACGTATGCCGCAATTGCGTCGAAGATGATGAGGCGAGGATCACTACGGACCACCAGGAAGGCTGCGAACACCAGGGATGCGAGAAGGAAGAGCCGTCCGTAGCCAGTTCGGATGCCACCAGTAGCCGCGATCGCGACAGCGGAGGCACAGGTAAAGGCGAACGCGGCGAAGGTGTTCAGTGCCGACTGTTGGAGCGCGATGTCACCTACAACAGCAGCGACAACCGTTGCGCCGACGAGTGGCCACGTCAACGAAACCGGCGAGCGGGGTTCTTTGATGACCTCATCGACCTTTGGTCCATAGAGCGGCAGTAGGCCGACCGGTGGTGGCGGTTGACTCGGGGGTGGAATGGTATGCATGGAAGCCTCCAACTCATACTAAGCGAGTGCTCAGTATGAGTTGGAGACTACCGAATCCGAATGAGCAGAGGTACTCACCCCGGCCTGCGTCTTACACCTTGGCGTTGTCCTTGCGGAAGTCGCTCTTCTTCGGGAAGCTGACGTAGCGGCTGCCGGATGTGGCGACGAGTCGTGCCCGACTTTCCGCGATGTTGGTGGTGAGCAGCTTCTCGGCGGCAATGCCAGACATCCAGTCGAGGACGGAAAACCGTGGGTCGGCCATCGCTCGGCTCAAGGCAGCAGCCTCGACGAGACGACCAGGTGAGAAGTCCTGATATTCAGTGTTCATACGGCCGTCGTACACCCGATAAGTGTCACCGTCGAGCAACGCCACTACGTAGGCGGCAAGGTTTCCGTCTAGGCGCAGCGTCGC
Organism: Acidimicrobiales bacterium; assembly: GCA_037968895.1. Classification (GTDB taxonomy): domain Bacteria; phylum Actinomycetota; class Acidimicrobiia; order Acidimicrobiales; family SZUA-35; genus JBBKWJ01. The sequence continues at coordinate 26,258 of JBBKWJ010000083.1, forward strand.
TATTTCGACGTCCCATTCGTTGTGGCCACCCTCGACGACACGGCGCCAGAACTCGCGCTCGGCTGGCCGGTCGAGGTCGCTGTTTCGCCGGGCGGCTCGGTCTCGAGAAACGTGAACGGCTTCAACTTCGTCGATGAGTTCGGACGTGATCGCCCGTCCTCGATCGAACGCAAGCGTCATTTTGAGGCCAGCGTTGGTGATCTTGTTCTGCGACCGACGAAGCTGCTTCCGCATGCTCTTGCTGAGCACGTCATCGACGTTGTGGGATGTCGAGAAGACGACTCTGGGCACCCGAAGTTCGGGAAGGAGTTGGGCGTGATCGAGCATCTCGGCGAGGTGCAACATCGTCGGGTCTTGGTCTCTCACCTGCTCGAGGTCGAGTGACCAGGCACCCTGGATTTCGCTCAGCGCGGTGGCAATGCCTTGCGCTAACGAGGCGGCCGCCTCCTCGTTTCTTGCCTGAAGTGCGGTGAAGAGCGAGCTGCCGTTGCCCATCGCGACGATTGCCGTGCTCTCGCCTCGATGGATGGTTGCGAAGAAGGCAGCAGCGGTGAGCTGCCCGCTCTCCGCTGACCGGATGCCGACCATCATTGGCGTCCAGCTATCAAATGACTCAGACCAGTTTTTCAACCATGGCCAGCGACCCATCAGCGGCACCTTGAGGTCACTGTTGAGTTCCATGAGCTCGGAGTCGATGTCTCGGATCTCAGTGAGACCGGTTCTAATATCGACGTCGTATTCCCGACCTTGGACCTTTTCTGAGGACCGGCGCCACGCGAGCAGCGGTTCTTTCTCATCTTCGAGATGATCTCGAAGTAGGGTCGTGAGTGCGGGGCCGGAGAGCGGCCGGCAGTAATAGAAACCCTGGCCTCGGTCGCACCCGATCCGACGCAGCAGCCCAGCTTGATCACCGTGTTCGATGCCTTCGGAGACGGTGTAGGCGCCGAGGGCTCGGGACAGGTTGACGATGGCTTCGATGAGCGCCGTCGACGTTGACGAGCGGTGAAGTTCGTTGATGAACGAACGGTCAATCTTGATCGAGTCGACGGGGAATGATCGGAGGTAGCTGAACGACGAGTAGCCGGTATCAAAGTCATCGATGGCGAGCTTCACGCCGATGGTCTTCAGTTGTTCGAGGATGCCAACGCTTCGTTCAGCATCAAGAGCAAGCATTGATTCGGTGATTTCGAGTACGAGATGCTCTGCTGCGAGACCAGAGTCTTTCAGTGCCCTAGTCAATGCATTGATGAGCTCGTTGTCTTGGAGCTGACGCATGGAGAGGTTGACGGTGATGCCCATGTCGTGGAAGCCAGGGATCTTCTGCCACTGAGCGGCCTGGACGCAGGCTTCGCGGAGCACCCACTCGCCGATCTCAACGATCATGCCGTTCTCTTCCGCAAGTGGAATGAAACGATCGGGACCGATCAGTCCCTTTTCGGGGTGCTTCCACCGGATGAGGGCTTCCGCCAGGGTGACGCGGCCGGTGTCGAGGTCGAAAATTGGCTGGTAGTGAACAACGAACTGCTCTTCTTCAAGCGCTCGCTGGAGATCGGCTTTCAAGTCGAGGCGTTCGACAGCTTCCTCGTGCATCTTCGCTTCGAAGACCTCGTAGCGTCCTTTGCCCCGCGACTTCGAGAGATACATCGCGACGTCAGCATTTCGGAGAATCGTGTCGACCTCAAGATCGTGATCGTGATCGATTGCGATGCCGATGCTGGCGAGCACGTTTACTGATCGCACGCTCAGATCAATCGGCGGCTCGAGGGCGTCAAGAATACGGCGGGCCATTGTTGAGGCGTCGTACGGGCTCGTGGCCTCAGGAAGGAGGACGGCGAATTCATCGCCGCCGAACCGGGCCACCATGTCCGCCGGGCCGACGCAGCGAAGGAGCCGGGCGGCGACCTCAGCCAGCAGGATGTCGCCCGCTTCGTGACCGAGGCTGTCGTTTACGTTCTTGAAGTCATCGAGGTCGATGAAGAGAACGGCGACGCCGCTGTCATTTCCAGCCTCAAGTGCGAGCTCGGTTCGTTCTGCAAAAAGCACCCGGTTCGCGAGGCCGGTGAGGGCGTCATGAACGGCGTCGTGTCGAAGCCGTTCTTGGCCTCGCTGCAGCGCCTGCATGAGGCCGAATACCCGGCTCAAGATGAGTAGAACAAGGACGGCCGAGACGATGATGATGACTTCGCGATCTTCGGGAGTTCCCCATATAAGGTCGATTACGGGCAGCGCAAGCGTGGCCAAGATCATGATGGCGAGCTGACGAATTGTGAGCTTCCCGGTGTCAGGCTGGGCGGTGGCTACGGAGGCCGCGCTCGGATGAAGGGCGGCAGCAGCGAAGGTCACGTAGAACCCGAGCCAGAAGAAGTCGATCCACGTTCCTGTGGCGAAACTGCCTGTGGCGTTTGCGTATCCGTAGGCGATGTCGGCGATGGCCAGACTGCCAATGCCAGTCACGATGAATGCGATTGGTGGGTGTTGGAGGTGGAGTGCGACGAGCACTCGGGTGGCTACGGCCAGGACGGCCACGTCGAGGATCGGAGCGGCGAGTTGGACGGTGAGTGCAAGTGCCGTGTTCTCTTCGGTGGCCCAGACGGTGTCGACGAAGATGATCCAAAGCACGCCGAACATGGCGACGCCGACGATGGCGGCATCAATAAAGCTGGTCTTGTCGCGGCCGGGAGCCAACTCGCGAAGCATCTTGGTCAGACCGATGATGAGCAGCGGGTATACCGCGAGGTAGAACGGATCGGCGATTGATGGGTATGGGACCTTGTCGGCGCCGAGTAGGAGTTCTTGGACGTAGTAGATGACGTCGGCAATCAGAAAGGACCCGAGACCACCGGCGAACCAGAGCCACGCCTCGCGGGGCTCCGGCTTGTTGATCTTGACCCCGAGGAGGATCATCATGACCGCCATCGCTCCAAGCCCGTTGTAGAGAACAAGCTTCGAGGTGGGCGTGTTGTCGACGACGAAGTACGCCGTTGTCAGGGTCGCCGCTGCCCCAAGCCAAATCTTCCATACGGATTGCATGCATTTGCTATCGG
>JBBKWJ010000084.1:0-14532 GCA_037968895.1 Acidimicrobiales bacterium
AGCAACCGGTGGGCGCTACACGTTCCGGCGAGTTTGGGCGCCCCAGCGCACAAACTCGGTTAGTGAGCGAAGCGAACGGCGCCGACACCTTTTTCACGGGCTAGTAGGCCGAGTCGCCCAACTTCTGTTTGGGCGAACTCAGAAGCTTTGGTGAGGGTGACGAGGAGTGACGCGATGTCGTTGGTGTCCAGATCGTTGGCAGATGCGAGGTCGCTGTAAGTCTCGAGTGTGCGGGCGAGTTCGATGACGTACGGGAGCGCTGATCCTGTTTCGATTTGTGGGGGCGCTTCGACGATTGTCATGGCCACATTGTATCGAACGTACGTACTGCATCAACCTATTTTGCAGTTGTTTCTTCATGTTTTTATTTTCGGAACTGAACGTTCGTCTTGGCGTCGGGCCGGCCGGTCTGCCGTGTGCATCCGGTCGTGATTTCGGTGACAAGCGCTAGTCGGTTCTCGAGATCGAAGTCACTGCCGTTCGTCAGTCCTGACGGACTTCCTCACTACGCACCTTTTTCGCTGACGCGAAAAACGTGGCCTTGGATTCAGACGTAGGTGGAGCCTTTCATGCCGTTGATGTCTTTGCGGATCTCAACGTTGACCAATGCTGGCTTGCCACTGGCAAGGGCCCGTTCGATCGCGGGGACAATGTCGTCTGGCTCCGTCACATGCTCACCGTGTCCACCGAGGGCCTCGACCACCTTGTCGTAGCGGGTGTAGCGAAGCTCTGTTGCCACCAGACGATCGGCGCCGTAGATCATGGCTTGTGGACGCATCATCTGTCCCCATGCTGCGTCGTTCCCCATCACACCGACAATCGGCAAACCGAATCTGACCGCAGTATCGAACTCGAAGCCGTTCAGTCCAAAGCTGCCGTCGCCGTAGACGATGAGGACTCGCTTGTCTGGGTTGGAGAGTTGGGCCGCAAGAGCGAACGGCATGCCGACGCCAAGGGTTCCGAGCGGACCGGGGTCCATCCACGTGCCGTTGTCTGGCACCTTCAACACTTTTGAGGCCTGAGCCACGATGTCGCCGCCGTCTCCGATCACGATCATTTCGTCATCGGCGGCAACCACATCGGCAATGGCTTTGCAGAGACGCATTGGGTCGATCGGGACCTCATCGCTGGTGAGCTGAGTGGCAAGGGCGGCTTCGCCAGCATCTTCCTTCGCTCGAAGCTGGCCAGACCAGTCAGAGAAGTCGAGCTCGCCTTCGGTAAGCCCGGCAAGGAGTGCGAAGAGGTTTGCCCCAAGGTTGCCAACCAGCCCGACATCGGCAGATCGATTCTGACCGATCAGGGTTTCATCCAGGTCGAGCTGAATCACCTTGGCGTCGGATGGTATCGAAGCCCCGTATTTCATTCGGAAATCAAGCGGGGTACCCGCAAGCACCACAACATCGGCACCGGCGAGTGCGTCTCGCCTGGTGCGGTTGAAGAACTGGCGATGGCTCATTGGTAGCTGACCGCGACCCATTCCGTTGGTAAACACCGGGATGTTGGTCGCCTCCGCGAAAGAACGAAGCGCAGGTGCTCCTTCGGACCACTTGAGCGCGGTGCCAGCCATCACCATCGGTTGCCGGGCGGTGCGAAGAATCGCTAGCGCTTCGTCGACTCGGTCGGCCGGCGCAGCCGAGGCAACGCGGTAGTCGCGGAAGGAAGGCATCGCTACGGCATCGATATCGATGGGGGCATGAAGCACATCCATCGGGATCTCCAAGAACGACGGCCCGGGGACGCCAGAGAGGGCGGTTCGAACGGCTAGCTCGATGTATTCTGCGATGCGGCCAGTCTCGTAGCACGCGTCGGCCCATTTCGTAATCGGCTGCATCACAGCCACGTGATCCATCTCTTGCAGCGAGCCGCGACGCAGGTTGTTGAACGGTCCTTGCCCACCGATGACGAGGATTGGCGAGTTGGCGCGCCAGGCATTCGCCACGCCAGTAACTCCGTCGGTGACACCAGGACCAGCAGTCAGAATCGCGACGCCGACGCGGCCAGGGTTTAGCCGAGCCCAGGCGTCGGCCGCGTGCACTGCTGCTTGCTCGTGACGAACGTCGATGACGCGGATGCCTTCGTCGATACATCCGTCGTAGATTCCCATGACGTGACCGCCAGAGAGTGTGAAGACACACTCGACGCCTGCCGCTTTCAGCGCCTTGGCGGCCAACCGACCACCGTGGCTCACGACGTGCTCCTACGACTCATTCTGACCTCCGTAATCGGCCGGTCTGATAAGCCAGCGTTACGGTCCAACCTAGAAGCTCGGGATATGACTGTCGAATGCCCCAGGGGCTACGAAGGCTTCTAGCTGGCGTCAACCAGTACGGCGACGAGGAAGTCGGATTCATCGGTGAATGGACGCAGGTCCCAGGTCCCGAGCTTTAACTCGGTGGCCAGTCCAGCGGCGGCGACATCGTCGAAGAATTCGTCAAGCTCATAGCCCCGACCGGTCCCAAAGCCGATGACAATCCTTCCTGCCTCTCTGATGTGGGCTCGGAGCCGGCGCAACACTTCTCGACGAGTACTTGCAGCTAGGAACGTCATTACGTTGCCGACGCACAAGATGACGTCGAATCCCTCCGCTACTCCCGCGGTCGGCAGATCGAGCTCGGCCAGGTCACTGACGAGCCATGTGGGGCCAGGGTGGTCTTCCTTGGCGGCGGCGATCAGTTCGGGGTCTACGTCAACGCCGACAACGGTGTGACCGGCGTCCATCAGGACGGCTCCAACCCGCCCAGGCCCGCAGCCAGCATCGAGAATTCGGCTCTCACGCTCTGCCATCGCATCAACGAATCGAGCCTCGCCTGCTAGGTCTCGCCCTTCGGCCGCCATCTGTCGAAATCGCTCGATATACCAGGCTGAGTGCTCCGGCTTCGCTTTCGTAATCTCGACCCACTTGCTCTGCTCGACCATCTAGCTTCCTTCTGCCACGGGTGCGTAAGGTCCCACGCCGAGACCGTGGTAGACCCTACCCATGCAACATCAAGACAAGCACGACGCCGCGGTCACGACGACCGCATGATCACCCCCGAGGAATACAACTCCTTCATCAGATCTGAGTCAGCGCGATTTGCTACATGCATCCAAGCGGCCGACGAAGCCAAGCGTGTGCCTGCGTGTCCCGAGTGGAATGGAGCGGCGCTCCTGTGGCATCTCACTGAGGTTCAACGATTCTGGACGGCCATTGTCTCCAAGCGGCTCGATAGCCCCGACACGTTGTTCGCCGAACGCCGTTCTGGCCCTGACCCCGATGAAGACGCTCTCGAGCTCTTCGCCAACTCCACCGAGGAACTCCTCGCCGCGTTGGAGAGCGCGCCAGACGACACCAAAGTCTGGACGTGGGCCTCGGACAAGACTGTCGGCTTCATTCGCCGGCGTCAAGCACACGAAGCGCTCATCCATCGACACGATGCCGAATCCCTCGTCACTAACTTTGGGCTAATGTCGCCGATCCTCTCAAGCGACGGCATCGATGAGGTGCTCAATCTCATCTACCACGGGAGCGATTCGACAGACTTCGTGCCAGACGGCGCAACATTTAGAATCACCACGACCGACACAGATAGTCGTTGGGGACTCGCCCTTGGCCGTCGATCATCCTCAGAGGGTCTCCTTGTCTCACCAGTCGACTGGACCTCCCCCGCCGAACTAGTGGTGAGCGGCATCTCAGCCGACCTGAACCTTTGGTTGTGGGGACGAACTGACGGCGTGGCTCTCGATTTCGCTGGCGATGAGGCGCTTATCGATCGAGTCCGCTCCCTGGTTACGACGACCGATCGCGGCTAGCCGCGATAACCCAAGTTGGTGTGAGGCTAGGCGACTCTGCGATACTCAGTCCTCGAACTTGGAGGCATGAATGGCAGCTGAACCGATCATCGGATGTATGGAGCAATGGCATCGCCACATGAAGGGCGAGCTCGATGGCGGACTCGACGCGATCCTGCACGAGGATGTGGTCTTCCTCTCGCCCATCGTCTTCAGCCCACAAAACGGACGCGACATCACGAAGCTCTACCTGGGTGCTGCCGGTGGCACGCTCGGCGGCGACGACAAGCCTGCGAGCGGCGAAAACGACACGAGCGGCGCGTTCCGCTATTCAAAGAAGATTCTGCAAGGCAACCAAGCAATGCTCGAGTTCGAGACCTCGATCGACGGCAAGTACGTCAACGGTGTCGACATCATCACATGTGATGACGACGGCATGATCACCGAATTTAAGGTGATGATTCGTCCTCTCCAGGCGATCAACCTCGTGCATGCCCAGATGAAGGCAATGCTCGAAAAGATGGCAGGCTGAGTCGACTAGCGTCTGCGGATGGCCGCATCGCTTCAGATACGAGAGTTCATCGAGACCGACCGTGAGGCGGTAATCGCACTGTGGACGGCGTGCGAACTTGTGCGGCCGTGGAACGATCCAAACAAAGACATCGATCGCAAGCTTGCTCATTCTCCCGCTGGGCTGCTTGTCGCACTGCTTGAAGATCAGATAGTCGGCGTCGTTATGGTCGGATACGACGGGCATCGAGGCTGGGTCAACTACTTGGCGTCAGAACCCAATAACCGGCGAGCCGGCATCGGCCGTGCCCTCATGGATGCGGCAGAGGCACACCTGCTTGAGCTTGGCTGTCCGAAGGTCAACCTCCAGATCCGCGCCTCAAACGACCAGGTAGTGGCGTTCTACCGCCAAATTGAGTACGCCCAAGACAACGTGCTCTCAATGGGCCGACGACTCATACCAGACGGCTAATCTAGGTATCTCCAGGCCTCGATGGCTTGCAGACCGGGCTACACGTATGGGTCGTCGAACTCCTGGGCGCCCCACCAGTCGTCGGAGGCCGGCTTCCAATTTGGGTCGGGGTGGATGCAGTCGACGGGGCAAGGATCGAGACACTTGTTACACGCCGAGCAAAGCTCAGGGATGATGATGACGTCGATGTCGTGGTTGAAGATGGCGCCCAGATATTTCGGGCAGGCTCGCAGGCACGCATCGCAGTTGATGCAGACGTCCATGTCGATCATCAACGGCGGGTTCTTCCAGACAGGGTTGCGCTCACGAGTGGCGATTCGCAAGGCCCGCCCAGTAAGCGGCGTTCCTGAGGCGTCGGCCGGTCCCGGTAATTCTGAAGATGTGGTCTCGGCGTCCCCTGCCATCGCCCGACCGTAGCCCCCACCACCAAACCACTGCTAACTGGGCTAGAACGAGTAGCAATGAGCTTCACCATTCGTGGCACCATCCTGCAAACACCAGCGCCGGGCTTACTACAGATCCTCGAAGACCACTGCATAGCGGTGAACGATGATGGTCGCATCGTCAGCGTCAAGCCGGCCCAGCCCGGTCAGAAGGCCGACGTCGTCCTCCCGGCAACCACCGTGCTCCTTCCCGGCCTCATCGACACCCACATCCATGCGCCCCAGTGGCCACAGCTAGGCACCGGGCTCGACCTCCCCCTTGAACGTTGGCTGTTCGAACGAACTTTTCCGCTCGAGGCCAGGTTCGTCGACCTCGCATTCGCTACCGCCGTGTGGGACCAGATGGTGCCGACCTTGCTCGCTGGCGGCACAACGACGGCTGTCTACTACGGCTCAACCCACGAGGCCGCCACCACTGCACTCGCCGAAGCATGCCACGCCCATGGGCAACGAGCCTTTGTCGGCAGGGTCGCCATGGACCACCCCGAAGGAACGCCTGAGTGGTATCGAGACGCCACTGCATCAGAGTCCGTCGACGCGAGCCACCGCTCAGTCGAAACCATCCAAGCACTCAATGGTCGACCTGCACTCGTGCAGCCGATCATCACGCCTCGTTTCATCCCCGCCTGTAGCGATGCCGCGCTCACCGGCCTCGGTGAGTTAGCCGAAGCAACCGGCGCCCTGGTTCAGACTCACGTATCGGAAAGCGATTGGGAGCATGGGTATGTCCTCGACCGCTTCGGCGTCAGCGACACCCAGGCGTTGGTCAACTTCGGCCTCGTCCGCGACCACACCGTCCTGGCCCACGGCGTGCACCTCGGCACAAACGACGTCGCCAGCCTGAGACAGATCGGGGCTGGCGTCGCCCACTGTCCGCTCTCCAATTCATACTTTGGCAACGGCGTCTTCCCGGCCAACCGCTGGCTCGGGGAAGGGCTCCGCATTGGGCTTGGCACCGATGTGGCTGGCGGACCGGAATCGTCATTAATGCGCCAGTGTGGTCACGCCGTGACGTCCTCACGCATGCTCGAAGACGGTGTCGAGCCAACTCTGCCGCCCACAGACCGGGGCACCGTCGATTCTCGTATCGATATCACGACGGCCTTTTTTATGGCAACCGTCGGCGGCGCCGACTTGCTAGGGATCGATGCCGGGCTCCTCGCTGAAGGCAAGTTGTTTGATGCGGTAGCCGTCGATCTCGGCACGGAACGTCCACGCACGGCCGACGACTGGGCCATGGTGTTCGAGAAACTCATTCGCAACGGTGACGAGAGGTCAATCACCCGAGTATGGGTCGACGGCCAAGACGTGACCCCTTCGATTCGCTGACGCGCTAGCGGTGCTCGGTCCGCCAGACGACCTTGATCCCCGACCACGTCGCATCAATTGCGCAGATCTTCACGTCGACGAGCCTTGTCTGAAGCACCCTGTCCCGCACGACTTCGCGCGTGAGATCGGTCTCGACTTTCGCTGCCATCTTTGGCCAGCAGATCCAAATCATGTTATTGGGATAGATCGCCTCGGCCATGGCGTCGAACTGCTCGTCGAGAGCAGAAAGCTTCGTGAAGAAGCCGATCACAATGTCACGCTTGGGTTCGAGTTCGTCACTTATCGAAACACCCTCGGGCATCGGGTCGAGCAATGCACGGAAACCCTCAGGCTCGTTCAGGACAACGATGCAATGCCCATCTCGAATGCCGAGCTTCTTCGCTAGCCGTGTTCCCGAGTATCCCGATGCCATTCCGAAAACCGTATCTACGCCATCAGCGGCGCGACGGCGGTCGGGTCGAAATACTCATCAACCCGCGTCAGCAGCCCATCAGCACCAAATCGCATCACAACGCAAACGTCGAGCAGAACCTCAACGCCGTCTGGGCGGGTGAGGCGTACGTCATGCTGCTCGGCAACCGAATCTGCGCCGACGACCCGCCGCACGTTCTCGTACGACGTGCGGATGCCTGCCTTCGACAGCCCGCCGAGGTTGAGCACCAGTTGGTCAACGCCAAGCTCGCCTGCGCCCGGCTGCGAAACGACGGCTCCTTTGGCAAACATCGCAGCCATTCCCTCCCAATCCTGCGTCGTGCCGAGCTGGAAGAATTGGTCAGTGAGCGCCTCGATGTCCATCTTGAGAACCTACACAGCAGCGAGCGGTTGGACCAGCCGGATCACCACCGTTGGCTTTTGGCCCTGTCCCTGCCAAAGGATTTTGCGTATAGTCGCAGACAAGGCGACACGAGGAGACAACGATGAGTGGTAGTGGCGAGCTGTACAAACGCAAAGATGGCCAGTGGGCGTTTCGGGTCAAAGCCAGCAACGGCCAGGTCGTTGCCACCGATGGCAGTCAGGGGTATTCGAGAAAGTCGGCAGCCGCGAATGCGCTGACGAAGCTGATGGCTGGCGACTACAACGGACCCATCATCGAGTGTTGAGCTCTAGTCGGCGAGTGGAGTCTCTTCGAGACTGAAGCTCCCGGTCGCAACGACCTGACGGACGAGGGTGTCGAGCCGCGCCATCGTCGCTCGATACAACGAGCCGCCAACGCTGACTCGCCGAACCCCAATTTCGGCTGCGTCCGCCATCGTGAGCGCGCTCCCGAATCCAATAAGCGCATTGACCGGCCCACCCGCTTCTTCCACGATCCGGCGAAGAGTGTCAAGGTCGCGAGGGCCAGGAGCATAAAGACAGTCAGCCCCAACCGCGGCAAAACTTTGGAGGCGAGCAAGCGCTTCATCCATCGGGTTCGGGGCGTCGTAGAGGAAGGCCTCAGCCCTGGCACAGATGACAAACGGTTCAGGCAACGATGCCGCCGTCTCAACCGCCGCCGTCACTCGCTCAAGCGCCAGCTCACGACTATAGAAACCAATCGTCTCGTCACTAGACCAGTCCTCGATTGATGCACCCGCGGCGCCGGTCGACGCCAGTACGCGAATAGTTTCTGCGACCTCTTCGGGGGAATGACCCCACCCGTTTTCTGCATCGATGCTCAGCGGAATATCGACTGCCGCACAAATCGCGGCAGCCTGCTCCGCAACTTCCCCCCGCGACAACGCACCGACCCCATCCTGGCGGCCGAGTGTGTAGGCGTGCCCTGAGCTTGTCGTACCGAGCGCCTTCGCCCCCGCAGCTTCAGCCCTGATCGCAGCGCCAACGTCGTGGACGTTTACTAACAGAAACGTGCCGTGCTGGTGGAGTTCATGGAATTCTGCGCTCATGGATCTGCTCCGGTTTGGTGGACTCAGACGAGCGTACGCGATGTAGAGGTGACGGCGCAGCCCGGCCTACGCTGACGGCCACCCGAATCCGATCCGAGAGAACGACCATGGCATCGCCGTTTCCGATTACCGAGCTTGCTGACATCCAGCTTGGGGCGCCGCTCGACCCCGCCAAGGCATTGGCACTAGGTCTCCAACGAGTCGACGATGTCGATGGCCCCGATGATGGCGCTGAAGAGTGGCAGATCGGAGAAGACGGGCTCGCTGTCGTCGTGGATGATGGTGTCGTGTTTTTGATCAACGCAACGGAGCACGCGGTTGTGGCCGGCACCAACCTCATCGGGCTCCCGTGTGAAGACGTGGCGAAGGTGCTCGATCCACCAGATCGCTTTCATAACATCAACGGCGAATGGATATACGAAGAGGATGACGACCTCTTGGAAATCGGCTTCTGGGGTGGCCATGTTGCCTGGGTGATGGTGACACGCTCCAGCTAGGCCTGATTCGGACCCCTCCCCGCCTCATGGCATACTGACCCGACCGAACTTCTGGAGCCCTGGTGAGTACCGAGACATTTCCCTTTCTGTCCGATGGATGGATCAACGCAGCGAAGCAGCTACGCGACGAGTTCGCTGGCCTCGCCCCCGCCCCACCGCTCGAGACCCGGATCAATGTCATCGTCACCGACATCCCGCACCGTGACGGCGACATGCGGGGCCATATCGACACCACAAACGGCAGCACAATTATCGAAGAAGGCCACCTCGACGAGGCAAACCTCATGGTGCGGGTCGACTACCACACGGCCTATGCGGCCTTCGTGACCCGAAACCAGCAAGCAGTTATGCAAGCGTTCTTCGAGGGCAAGATATACGTCGAAGGCGATGCCTCACAGCTTCTGGCACTTCAGGGCGGTCAGGTCGACCCCACCGGAGTCGAGATCTACAAGCGCCTCGAAGCGCTCACCGCCACCGACGACTAACGCCTGGTGAAGATGACGATCGACGTTCCCTTGCGGTGAAACTCGCCAGCCGGGGGGTCGGTTGCGAGCACGGGTGAGTTCGGCGGCCCGTTTGTGTCAGACACCACAAAGCCAGCAGCCTCAAGCTTGTCAGCCGCGTTGGCCGCGCTAAGGCCAACAACATCTGGCACTTCAAGGTAAGGCAATCCAGTCGAGACAACGATGATCGCCTCGCTTCCTCGAGGCAACGCCGTCCCCACGTCGGGGGTCGCCGAGATAACAAGCCCTTCGGCAATGTCGTCAGACGACGCCTCTTCGCGAACCACGACAAAGCCCAGTTCTTCAAGGGCCAATGTGGCGTCGGCTTCAGGCTGCTTCGTGATGTCTGGCATCAGTCTTGGTTCGGGACCAGCGCTCACTGTGAGGTCGATCGAAGTGCCGGTTTCAGCTTCGCCGCCTACTTCGCTCGAAGCCGTGAGCACGGTCCCAATCGGGACCGCTTCGTCGTAGACGGTGTCGTCGATCGCCCCGACAACAAACCCTGCGGCGGTGATCGCATTCGTTGCCTCGTCGACGGTAAGACCCTGTAGCTGGGGCACGATTCGCATTTCTTGGCCGAGCGAGACAATCAGTGTGATGAGCTGGTTCTCCTCAAGAACAGTGCCGCCGGGCGGTGACTGCTCAAGCACTATTCCGGCCACTGTGCCATCTTGCCGGATCTCAGTGACTGAGAGACTCCAGCGGTTCACCTCAATGCTGTTTTCAACGTCGACAAGCGCTTGGTCGACATAGTTGTCGACGACATGGGTAGGAATGCGAATTTCCTGGTCGTAGTACTGATACCCGAAGTACCCCGCAGCACCCGCGATAGCCAGGAGCATGACGAGGAAGAAGGGCCACTTGCGTCGCGGTCGCCGTTCTTCTTCGGCCATGTCGAGACCATCGCCGTCGATCACCATGTCGTGAATGAGGGTGTGATCGCCGGTGCGACGGCCGGAGAGATCAATTACTTCGGTGTCGGCGTCGAATAAGGCCACCTCGTCCGAAGGCCCCGCGCTCGGAGCCTCGCCATGGAGGACAAGCGGGAGCGGTTCTGGCCGAGAAAGCTCGGCGGCGGCAACCCGAAGACCCTGGACAAATCCAGCGGCCGTTGGTCGCATCAGGCGGTCGGCTCGTCCTGCGGCCGTGAGCACACCCTTCAACGGTCCTAGTTCGTCAGGCACGACGACATCGATTCTTTGCCGTTGGAGCATTGTGGCGATTGGAGTAGCCGACACGAGCGGCACCTCGCCGGTAACGGCCTCAATGAGCGTGAGTGCGAGCGAATAGACGTCGGCTCTACCGTCAACTTCGCCGCCGACCGCCTGTTCAGGGGCGGCGTAGCGAACTGTGCCGATAAGGGCGCCCTCTGGCTCGGTCCAGGCAGATTCGGCGACAGCCCTGGCAATGCCAAAGTCGGCGATCCGGACGCGGCCATTCTCGTCGAACAAGAGGTTGGCTGGCTTAATGTCGCGATGGACAAGGCCACGGGCGTGGGCCACTGCGAGTCCTTGGGCCGCGTTGAGTCCTACGAGCAGCGCTTGCGCTGTTGAGAGCCGTGTTCCGGCACTCAGCATGTCACGTAGGCTTCCGCCCGCGAGCAGCTCGGTAACGAGGTATGCCTCGTTGTCGTGTTCGCCCCAGTCGTAGACCGCGAGCAGGTGAGGATCGCTCAATTGGGCGGCAACTTGGGCTTCAGCTAAGAATCGGCGACGGAACTGCTCGTCGGCCACCAGGCCAGGGTGCAGCGTCTTTACCGCAACCTTTCGTCGTAGCGACATATCTTCGGCCATATAGACGCGAGCCGACGCCCCAGTGCCAACTGAGGAGACAAGGCGATATCGCTCGCCGTAGATACGACCTAGGTGCTCGTCCACACGAATTTCGGGCACGCCGTGATGCTACAGACGATTCGGGCCTACAGCGGGCACACTATGAGAATGCGCAAGCCACGAAGGCAGACGTTGATCACATTTGCAGCCCTAACAGCTGCGGGTGGAGCCATCGTTCTAGCCAGTATTTACAGCGGTGATCAGTCTGGCAGCCCCGTCGTGAACACTGGTGCGGCAGCTGACGGGCCGGATACGAACGGCATCACGCCGGTTGAAGGCTGGTTCCCTCGAACCGGCCAAGGTGGCGCATGTAGCGAGCAAGTCGGAGTCGACTTGATTGATGGCTACGCCGCCACGCTCACGATTAACGGCGTGCCAATTGCAGAGAACGAGATGAATACGTACGAACTCGCCGAAGCCGACGATGGCACCCGCTCAACTGTGATCTCTGCTGGCGGCTCACTCGGCCAGTTCACGTGGGGGCCCGAGCCTGACTGCCCCGGCGGCGTAATACTTCGACCCCAGAACAATGAAGTTATTGCGTGCGTATTCGAAGTGGGCGATAGCCCGGCAAACTGCCTGCCCTATCGCTACAGCTTCGACGTCCTCTAGCCCACCGCGCCACTCGAGGCGTCGGCCTCCGCTAAGGGATCTGGCCAGTTTCGAGGAGGATCACAAACGCCGCTTCGTCGATCATCGGCACGCCATGTTCCTCCGCCTTGGTCACCTTGCTGGCCCCCGGGGTCTCACCAATGACAACGGCCGTTGTCTTCTTCGACACAGAGCCCGGGTTCTTGCCGCCCCGAGACTTGATCGCGTCGGCTGCAGAGTCACGGCTGAACCCTTCGAGCGTCCCCGTCACCACGATAGACACGCCTTCAAGCACCTGAGGCAACTCGGAGGCTTCAGGCCCCTCGAAGTTGACGCCAGCGGCCCTGAACTTCTCGACCATCGCAATCGCCTTTTCCGAGGCAAAGTACTCCGCCGTACTGCGAGCAATCACAGGGCCAACGCCGTCGATGGCAGCCATGTCGTCGGCCGACGCTTCGATAATTCGATCGAGGTGCCCAAATGAGCTCGCCAAACTTTCGGCTCCTGACGGCCCAAGGTGTCTGATCCCAAGCGCAACAAGCAGGCTCGCCAGCGGCCGACTCTTCGACCCCTCGATTCCAGCGCGCAGGTTGTCGATTGTCGTCTGGCCGAAGCCTTCGAGGTCGGCGAGCCGGTCGAAGTCAATGTCGTAGAGGTCACCAGCATCTTCAATGAGATTCTGGGCGATCAGAATCGCGACAGTTCGTTCGCCAAGGCCCTCAATGTCCATCCCCCCGCGGGATGTGAAGTACTCGATCTGCGTCTGCTGGCGAGCAGGACAAGCCGGGTTGATGCAGAACATGTGCGCCTCGTCCTCGGGCCGAACGAGCGCCTCCGCACAGGTCGGACACTGTACCGGGAACTGATATTTGGGCAGACCGTCTGGCCGTTCGGCGAGCACCGGCCCAATGACCTCGGGGATTACGTCACCCGCTTTGCGCACTCGCACAGTGTCGCCAGGGCGCACGTCTTTGATAGCGATCTGGTCGGCGTTATGGAGAGTTGCCATCTGTACCGTCGACCCTCCAACGAAAACCGGCTCTAGCACCGCGAAGGGAGTCGCGCGACCGGTGCGGCCAACCGACACCTCGATGGCGAGCAGCTTCGTCGTCCGCTCCTCTGGTGGAAGCTTGTAGGCGATCGCCCACCGTGGCGCCCGTGACGTTGAGCCGAGTCGACGTTGGGAGTCGAGCCGGTCAACTTTGACGACGTTGCCGTCGATTTCGTATGGAAGGTCGTGGCGGCGTGTTTCCCACTCCTCGATGAACGTAATCACCTCAGGGATGCTCGACACCGAGCGTCTCTCGGGGTTGACCGGAAACCCAAGCTCATTAAGCCAATCGAACGCAGCAGAGAGCGTTGGCAAATCTGGCCCGCCGACTAATTCCCCAAGTTGGTAGGCCCAGAACTTGAGACCCCGCGAGGCCGTCTTCTGCGGATCTTTCTGCCGCAGACTGCCCGCTGCGGTGTTGCGCGGATTCGCGTAGCGAGGCAGGCCAGCCGCCTCTTGACGTTCATTCAGCTCGTTGAACGCATCGAGCGGCAGATAGACCTCGCCCCTTACCTCAAGAACCTCCGGCGCCCCGATCAAAGTCTGCGGGATGACGTCGATCGTCTTGATGTTCTCGGTGACGTCTTCGCCGACCTTGCCGTTTCCACGCGTCGCACCCTGCACGAGGATGCCATTCTCATAGCGAATCGAGAGGGCCAAACCGTCGATCTTCAGCTCACAGATGAAATCGAGCCCATCGGTTTCTTCGAGATCGAGCCCGCGGGCCATTCTGGAAGCCCAGCCCCGCAGCTCGTCTTGGTCGAAGGCATTGTCGATGCTCATCATCGGCACTCGGTGTACGACCTCGGCGAACGTGTTCGACGGCGCAGACCCGACTAGGGCCGTTGGCGAATCGTCGACCGCAAGCTCGGGATGCGCGGCCTCAAGATCTTGGAGCTCACGAACCAACATGTCGTAATCAATGTCGGGAATCTCGGGCTCATCAAACTCGTGGTATTGGCGATTATGAAATGCGATTTGCTCTCGGAGCTGGTCAATGCGAGCTGCTTCATCCACGTCGAGCAGGTTAGTCGTCACGAGGGGTGAGCAGGACGGCCGAGGGGAAGGCAAACTGAAGGCCGTGTCGCAAACTCCAACCAAGGCCGCTCGGCAATCGACGCTCACCGCCCTCGGCCTCTGGCCGGTACGAGTGCTGTGGTTCCTCGTGCCGCTCATCATGCTCCCTGCGTTCGACGAGGCGCTGAACAGCTTTTCGAGTGCGGTAACCAACCTCGCTGAAATCGGTGTCTGGGCTGCCTGGTTCGTTGGCTTCGTCGCCCTCCTCGCCCCCTCCACTGTGTCGCTCACTGTCATCCGAATCGTTGCCCCGGCCATCCCAATACTTCTCCTCGTTGGCGCGCTCACCGGCTCCTTCACCAGTTGGGTTACCGCTGGTTTAACGTTTGGTTTCCTTTTCTCGCTCGTCGCCCTGCTACCGACAACCGGCGATCCGATGATCAACGGCTCGGCCTACGGTCCGGAACGGCGCATGGCCCTCAGGCCACCGGCGTCAACCCTCTTGGGGCCAATCCAGCTCGCATGGGTGCTCGTCATTGCGGGCGTCGTGACTGGCCCGTTGCTCCTTGCGACCGACCACGCCGTAAGCGGGGTCATTGTCACCATCATCGGGGTTGCGGTCGCAAGCCGGATGGC
>JBBKWJ010000085.1:0-8182 GCA_037968895.1 Acidimicrobiales bacterium
TGAGTCCGGCGCGAATGCCGCCGGCTGTGTCCAGTTCCTGAGCGAACTTACGCATGTTCTTTGCTCGTCGCTCGCTGATCTCACTCCATACTTGCCGGGCCTCGGGCTCAGTTGTCGAAGCATCGCTTAGTGCGAGGTGTTCGGGAGTGACCTTCCTCCTGAGCCCGAACAAGTTCCCCTCGCAGTCGTTCATGCCTGGACCCACTGAGGGGCCCCGTTCGCTCAGTTGATCCGAGCAAGGTGACGATCGTCTGGAGGTCAGCCCCCAACTTGGTCCCATTCCCCAAGTCCGAATCGGGCCACGAGCAAGGCACGGAGTTCAGCTGCCTGCTTCAGGACCGCTGTGTGCCTCTTCGTCAGAAGATCGGCGTCGGGTCGAGCCGAAATTCGAGACAGTGTTGAGGCAAGCTCGCTGCTGAAACTCGGAGCGACTAGCGCTTGTCGCGAGCGAGCGCCAGGGCCGATGCCTGCCAACTCGGCGAGGCCGGGCGACCTCGGGGGGCCGAGGTCGAGGTTGAGTCGGGCGATGGCAGGGCGGACCTGGTCGCGGAGGGCCGTCGCCGCAGCAATGACGTCGGTGGCCTCGTCTTGGCTCGTCGCCCCTTCCGCGACGGCGGTCAAAAGCGCGCACGAGTATTCGCGGCAGCTGCCTGGCCTTTGGTCGTATATCGAGCAGCAGCCTTCACCAAAAGCAGGACACGGCTGTTGCAGCCTTGTCGAGTGTTGGTCAGTGGTGAACACGGCCTGTAATTGTTGAAGCGGCGCGAGCTCGTCATCGTGATGTAGCTCTGTCGCGTCGAAGATGGTTCCGTCGCAGCACATGCCGCAACCGATGCACAGGTCCGCAACGTTCTCCATCCGACAGGATCGCATAGGCGCTCGGATCAGAGTGGTACCGTCGGTCCTTGCAACTGAACCGGCGCACCTTCATCCAGCGAGCGGGCGTTCTCGCCGCCGTTGTGACCGGCCACCAGATTGTCGGTCAGCTTCCCGGCTCGCTTGCTATCGCACCGTCCCGCGCTGCTGCGCCGAGGTTTTCGTCGTCTGTGAATCTGGTGACGAATCCGTCCTTTGAGGCTGATGGCGTCACAAGCTCAATTTCTGGTTGGACACTGGTCCGATGAGCATGCAAATCTTCGTCAAAACGCTCACCGGCAAGACGATCACGCTTGATGTGGAGTCGTCGGACTCGATCGAGAACATCAAGCAAAAGGTGCAGGACAAGGAACAACTGCCGCCTGATATGCAACGGTTGATTTTCGCTGGAAAGCAGCTTGAGGATGGCCGGACTCTGGCTGACTACAACATCCAGAAAGAGTCGACCATCCACCTTGCGTGGCGGGCCGGTGTCGTTACCTACGACTCGATGGTGGTGGCGGCGCCTCCGCTCGGAGCGTCGCATCTCGCCCACTTGACTACGGGCGCGGTCTTGAGCCAAAGGGTAAGCGGCGTCGTTCCCGGTCGCTACGAACTCGGGTTCTACGCGCAGGGTACGGTGACCTTCGACGTGGCATTTCGCGACGACGACTCGATCTCACTCGGCAATGTGTCTGGCACCGTGTCGTCGGTGGAAATGCAGCCATACAGTTTGGATCTCGTCGCACCCAGTCGGGCGAGGGCAGCTGACCTGACGTTCTCGGCCACTGAGAACTCGGTCCTACTCGACCTCGTGAGCCTGCAGCTGATTGAAGCGGCACCCGCCTCAACCGTGTTTGACCGCCTAGCCGAGTCGGAGTATGCAGGACTGAGAGGTCGCGCCGGTTCGGTCGTTCGGCTGTACGCCGTAGTGTTCTTACGGCTGCCAGATCGTTCCGGGTTCGACTATTGGCTCGAACAAGACATCACGCTCGCCGGCATGGCCGATCTCTTTGTCACTGCAGAAGAGTTCGGTTTACGACACGCTGATCTGGACGATGCACAGTTCGTTACGACGATGTATCAGAACGCGCTCGGCCGGACAGGCGAAGCGGGCGGTGTCGCCTACTGGATCGGGATCCTCAAAACCAATCCCCGATCTACCGTTGTGACTGGCTTCTCCGAGTCGGCCGAGTTCCGGATTCGCACCCACACCGACTAGACCTGTTGGGACGGGACAAAGTTGCCCGAGTAAGGTGACGTTCTTGATCTGCGGTTCGAAGTGACAAAGCGGCAGTTGATCGCATTCGACCTCGACGGGACGTTAGCGGTCACGAAGTCAGCAATCTCCGATGCGATGGCGACGCTGGTTGGGGAGCTCCTGGGCAGCTACCAGGTCTGCGTCATCTCCGGCGGCATGTTCGATCAATTCGTCGTGCAGGTGATCGATCGTTTGGAGGTCAGCCCCCAACTACTGGCAAGGCTCCACATTATGCCGACCTCGGGCACTAAGTATCTCCGCTTCGACCCGGTCGACAAGATCTGGGTCATCCAGTACTCGGAAGATCTAGCCGCAGAGTTGCGGGCCGAGATAGTCGATGCTCTCACAACAGAAGCCAAGGAGCTTGGCTTTTGGGAGTCGAAGCCCGACGGCGACATCATCGAGGATCGAGGGAGTCAGATCACCTTCTCGGCTTTGGGCCAGGAGGCGCCAGCTGACAAGAAGTACGCCTGGGATCCATCTGGATCCAAGAAGCAGGCTCTGCGTGACCGTGTTGCCTTGCGGCTACCGGATTTGGAAGTGCATTCGGGTGGAACCACATCGGTCGACGTGACACGCTCAGGGATCGACAAGGCCTATGGGATGCGCAAACTGATGCATGCACTCGACCTGGCTAGCGACGAGATTCTGTTCTTTGGTGACAAGTTAGAGGTAGGCGGCAACGACTATCCTGTGAAGGCGATGGGGATTGACACAATCGCGGTCAGAGACTCCCACGACACTGCGCTAGCCATCGCTGCCATTCTCGGGGTCTCGTAATGGCCGACGATCTGGCGCCGCTCTCGCCGATCGCTGTTACGAGGACTGACATCGACCTTGGCCCCGACTGTCGCCGGGTAATCCTTAGACCGTTCATCGCTGATGAGCAAGTGGTCGTCGATGGCGGTCTGATCGGGCGCATCCTTCGCCTGTCCGAGCACGAGGTCGAAGCGACACTCGCCGTTGCCTCCGCCAGGTTTGCCAATCGACACCGGGACCTTGAGGCCGTGTTGGAGGCGCATTTCCAATTCGTCGCTCGCGACGCACCCGAGCTGGCGAAGATCTCGACGGCGCGCCGTCGCCTGATCGGGATGTTTTACACCAGCGAGTACTCGGTTGAGGCGGCTGCCCTCTCGAATCCGTCAATGGTCCCAGCCCCCGATCAGTCACACCTGGAGCCGGGCGAACAACGCTTCGTCTTGAGCCTGCGAGCGATTGGCGAGGGTCACATCTCCTCAATTGAATTCCGGTCCGGAGTGATCGATGCTGCCGGCGAGATATCCATCGAAGCGCCGTCACCGCACCTGACGACCGGCAGCCACGTTCCGCCGGTATTCGACAAGGCTAATTTCTGCGCGACATTGGATGAAATGCAGGCGTTCGACGAGATGGCTCAGTCGATCGTCGAGCAGCTGCCAGATCGGTTTGGGCTGCCGGAGCTTGAGAACGCAACCGCAGCTGCAGAGGGAAAGCGAGCGCCATGTCGCCTTACGGACCCGAGCCTCAGAGCCGTCCATATGTTGGCCACGTCGAACTACGAGGTCTCCTTTCCGCCAACCTCGGCTCTGTCGGAACGAATTATCTTCCCTGGTTCGGCGATCGAGAGCAATGGCTTGGAGGACGCTCGATTCGTTCGGTTCACTGACGACGACGGATCGGTGATCTACTACGCGACATACACCGCATACGACGGGGTCAGGGTCTTGCCTCAGCTAATTGAATCGGTCGATTTCGTCTCGTTCCGAATCATTACTCTGAGCGGGCGGCGCGCCCAAAACAAGGGAGCAGCGCTCTTCCCACGAAAGATCGCTGGCCGCTATTTCGCGTTGTCGCGTTTCGACGCCGAGAACAACCACATCATGTGGTCTGACAGCCTCGATATTTGGGACGAATCCCAATTGATCGAAGCTCCGAGTTTTCACTGGCAGCTGGCGAGAATCGGCAACTGCGGTTCGCCGTTGGAAACGGAAGCAGGCTGGCTCGTGATCACGCACGGAGTGGGGCCGTTCCGGGAGTACAGCCTCGGGGCCGTGCTCCTCGACCTCGACGACCCGTCACGAGTCATTGGCCAACTTGCCGAACCGCTCCTCATGCCCTTGGAGACCGAACGTGAAGGCTATGTTCCGAACGTCGTCTATTCGTGCGGAAGCATGGTGCACGGAGACGACCTGATCCTGCCATACGGAATGTCGGACCGGCAGACTCGGATCGCCCGAGTTCCTATCGGCCCACTTCTCGACACGCTAACGCGATCGCTGCCGTCCCCGCTCGAAGATCGTCTTCGGTAGGGCTTCCCTCCGCTTCATCAATATGAGCACTACGGTTCACAACGCATCGCTGCGGCCGATGTGTGGAGAGAGCCGACAATTAGCCAGGAGATCGTTCTGTGAGTACGTTCCCGGTAAACCGCTGCGATTCGGTGCAGCTTGTGCCCGACCCGACGAGAGTTATTGCGAAGCCGTTCCTCCCTGGGGAGGAACACTTTCCTGATGGGCAGTCGCGGATCGACGTCGTTCTGCGGCGGATTCTGGCTATGTCCGAGGACGAGGTCGGGACGACGCTGCAAGCGACGCTCAAGGAGTTCGCGGGCCGGCACCGTGATCTTGACGCAGTTCTCGAAGGCAACCTTGCATTGGTTATCGGTCGCCTCGATCGCCCCGAGGACCTGTCCCGCGAGCGGAGGCATCTGATCGGTGCTTACTTCACCCATGAGTACTCGATCGAGGCCGCAGCGCTTGGCAATCCATCGGTAGTTTTGGCGCCCGATCAGTCCGGTCTCGCGCCGGGCGATGCTCGATTCATTCTGAGCCTTCGGGCTATTGGCGAGGGCCATATCTCCTCGATTGAATTCCGGTCCGGTGTCGTCGGAGCGGATGGCGAAGTCGTCATCGACGAGAAAAGTCGCTTTGCCGGCACTGGTCACCGCACCGAGTCGACCTATGACAAAGGCTTCTTCGAGACCAAACTTGGGGATCTCGATGTATTGAACGATGTCGTCAAGCGGGTACTCAGCCAGCTGAGTTCGGCGTTTACGATGGCCGACCTGGAGTCGGCGATTCTCGCGCTCGACGCGCAGGGGATCGATCGAACAATCTCATTCGAGAGCACCCGTATTCTTCACTGGCTAGCGGCTTCGAACTACCGGGTGTCGTTCGACGAGTCCACGAGTCTTGCGGAGCGGGTTATCTTCCCGAGCGGACCGACCGAGAGCCACGGCATGGAGGATGCACGGATGGTGCGCTTCGTCCATGACGACGGGCGGGTCGTATACCTCGCCACCTACACCGCGTATGACGGGTTCAAGATCTTGCCCCAGTTGTTGGAGACCACCGACTTCTTGTCGTTCCGGGTCGTAACGCTCAGCGGCGAGTGTGCGCAGAACAAGGGCATCGCACTGTTTCCGAGAAAGCTCGGGGGCGACTTTGTGGCGCTGGGACGGCACGACAATGTGAATAACTTCCTGATGAGGTCACCAGATATGCGGGTGTGGCGCGAAACCGAGAAGATCCAGGAGCCGAAGCGCCCCTGGGAACTCATCCAACTCGGCAACTGCGGCTCGCCAATCGAGACGGAGGCCGGCTGGCTGGTCATCACCCACGGTGTCGGACCATTCCGCCGCTACACGCTCGGAGCACTGTTGCTCGATCTTGATGATCCGGCTCGCGTTATTGGCCACCTGAAGGAGCCGCTCCTTGTCCCGGCGGCCCATGAACGCGAAGGGTATGTGCCAAACGTCGTGTACTCCTGCGGCAGCATGATTCACGGCGATCACCTCGTGCTCCCGTACGGATTCGCGGATGTCGGTGCCAGTTTCGCCACGGTCAAGATGGACGACCTGCTGGACCGGCTGCTGGCGAGCTAGCGAGCTCCGCCCGGTACCGCTCGTAAAGGCGCGGAAGTTCGGACCGGGTTCCGGCGTAGAACTCCTGAGGTTCGATATCGATCCAGGCACGTTCGGGCGAGGCAGGCAGGACATCGAGTCCGCTGTGGCTGGCTGCCGCGGCCACCGAAGGTTTCGGCGAGCCGTCGGCATGCCACAACCCAAAGGTACGTTCGTGGGTGGCCTCATCCAATGGCGGCAAGCTCCAGATTTCGGGTACATAGTCGTTGGCGCACCACAACATCGCTCCGGTCGCTCCCGCGAGCCGCAGGCCCCGTAGAGCACGGGTTGTGTAATTCGCAGCAGTTTGCTCGTCGACCAACATCTCGTTGGTGTACGCCTCGGGCGTGACGCCCGTGATTTTGGTCGGAAGACCGAATTCGGAGAACAACACATCGGCCTCGTTCCCGAGCCATTGGGTTACCTCGGTCAAGAATGGGAGGAGGTGTTCGTCAGTCGAACCGGCAGCCCATGGTGCATAGATTGGATAGCCGTGCATTGTGAGGAAGTCGCATACCTCTGCCGACTCGGCTGGTCCGATCACGCGGTCCTCCTCGAGATCTTCCATGTGGAGTCCGATAGTGATGGCCACGGCGGGGTCAGCGTCGCGAATAGCGCTCGTCATGGCATCGAGCCAACTTCGGCCGGCGGTCTGGTCAGCAGGGATGACACAGTTTGAGTTCTCGTTTCCGAGATCCCATGCCCACAAGGCAGGATGGCCGGCCAGCGCTTGTGCGGTTCTGCTAGCCAGCAGGCTCTGAGCGGTTGTGATCTCACGGTCGCTGAACCAGCTCCGAAGATTGCGATGCGACACCGAGGTGCCTGACACGACACGAAAGCGCGGCGTTGACTCGAGCGAACCAAGCGCCCAACTCGGGATCCAGTTCACACCGCTCATGTGCCCGGTGAACAGCGTTGGCATCAGCCGCAAACCCAGGTCGGACGCCAGATCGGCCACGACGACCAGCCGGCTGAGCATCTCGTTACTTACTACCTCCGGCGCCGGTTGGAAGTCTTCCCACGTGAGGAAGATGCGGAGCGAGTCGAGTCCCGCTTCCGAAATCCGGGCGAAATCGTCGGCGACCTCGGCGGCGTCAAATTCAGTCCACCACCGCATAGCGGTGCGAGCTGGCCAGTAGTTGACGCCGACAGAGAACGCGTCGGTGCGAGCCGTGCTCACGGCGTCAGCGATGCGAGACGGCTTCTGTGCTGAAAGGTCGAGACGAGCGCGAGGGTCGACTCTGCACCCTCGTTCAGGTTTGGCCCCCGTGCGTGTAGCCCGTCGTAGCAACCGCCCGAATCGGGGTCCCACATTGGCGTACCTACGTCGTTGTCGCCTTCGAACCATTGGATCGCCATGTCGAGCCCAGACAACCAGTCGGGGTCGCCGGTCACGTCGTAGGCCCGGTGGCAGGCGTCAGCCATTGCCGCGACTTCGATTGGCTGTTGGTCGAACGCCGGTGCGAGGTCCGACGGGCCCGCGCCGTCGACAGGCGTAGTGGAGAGGTGGCCGTCAATAGTCTCGCGATCGAGAAGCCATCTCAACAGCACGAGGCCGTCGCTTTTGACATTAGGTCGGTTGAGGAGGTCGCCAGCCGCTAGCAGCACCTCAGGTAATGCGGCATTCGCGTAGCTGAGCCGAGGTTCAATCCACGGCCATTGTGGATCGCCGGCGAGTGGGCCGATCGCGTCGACTGCGTCGGAAAGGAGTTGCCGGGCGCCAGTATGGGCGGGTTCGACACGAAGTAGCTCAGCCGCACCGAGCGCAGCGAAGGCCATCGCCCGCGACCACGGTGAACGCTGGAGCGCTCCGCGCTCGAAACACTCGAGGGCGCTCTGTCGCATCGAATCCTGAGCAGCCAGCGCAGCCGTGGTTCCGAATGCCCAAAGACTTCGACCCCAGCAGTCTTCAACCGTATGGTCGCCGTGCCACTGACCAGTAGCGTCCCGCCGGTTACGGACCCGGCCATCGGGGCCTTGTGCGTCGGCGAGGAACTGCAACGTCGTCCGTCCGCGTTCGCTCATTATCGGTGAAGGTTTCGGCTCCCGGACGATCACGATGAGCAGGCGGGCCATGTCGTCGGTGCAGTAGCCATGCTCAGGACGCGGCTGGGTGTGATCGGCATGTTCGAACATGCCGATGTTGTCGCATAAGCGAAGGACGTGGTCGAACGATGGACCGTTCA
>JBBKWJ010000086.1:0-9542 GCA_037968895.1 Acidimicrobiales bacterium
AGTGGGGACCAAACCATTTTCCACGATCTCCTCGCCGGTTTCGGCGACGTTCGACGCTTGAGTCGCAGCCTCCGAGCTCCCGATCGAACCGAGTCCTGAGCACGCCGAAAGCGCCACGGCCAGTCCAATAGCGAAGGTGTACCGGATCCCGGCTCGACGATTTCTGACATGCTGGCCCACGACGCTCAATCGGCCGACAAGCGACGACGTTGAGCATTAGGACGCGCTTGGCACGAGACCGATGGTCAGATCTACGTACGCCTCGAGAACTCGTGCCGCTTCGTCAGGCTCGACAGATTCCACGAGCCGAGCCGCCGAGCTGGCCAAATGAATCAGAACAAGGCAACGATCCAAAAGAGATTCGCTTGACACAGCCGGGTCGCTCGAAGCGAGCCATGTTGCGAAAGCTTTCGCGTTTCTCCGGGATTCGTCCAGCATGATTTGTGAGTAGATTGGGTCGTTCTCCAGCGCCTGAATCGCCACCCGCAAACCAGGCTCATTCGAGTAGTGCTCGAGAAAGAACCTCGCTCTTTGTGTGAGCTGGGCGCGCATGTCGATCGCCTTCGATCCGGCGACCGTGAATTGCACGTAGCCAGCGCTCATGCGGGCGAGACCGCGCACCGCAATCGCCGCCATGAGCTGTGAAGCGTCGGCGACGTACTCGTAAATCGAACTCGGTGCGATCTGCATTTCGTCGGCAATCGACGACATTGAGAATGCCTCGATGCCTTGCTCGTGCAGCAGCCTCGCGCTTGTGTCGAGCAGCGCCGAAAGACGCGCGCGACTGCGGTATTGCTTGGGCGTCTTTCGAAGATACGGCGCGAGGGCAGCGAGTTCAGCTGAGTCCACTTCCTTTTGATCGGGTGCTTCGATTCGAATCTTCAGTCTCTGGGCAACTCCGCCCTCCCACGGGTGAGGAGCCGCCTGGCTCACTTTCGACCCCGTCCGGCCTCGGGGTAAGCGATAAGCCGGACGATCACGGTGAGTCCACCTCCCGGTGTGTCATGAAGTGTGAGGGAGCCACTCGATGCGTTCACGAGCGTCTCCGCGATGGAGAGTCCGAGGCCGGAACCAGCCCGACTAGTGTCGCCGCGCCAAAAACGCTGAAGCGCATCTCGCTTACCTTTGTCGCTTAGACCATGACCGTGATCAACGACCTTCAGGACCACCTCGTTGCCGATCTGGCGGAGATCGACCTTGACGAGATCGCCAGACGAGGAGAAGTCGACCGCGTTGTCGATCAGGTTGTCGAGGACCTGCTCGAGGCCACCATCGGGGGCCAGCACAGACACCGATCGTAGCCCGGTAGCCACAATCGAAACTTCGTTCTGCTCTGCCACCGCAGTCCATGTGTCGACTCGTTCGGCGACAAGTTGACCCAGATCGATAGCTACAAGCTGTTGTGGCTCATCAGTGCGCGCCAAGTGAAGCAGGTCGTTCACGAGGTCAGCGAGGCGATTGGTTTCAACCAACGCAGCCTCTGCCTCGACAACCGGATCGCCGGCCCCATCAGCGATCCCTTCGAGGCGAAGCCGCAATCCGGTGAGAGGTGTCCGAAGCTGATGTGAGGCGTCGCCGACAAAACCTCGCTGTCGATCCATGATCTCGGTCAGTTGCTGTGCCATCTCTGCCATTGCCGTATGCAGGTTGACGACTTCGGGAGGCGCTTCGTCTGGAAGCGGCGCTGGGGAGAGGTCACCGCTGGCGAACCTCCTAGCGTTGGCCTCGAGTTGGCGGATCGGACGCGCCACCGATCGGGCGACGGCCCAACCGACCAAAGCAGAGGCCGCGAGCACGACGACGGCAATCGCCACAAGACCGATCCAGAAGTTTCGCACACGCGTTCCTGCATCGTCGCTATCAAGTGTGATGCGAACGGCGCCATGCACCGTGCCACCGGAGGCGACCGGAACAGCGGAGTAGATGATCGAGGTTTGGAGAGTCGTCGAGTCACGCGTGCCACTCGGCCTGCCGCCCTCTAGCGCAGTCGCTATCTCTGGTCTTGTTGAGTAGTCACGGCCAGTTGAGTAGTTCGGGTCCGTGTCGGCCACCGAGATGCCAGCAGCATCAACGATGAGCACGCGGGTTCCCGAATCGGCGGCGTACTGCAGTGCCCGACCCGGATCGATCACCTGGGAACCTTCGAGATCATCCTCATAGAAGCTGCCGAGTGCAGTCGCATCTCGTTCGAGGAGTCCTGAGACGTTCTCGACCTCTCGCTGTTGAAAGAAAATCGCAAGGGGGACCTCAAGCACAATCAGGACGAACAGAGTGACGATGAGATAGCTCAATACGAGCCGGCGGACCATCTGCCCTACTCCTTGGGCGCCGACATGCGGTAGCCGACTCCACGCACCGTCTCAATCAGATCAGGAGTCAGCTTTTTCCGAAGCGAAGCTATGTGCACGTCGAGTGTCTTCGTTGGCCCCCACCAGTTCTCATCCCAAACCTCCCTGATGATCGCCTCACGAGTTCGGACTGTTCCAGGCTCGCTAGCCAGAAAAAGGAGTAGGTCGAATTCTTTCGGTGAGAGCGTCACTGGCGTCTCGTCGAGGATCACATCTCTCGTCCGCTGGTCGATCGACAGCGAGCCGACGCAAACTGAGCCGTCTGAAGTCGCTTTGGATCCATCGATCTGAGAGCGGCGCAGCACCGCTCTCACTCGGGCAACGAGCTCACGAAAGCCAAACGGCTTCTGCACGTAGTCATCGGCGCCGATCTCAAGCAGCGACACTTTGTCGATTTCGTCGCCTCGTGCCGTCACAATAATTATCGGCACATGCGATGCTTCGCGGATTCGGCGACACACCACCTGACCATCAATGTCTGGTAGTCCAAGGTCGAGGAGAACGAGATCTACTTCTTTCGCAGCCAACGCTTCACCACCTGTCTTCGCCCAGGTCACGGTGAATCCCTCCCGTATGAGGCCACCCATTAGCGGCTCTGCGATGCCGGGGTCATCTTCAACAAGTAGGAGGTGCATGAGTACAGCGTGGCATGCTCCTCGCCTACGCAAGCACCTCCTAACCATTTCTTTGCCTTGCGATGGATTTCCCTTTACCTCCGATGTTTTAGTTTCACCGACATGAACAGAACCACGTTTGTCACAGTCGCTTCGGTTGGCGGTGTCCTTATCGCTGGCGCCGCCGTAATTGGTGCCAATTTCGGCATCCTCAACGCCGCAGATGCGTCGGGCCCACTCGGTGACCTCTCCGCAGCCGCCGACCCGTCGGCATTTGCCACGACCACTTCATCCACTGCCTCGCAAACGACCCTCGTTGCGGTCTACCAAGTCGAAGATGCTGGCACCGTCGAAGTTCTTGGGGCTGGGGACGGACTTGCATTCGGGCTTGTCGAGCCAGCAACGGGCTGGGTGTGGGTCCCAGAGTCAGAAGGTGAGGCGCTGACGGGAACTTTCTCTAACGGCGCCGCAAACATTCAGTTCCACGCCGTCCAAACCGACGGCTCGATTCAAGCCGAGATATTTGCTGTCGGCGCCGATGGATCAGCCGGTCCGGGGAGCCCTATCGCAGCGTCACCGTTGACGCTCGCTGGGTCAACCCCGACAGCTCCCAGCTCGTACGACGACGATCACGACGACGATCACGACGATGATCACGACGATGACTACGACGATGATTACGACGAGGATCACGACGAGACGCATGAGGGGCGTGACGACGATGACTGACCCAACGACGCAAGAGCGTCTTGAGATGCTCGCAGCTCGTCGCTCAGCGTCGACGCCAAGGGGCCGACCGGCGAAGCCCCCAGCGGGCAACACACGTCGCGGGCACCCCGCAATCGGATCCCGTATTGCCGTCGCAGGGTTTGGGGCGACGGCAACCCTCGGCATGGTCGCCGCCTTCACGCTGACGAGCAATGCAGCCTCATCGGGCGACACGGTTGCTGCCGCCTCGACCATCGAGCCGGCGCTAGCCCCGGCAACGGCATCAACGCCCGCTTCCATGCCGACGACGACAATAGTGGCCCAAGAACCGATCAAGCTCACGCTGCCGCCAACAGCGGCGCAGGCTCCGGTGGTGACTCAGGCGCCCCGGTCGGCGGATCTAGCTGCTGCCCCTGCTCCAACCGCACCGCCAACTCAGTCCAGTGGTTCCTGACTCCGCCTCGTTACGACGGGTCAGGGGTCACGCGATGGCAACATGGGTTGACATCATGGCCTTCGGCGCAAGCCGGGAGGCGGTTGACGGCGCACTGGAGCGCGTACACGGCCTTGAGAAGCTGTGGAGCCGTTTCCTGCCAACGAGCGATGTAAGTCGCCTCAACGCGGCACTAGGAGACCCTGTGGCGGTGAGCACTAACACGATCTTGCTGATCAAAATGATGCAGGAGGGTCACCGGCTTTCTGCTGGCCGATTTGACCCATCTATCCTGCCCGCACTCGTCGGTTCGGGCTACTACGCGAGCATCAACGACCGCGGGGCTGTCACGCTTCTGCCGGCCGACGCCGAGTCAGCTGGTTGCCGAATGGACGCAATTGTCATCGATGAGACGCTCTCGACAGTTCAGTTCCCTCGAGGGCTTTCTCTCGACCCAGGCGGGATCGGGAAAGGTCTCGCGGGCGACCTCGTGGTCGCTGAACTGCTCGCCGCCGGCGCGAGCGGCGCAATGGTCAACCTCGGAGGTGACCTTGCCATTGGCGGCTCGACTCCGGATGGCCGCGGCTGGCCGGTGCAGATCACCGACCCTCATCACGTCGACGAGGCGCTTCTCGAGTTCTGCGTCTCGGCTGGCGGCGTCGCAACGTCAAGTTCGAAGACGCGGACCTGGACGACCGGAGGCGAAACTCGCCACCACACAATTGATCCCGCTACCAACGCGTCGGCGGCTACCGATATCGCGTCCGTGACGGTCACGGCGGGCTCGGCGGCCGAAGCCGAGATCCATGCAACCACGACGCTCATCCTCGGCTCCCAAGACGGTCTCGACTACCTCGAATCCCGGTCCCTGCACGGCGTCATCGTGGCCAACAACCGAAGGCTCGTCGCAACTCAGTCGTTGGCAAGCCAGTGGCATTCGACCCTCCAGGAGACATCGATATGAACGAACAGATTTGGTGGTTTCTCGCTCGCTCAAGCGGCATCGTCGCATGGGCGCTGCTGACTGCCTCCGTGTTGTGGGGCATTGTGCTCTCGACGGACCTATTTCCTCGCAATCGGCGCCCGGCCTGGCTCCTTGATCTGCATCGCTGGCTCGGTGGGCTCACCTGCGGCTTCCTTGGCCTACATCTCGTCACGCTGTGGGCTGACAGCTACATCGAGTTCACAATTGCAGATTTCCTCATTCCATTTCATTCCACTTGGAAGCCGACGGCGGTCGCACTCGGGGTCGTCGCAACCTGGTTGCTGGTCATCGTGCAAGCAACATCGCTCGCCCGCAAACGGCTTAGCAACGGGGCGTGGCGAGCCGTGCACCTTGCGAGCTACGCCGCGTTTGTACTCGGAGGTGTCCACGGATCGATGGCCGGAACCGACGCGATGCAACCGATGTACCAGTTCTCGAACCTGCTCGGCCTCAGCGCGGTCGTCGGCCTTGCCCTTCACCGGGCAGTGAAGGGGCGACGAGGCCGATCGATTCGAACAACGAAAACCGACCCTGTCGTAGTACATTGACGGGCATGAAAAGGGCGATGTATGCGCGGGCAGCATCTCTTGGAACCGTGCTGCTTACAGGCAGTGCGTTTCTTGGAGCTAATTCTCAGATCCAGAGCAGTGGTGGTGCGGTCGCGCCGGCTGGTGCCTACGCCCCAACTCTGTTACGGCCGGACAGCAGCCCAACGCCGTTCGCAGCATTGCCAGCAGCGCCCCTTCAACAGAACTTCGTCTTTCAGGTCGAGGCGGCCGGCCTTATCGAGGTCAACCGGCAGGCTGATGGTCTTGCGTTCGGAACAGCCACCCCAGCCGACGGATGGACCTGGACACCAGACGTGGCTGGCACCTCACTCAGTGGCACATTTACCAATGGCACCACGACGCTGCTGCTGATGATCGTCGACAACAACGGCTCGATTCAGGCGATGGCGATGGAAGTTGGCTCAGGCGAGTCGACTGGCCCCGAGACCACATTCGCACGGCCGAGCACACAGCCATCAACGCCAGTCGCATCACGCCCGACCAAGTCACCCCCAGTCAAAACGGCGGAGGCACCAAAACCCGTCACCGAACCCGTGGTCGTGGCTGCCGCGCCGACGACCAAGCCTGTACCAACGACTAAGCCAGTGCCGACAACGCAACCTGCGCCGACGACTCAACCTGCGCCGACAACTCAACCCGCACGGGCCGCTAAGCCAGCAGCCGCTGAATCGCCCGTGACGACCGAGAAGCCGAGAGCCGATCGAAACGATAAGAAGTCCGATCGCGACGACGAGAAGAGCGAAAAGAAAAGCGACAAGAAGAAGTCCGACGACAAGAAGAAGTCCGACGACAAGAACGACCGCGACGACAAGAACGACCGCGACGACGACAAGCAGTCCGACGACGAAGACGACCGCGACGACTAACAGCGCAATCAAAAGCAGCCGCTTTTGACACCGAAAACGGTGCCGAAAAGCGGCTGCTTTTAGAGTCGGTCGGTTGCGGTCTTACTCGCCGAGGCGGGCACCCGTTCCGGTATCGAAGACGTGTACTGGGCCCGCGACCTTTAGCTTGACGCTGTCGCCACGGTGCGGTGGCCGTTCGCCGTCGACACGAACGACGAGGCGCCCGGTTTCCCCGTGATTGTCGAAGTCAACATGGAGGAATGCATCGGCTCCGAGTTCCTCGACCACGACCACTTTCGCGTCGAATCCGTCATCAGCGATCTCGAGATGTTCAGGCCGAACGCCGAACGAAACGTCTTTGAGCTTCAACCGATCGATGTCGGCGAGAACTGCGTCTGGCAGCTCCGCTGAACTTGAGCCAAGTTTGGCGTGGCGGCCTTCGACCGGAGCCTTTACTAGGTTCATGGCGGGGGAACCGATGAAACCGGCGACGAAGAGTGTTGCTGGCCGTTCGTACAGGTCACGAGACGAAGCCACCTGTTGCAGTTCGCCAAAGTTCAACACGGCGACTCGATCACCCATGGTCATGGCTTCGACCTGGTCGTGCGTGACGTACACCGTGGTGACGCCAAGACGGGCCTGGAGGTCGGAGATTTCTGTGCGGGTTTGCACACGGAGCTTGGCGTCGAGGTTCGAAAGCGGCTCGTCCATCAGATAGACCTGCGGTTGGCGAACGATCGCCCGCCCCATGGCGACACGTTGGCGCTGGCCACCAGAGAGGGCCTTTGGCTTCCGGTCAAGGTAGGGAGTGAGGTCGAGAACCCGCGCTGCCTCTTCGACCTGCTTGCGACGCTCAGCTTTTGGCACCTTGGCCTGCTTCAACGCGAAGCCCATGTTTTCAGCCACGGTCATCTGGGGGTAGAGCGCATAGTTCTGGAAGACCATGGCGATGTCGCGGTCTTTCGGCGACACAGCCGACACATCTCGTCCGCCGATGTGAATGCTTCCTGCATTCACCGGCTCAAGGCCAGCAAGCATGCGGAGCGCCGTCGATTTACCCGAACCAGAAGGCCCGACGAGCACCAGGAACTCGCCGTCGGAGATCGACAGGCTGAGCTGGTTGACCGCCGGCTCAGTCGTGCCAGCGTAGATGCGGCTTGCTTTACGGAATTCGACATCAGCCATGTGTTCTGCTCCTGATCATTTGATGGCGCCCATTGCGAGGCCACGAACCAACTTCTTCTGTGCTGCCCAACCGGCGAGCACCACTGGGATGCAGGCAAGCGTGGCGGCGGCAGACAGCTTGGCAAAAAACTGTCCACGTGTATCGACTTGCGTTGTTACCCAGATTGGTGCGGTTGGCGCGTTGACGCTGGTGAGGGTGACCGCCAGGAAGTACTCGTTCCAGGCGAAGATGAAACAAAGAAGGGCTGTCGCAGCAATACCGGGGGCAACAATTGGCAGCACGACTGACCAAAGTTGGCCGCCCAAGTTTGCGCCATCGATCTCAGATGCTTCGATGAGTTCACGTGGCACTTCAGAGAAGAACGACCGCATCATCCAGACGGCCAGCGGCAGGTTCATCGCCGTATAGAGGACTATGAGAATCAGCCGCGTATCGAGCAGGCCGAGGGTCTTGGTGATGTAGTACAGCGGCAAGATCGCAGCGGCAATCGGCAAGAACTTCGTCGAGATGAAGAAGAAGAGAACATCACGCCATTTCTGGACGGGACGAATGGCCAATGCATACGCCGCCGGAATAGCCAATATCAACACGATGATGGTCGAAATGACAACGACCAGCGCTGAGTTAGTGAACGCCGACGCAAACGTCAGCGTTCCAGGCGTGTCGCCCATTACTTCCCGGTAGCGGTCGAGGGAGGCATCGAAAGTGAACGCCGGCGTTTCGCTCTGGGCCACATCTTCAGATTTGAAGGAAGTGAGGACCATCCAGAAGACGGGGAAGAAGAACACCATCGAAAAGAGCCAGGCAAACACGCCCATGATGCGCGACGCCCATTTGCCTTCGCCAACGACTTGGATCTCGTCTGAACCGCTCATACGACGTCCTCTCCCTCAAGTAGGTTTGAAATTACGCGAAGTGCGATGTTGGCCAAGATGATGGCGAAGAACACCACTATTACGCCGTAGGCGCTGGCTTGGCCGAAGCGCCAACCACCGCCGATCGATCGCTGGTAGACAAAGTAGGGAATGTTTTTCGCCCCACTCGCACCGCCCACTAACTGGTCAACGGTATCGAAGGTTTGGAGGACGTAGATAGACCCGAGCAAGATGCCGAGTTCGATATAGGAACGTAGATGCGGCAGGGTGATCTGGAAGAAGATCGCCACTGGTGACGCGCCGTCTACGCGTGCGGCTTCGAGCACGTCGGTCGGCTGGCTCTGAAGACCAGCCAAGATAATCAGCATCAAGAACGGGGTCCATTGCCAGACCAGCACGAGGATGACACTAAAGAGCGGGTATTTCGAGGTGAATTCGATGGGCTCGGCACCACCGCTACGAAGCATCCAGTTGAGGAAACCGTATGTGGCGTCGAATAGACCCGAGCGCCACACGAGCGATGCCGCTACTGGCATGATGAGAAACGGCGTGATCAAAAGTGTGCGAACAAAGCCCTGACCAAAGAAGTTGCGGTCGAGTAACACCGCCAGAACGATGCCGAGGAAGGCGGAGAAGAAAAGCGTTCCGCCGGTGATCCAAAGCGTGTTAAGTGCGGCTTCTCGGAACGAAGCGTTTCCGATGAGTTCGGTGAAGTTTCTGATGCCGATGAACTCGAATGGTTCTTTCGGCTTGTTGAAGACCCACTTATGGAGCGAGAACCAGAGAGTAATAATGAACGGCACCTGCGTTACCACAATGGTGAACAGGAGTGCCGGTAAAAGCGGAAGCCGCCGTAGCCAACGGTCGCGTTTCTCAGCCTCGGCCACAAGCGGGTTGCGGTCTTCAGGTGAGATGGTTGCGATTTCGTTAGCCACGGCGGTCCCCTAGTTACGTGTTGTGTCGCAGATTAGGCGACACT
>JBBKWJ010000087.1:0-4015 GCA_037968895.1 Acidimicrobiales bacterium
GATCTCTATGCCCTCGCCGATCCAGGAGATCGACGTTCGCGAAAGCGTGATGGACCTCTTTGCCAACGTCTCATCAAAGGCGTCTGCAGGTTCGGCTGCCGAAGCCGATCAATAGCCGCTAATTTTCTCTGTAGTCGACTTCACGATTATCGGCGACAGGAAACCCTGTTCAGCGTTGAATCGCAGATTCACCGTCAAGTTTTGCGAACTGAAGTGCCGTTATCAGTGCTCCGCTACAGATCACGCATGAGCATCTCTTTGTTCGCTGATCGTGAAGGAGTCAACTATGACTACCACTTCCCGCCCCCGCCGATTTCTGCCGGCCATTCTCGTTCCCGTCGTACTGCTATTCGGCGCCTGCAGTACTGACCTCGAGACGCCCGAGGCTGCCGATGTCACTGATGAGGTTCCCGATTCGCTCCCCATGGCCGACGGGTCATCAACCACAGGCGTCGAAAGTGAGCCAACAACCGACCCCGCCACACCCGACGTCACCTCCGAGCCCGCAAACGAACCAAGCGCAACCGAGGCACCGCAGTCGACAACGGCTCCGGCTTCAGCCGTCACACCGGTGCCGACCGCAGCGCCAACAACTATTCCACCCGCCACCGATGACCCTCTCGCCACCGGAGCAACGGAGCTGGAACAGGCCGAGGCTGAATCGTTCCGACTCCTCAACGAGCTTCGAGTTTCGGTAGGTCTGCTCCCGCTTATACGCACCCCCGAGATGGACGCTTTCGCTAGGGATTGGAGCCAGACGATGGCGACCAGCGGAAACTTCGAACACAGCACCGGCCCCTACCCGGAGAACATTGCGTGGACGAGCCAATCGTCATTCACGCCGGCTCAAGCGGCCGCACAAGTACATAATCAGTGGATCAACAGCCCGAGCCACTACGCCAACATGACCGACACCAACTACGCAACAGCTGGCATTGGCTTCTATAAGGACGCTTCCGGTTGGCATGCTACGCACGTCTTTGATCGGTAGAGCCGTGGCCGGAGGGCTTCTCTAGGCACGCCTGGTCGTCCAGCGGTTCAGTTTCCAACTCCTCAACGAGGTCGGGTAAGTTCCTTTGGAAGGGAACCGCGAATGTCCGATCCGTTACTCGAACCGTTTGACCTGAAGCACCTGCAACTTCGCAATCGCATCTTCAGCTCCGCCCATGAGCCGGCGTACGGTGAAAATGGCATGCCTACTGATCGATATCGCCTCTACCACGAGGAGAAAGCGAAGGGCGGCGTAGCTCTCACGATGACGGCTGGATCTGCCGTCGTAGCCGAGGACTCTCCTCCTTCCTTTGGCAACCTGCACGCGTATGACGATGCCATCGTTCCGTGGATACGTCGTCTCACCGACGGGGTCCATGAACACGGTGCCGCCTGCATGATCCAGCTGACACACCTGGGACGCCGCACGAGGTGGGACCACGACGACTGGTTGCCGGTGGTCGCGCCATCACCGCTGCGAGAGCCAGCCCACAGGGCCCTCCCCAAGGAGGCAGAAGACTGGGATATCGAACGCATCATCGGCAAGTACGCCGATGCTGCGGAACGCATGCGCGCCGGAGGCATGGACGGAGTCGAGATCGAATCGTACGGGCACCTCTTCGATGGATTCTGGTCTCCCCTGACAAACTCCCGATCTGATGAATGGGGCGGAGAGGATGGGCGCCGTCGTTTCCCATGGAGAGTTCTCCAAGCAATTCGAGACCGGGTAGGGGCCCACTTCATCGTCGGACTCCGCATGTCCATTGACGAGACTCTCCCCGGCGGCATCGACACCAACCACGGTCTTGCCCTATTGGCCAAGCTAGAGGCCGACGGCCTCATCGACTTCATAAACGTCATCCGCGGATCGGTACATACCGATGCTTTGCTAACCGAGGTCATCCCCATTCATGGCATGCCGTCGGCTCCTCACCTTGATTTCGCCGGGCAGGTTCGCTCAGTCACCAGTCTCCCGGTACTGCACGCGTCCAAGATCGACGACCTCGCAACGGCTCGTCACGCAATAGCCGAGGGCAAGCTCGACATGGTCGGCATGACCCGAGCCGGGATGGCTGATCCCCACATCGTTCGGAAACTAGTCGAAGGCCGCGAGGCGCAAATACGGCCCTGTGTCGGTGCTACGTACTGCCTGGACCGGATCTACCAGGGCGGCGAAGCACTATGCATACATAACGCCGCGACCAGTCGAGAAGCGACAATGCCCCACGTCATTCCCCGAGCGAACAAGTCTCGACGGGTCCTCATCGTGGGAGCGGGGCCCGCCGGTCTAGAAGCGGCTCGCATCGCCGGCGAGCGTGGCCACTCCGTCACCATCTTTGAGGTCATGCCCCGGGCAGGCGGCCAAATCAATCTTGCGGTCAGGAACCCCCGACGAGTCGACCTCAACGGAATTGTTGAGTGGCGAGTATCGGAACTCAAACGCCTCGGCGTCGAACTTGAGTTTGGCACGATGGCTGATGTTGCCACCATCCAGGATCGAGAGCCGGACGTTGTGATCGTGGCCACGGGCGGTCAACCACAGCTACCGATGTTGGCTGGTGATCTCGACCGGGTGAGCACGTCATGGGACGTCCTGGGCGGAGATGTCCGACCCACTGGTCGCGTGCTTTTCTATGACGACAACGGCACACATTCCGCGCTCTCCGCCGCAGAACTGATCGCCCGCTCCGGGGCTGAACTGGAGATCGTTACCCCCGAACGGACGCTGGGAATCGAAGTTGGCGGCATGAACCATGTGCCGTATGCGCGGGCCTTCAACGAGACGAATACCCGCATCACCCTGAACCAGCGAGTGCTGTCTGTCCAGCCCGAAGGGCCCAGGCTGTGCGCTGAGGTAGGCAGCGACATGTCGGCATCTCGGACGACGCGGCTGGTGGACCACGTCGTGGTCGATTACGGCACGCAACCGACCGCCGATCTCTACTTCGAGCTCAAACCAGCTTCGAGCAATCTAGGAGCAGTGGATTACGGTGCGCTGATGCAGGGGCGACCGCAGTCGCTACTGCGCAACGAGGCAGGCTCGTTCCAACTCTTCCGTATCGGCGACGCCGTCGCAGGCCGCGACATACACGCAGCTATCTACGATGCGCTTCGGCTCATGAAAGATACTTGAAAGCTCAGGTCAGCTAAGGGAAGGACCTACCCCTCACATCAGCTGCTCGACCGCTACTCGACGCTGCCCGAATCAGTTTCGGTAGCGCCAGTGGCGATGGCGGCGGCTACTGCTTCGGAATCGTCAGCAACAAGATCTGCGCAGGCGATCTTGTTGTCGATCAGATCCGCAGGATGCACGACGAAGGCGACCGCTTCGGCGCCTGCGAGCTGCGCATTCTCCGCCGTCATGAAGCCCCGACCATCAGCATTACTGGTGAAGGCGAGATGGATCTCATTCGGGGGCGTCGTGGAACCACCGACCTCAAACTGATAGTGGCTACCGGCGTTGTCATCGTCGCAAGCCTGGGCGTGGAGGTGCGAGATGAATTCGACATTCGGCAGCAAGCCAGTCAATTCCGTTGTCACCGTCGTTCCTTTGGTCGACCGAGCAATAACGGTGGTTCCTTGGACGTCGTCGTAGCCAGCAGGCCGGGTATCGAGGAGTTCGAAGTCGCCTCGGGCCAGCGCTGCGCTGGCCACGTCCTCAGCGGGCGTTGCGTCGGCGTTACCCATGTTCATCTGCATGCCGCCGGTGCCGTCTGTCGCCATCTCGTCGGTGCCTATTTCATCGGTGGACATCTCATCGGTGGTCATCTCATCGGCAGCGTCGCCCGTACCGGCCACTGGCGTGTCAGAACTTCCGCATGCGGCGAGGGCGAAGCAAGTCGTCGCGGCTATCGCTACATATCGTCGTGTGGTCGTGAAGGTGTTCATAGTGTTTGCTCCCTTTGCAGCACAGCAAGCCAGAGTACGCACACTGGTCTTCGAGCGGCGAGCCTGCCGTAGGGTTCCCCGTCGGCATTCAGAAACGCCCCCTTTAGCCGTTGATCCTGTGCGCAACGCGCTTTGG
>JBBKWJ010000088.1:0-56961 GCA_037968895.1 Acidimicrobiales bacterium
GGTTACGACCCAGTAGAGGGTCGTAACCCGCGTCCAGTTGCGAGGGGGTTAGAAGGTTTCGGGGCGGAGGGTGGGGAAGAGCACCACGTCGCGAATGGTGGTCACGCCAGTCAGCAACATGATCAGCCGGTCGATACCTACGCCGAGCCCGCCCGTTGGCGGCAGCCCGTATTCGAGCGCCCTGAGATAGTCCTCATCAACGACCATCGCCTCGGCATCGCCCGCATCCTTCAGCACCGCTTGCGCTTCCATACGCGTGCGCTGGTCGACAGGGTCGGTGAGCTCAGAGAACGCATTGCAGAGCTCTCGGCCAGCCACGATGGCTTCGAACCGCTGGGTGAGTTCTGGGTTGTCTCGATGAGCGCGAGAGAGCGGCGATACCTCAGTCGGATAGTCGATCACAAAGATCGGCTCCCACAGAGTGTGTTCGGTGGTCTTGTCGTAGATCTCGAGGATGAGTTTGCCCGGACCGTACGAGTCCTTGACCTCGA
This sequence comes from Acidimicrobiales bacterium, assembly GCA_037968895.1. Taxonomy (GTDB): domain Bacteria; phylum Actinomycetota; class Acidimicrobiia; order Acidimicrobiales; family SZUA-35; genus JBBKWJ01. The sequence goes on from JBBKWJ010000088.1 coordinate 492, forward strand.
CATGGTGCTTGCGAGCAACCTCGCGGAGCGACTCAACGTCGTCGTCAAGACTGAGCTTGTCGCCGGTGACTTCTTCGATCAGTTCCATCATCGTTGCCCGACGCCACGGGGCTTTGAGATTGAGCGACCGATCGCCGAACGTGACCTCAGTGGTGCCGACCAACTCAAGCGCCAAGTACTCAACCAGCTGCTCGACGAGCTCCATGATGTCGTTGTAGTCGGCGTATGCCTGATAAAGCTCAAGCATCGTGAACTCGGGGTTGTGCCTCGTGCTCATGCCCTCGTTGCGAAAGACTCGTCCGATTTCGAACACCCGCTCGAACCCACCAGCGACGAGGCGCTTCAGATAGAGCTCGGGCGCGATACGAAGGTATAACTCGGAGTCGAGTGCATTGTGATGGGTGGTGAACGGTTCGGCCGTTGCCCCACCAGGGATGGGATGCAAGATCGGTGTTTCCACCTCCATGAAGTCACGATCTTCGAGCCACCGGCGGGTGAGCGAGATCATCTTCGATCGCATGACAAAGTTCTCACGGCTGTTTTCGGTAACCCATAGGTCGACATAGCGCTGGCGGTACCGCATGTCTTGGTCTGCAATGCCATGGAACTTGTCGGGAAATGGTCGCTTGGCCTCGGCCAGCAAGACCCAGTCTTCGACCTTGACGGACAGCTCGCCCCTCTTGGTGACCATGACTTCGCCGGTGACTCCAATCCAGTCGCCTAACGAGAGCGAGCAGTATTCATCGAACGAAGGCGTGACCTTGCCTGGGGCGAAGAGCTGGATGCGGCCAGTCGAATCCTGAAGCGTGCCAAACGCAAGCTTCCCCTGCACTCGGCGCAGCATAAGGCGCCCCGCGATTGTGACCTGCGTTCCGGTCTCTGACCCCGGTTCCAGCTCTGGGTAGGCGTCACGCAGATCGCGTGTCGTCGCCGTCGGCACAAACCGATACGGGATTTCGAGAGGGTTCGACGTATCAGACATGGTTCTCAGACGTTGGGGACGGTTACTGGGCGACCTGATCGGACTCGTCACCGATTTCTTCGCCAATTTCTTCGCCGATTTCTTCGACAACTGGCGGCGGAGTTGGTGGCAGTGTGATCGGATTGAGCGCAATCTCTTCGGCTACAGAGATAAGCCCGCGGCCAGTTGGCCCAAGCTGACGTTCGAGCAAGCGCTCAGTAATGATGATGGTCTCTGTTGCGTTCTTGACCATGCCAGACCAGCGCAAGTAGCCACCCATGAGTCCAGCGAGTCGATCGTTTACCTCATCAAGGTGAAGCAGCAGAGTTCGACCTTCACCGAGCAAACGGCCGAGCTCGGTGTAGATCTGGGTCAGAGCGATGTCGGTGTCGATCGACGGGGAAAATGGCCAGTGCTTCCACGGCATACCCAGTTCGTCGTAGCTGTGCAGATTGTGGTCTGAAGGGATCAACGAGACCACAAATGAGAACCGGTTCTCTCGAATCCAGATGATCTCTTCTTGGCGCCTGACCCGACGATGATTTCCGCCGTAGCCTCCTGGCCGTTCGCAAATCGCCAGCTTCCCAGCAATGATCCAACGGAAATGTCGGGGTTCGATCCCCTGTGCCCACTTCCCTTTGGCCATTCCAGTACGTCCTTCCAATGCGTCCTTGCAACAATCAACGCGTGATTGCCTCGGACAGCTCTGCTTCCCGAGCGGGAGCATGAGACCTCAGAGCGTAGCGTCTGATCACTGGCAGTCGGCCAGACATTTTGCCGCAGCTTCCCAGCTAGGTAACTGGTCCCCGGTTGATCGTCAACACGCCTTGGCTACGAGACACTCTTCGGCCTCCGGCGACTTCGCACGCAACGGCCTCATGGTTGACCACGCGCCAGACGCGTTCAAGGTCTGCACTACTCGGGGCATATCCATCAACCGAGAGCCATCGGCGGAGCGCTTCGTGGGCCAGAGGAGGGGCTATCGCCCGTAACGCGGCGCAGTCAGTGGCGTCGATTCCGTTCGCTGTCTCGACCACGAAGTCGCTGAGTGAGCGAAGATGGTCGCTCGAACGGGCGAGCAGCGGAACCGTGTCGCGGCTGGCGATCTCGTTCATTAGAGGCAACAGCTCATGACGAATACGGTTGCGCACAAACCGAGGATCGTAGTTGGAAGGGTCAGCGACTGGGTCGAGGCCGAGGACTCGACAAAGCTCCACGGTCTCAGAACGCCGCAGCCCGAGAATTGGATGACGGAACCCAGGCCGCATGGCCGCCAGGCCCTGAGATCCGGCGCCTCGCACCAGGTTGATCAGCACGGTCTCGGCCTGGTCGTCCAGGGTGTGACCCGTCATTGCGTCGTCGCCGAGCACCCCGTGCCTGGCCGCCCTCGCCCGTGCTTCAAGATCCGAACCGGGGGCAATAGCGACTGACTCAGACCGGAAAGAAGCACCGAACCGACGTGCGGCGTCGGCAACAACATCGGCCTCAGTTGCCGATTCTGGCCGTAGGCCATGATCAACGTGCACTGCGGTGACCACGAGGTCAGCCGAGCACGACAGGGCAAGCAGGGCAAGGGAGTCAGCACCGCCGGAGACAGCGCAGGTCACCGCACGTCCGGCTGGCGGGAAGGTGCTCCGGCCGAGGAGATCGTCGGTTAGCTGTTTCGAGCGATCCACAGCTCTGGCTGGCGGATCTCGTCAATTGATGGCAGCGCCTCTGGCCCAGACCACACGAGGTCAAAGAGCTCTCGTCCTCCGGCCGTTTCGACGGCTTCGACGAATTTCTCGCCTTCTTCGTACTGAGCCATCTTGGCTTCCATGCCGGTCAACCGTTGGACCACTTTCGCCAACCCGTTTGGGTTCTTTCGACGAGCCGACATGATTCGAGAGAAGCGGGCTTGGCTTGGAATGAGGTGAGTGGCCGCACGATCCATTGTGATGTCGCCATGACCTTCTAGCAGGCTCATGAGCCCAGTCATCTTGTCGAGCGTCGCTTTCTGATCGGGGGTTGCAAACAGCGCGCCGAGTCCGCCGTCTTTGAGAGTGGCCCGATCGGGATCGCCTTTTCGGCGCTGTTCAACGAGGTTCTTGACCGTCTCGGTCATCCGCTTAGGGTCGGGATCGACTGCATCGAGGAGTTCGTTTACCAACGATAAGAAGTAGGGCCGAAGCCAAGGGACGCCGGTGAACTGAGCCCGGTGAGTGCACTCATGCACGGCGATCCAGAGACGGAACTCCCGAGGTGAGAAGCCGTAACGCTCCTCTAACCCGATGATGTTTGGGCCAACGTAGTAGACCCAGTCTTGATCTTCGGGGCGCTCGTCTTCGATGACTAAGAGATCGTATTGCCCGAGGACGCGGCCCGACATCCAGCCAAGCAATGCACCGACCTCGGCGCCAGCCACCTTAGGGCCTGCTAAATCGGAGACCGGCTCAAGAACACGACTGAACCAGCCCGGTTCTTCATCGTCGTCGCCAAAGCTCTCAAGCAGAGGTCGCAGCAGTCGGTCAAAGCTAGACAGATTGGCGTCGACCCATCCAGCCCGGTCGGTCGCCTTGGCTCGAGCCGCCCCAGACAACGATCGGAGTCCGGTCTCGTCAGCGACGAGTTCTTCGGCAATCGGCGTCAGCTCAAGGAAATCGTCTTCAAGCGAGCCCCACGTTGACGGCGTGGCGTACGGTTTGTTTGCCGCCATTCGAGCGGCGATCTTGCGAGCGAGATCCCAGTCGACGGTGTCGGTCACTACTGCTTCTTCGGATACCCGGGACTCTTCACCTTGATGAAGTACCCGGCAATCACTGCAACCACGAGGAAAAACGAACTTGCAGCGAGAATGAACCCGATCCAATAATGCCAAACAACAGCCAAAAGCATGAAGGCGAGTGTAGACCGAGAATTGGCGTTCACCGAACTGATAGCAGGATTACCCGACGACGAGTTGACGGCGACAAGGTGATGACACCACCGTGCGTTACGTGTCTGACTCGGCCTCGCACGCCTTCAGGGCCTCAAGGACACGGGCTCGCACGGTGTCAGGCAATTCGCTCTGACAGGTCGTACTGATCAGGCGCTGCAGACTCTCGTGGAAACCAAAAACGTCGAGACAGGGGGCGCAGGCCTCGAGATGCTGCTTGATCGAACCCCGGTCGGAACCCTCGGTCCACCCGTCGACGTAGGAATAGAGCTCGGCAAGCGCCTTCTCGCAGTCGACGTCGCCGCCACAACCCAGTTGATCACTCATTTTGCTACCTCGGACGGTGCTGGCGCATCGGTCAGTCCACGAGCCGACGCAAACTCATACAACGACCGTTGGAGCGATTTTCTTCCCCGATGGAGTCGACTCATCACCGTGCCAATCGGAATATCGAGGATTTCAGCGATCTCTTTGTAGCTAAAACCCTCTACATCAGCGAGCAGAACGGCCATTCGATACGTATCTGGCAAGGCATCAACTGCGTTGACTACTTCGCTATCGCTGAACAGATCCATGAGCTCGTCTTCGGCCGACCGGCCAAATTCGGAGGGATTATGAAGCTTCTTATAGAGATAAAGATCGTCGATGTCGTTGAGTTCGGTCTCATCAGGACGCCGCGAACGCGATCGATACCGGTTGATGTGCGCATTGGTCAGAATCCGAAACAGCCAGGCGCGCAGGTTGGTGCCTGTTTTGAAGGTTGCGTAGCTCCGGAACGCCCGGAGGTATGTCTCTTGCACGAGGTCTTCGGCATCGGACTTGTTGCCAGACAGTCGCATCGCGGTGGAGTACAGCGAGGCCATGAACGGCTCAGTGTCCGCTACGAACGTTGCCTGGTCAGCCATCGAGTGGCGCTGACGCTGTATGGAGGATGGACACGAGCCCGAACCGAGAATTGAACTCGGGACCTATTCATTACGAGTGAATCGCTCTACCGACTGAGCTATCCGGGCGGAGCCGACAGCCTAGCGACTGGAATCAAGGCGCAACAACAACGACTGCAGAAGCAGAGGCTCGTTGGGGTTCCGCACCAAGGCCTCGGTGGCGTCGCGAATGGCGTCGAGTTTCTCGAATGCAACCGGATCGTTGCCGGCGACAAGCACATCGCGGTAGTGCCTGGCGAGAGTGGCAAAACCAAAGCGCAACTCGTCGGTCCGCATTCGACGCACCTCTCGTTTGTGTTTTGCGATCAGCTCGGACCGGCCGGACCCTCGCTCCCCCAACCGTTCCGCCCGCTCGTCAAGCTCTTCGAGTTCGATCGCCTGCTTGGCTTCAAGCGGGCCCTGGGCCGCTCCGATTGCGTCTCGCACCTGATGCACGAGTTCGACCGCAGTAGCCCCGGTGCCGTTGAGACGGTGCGGTATGTCCTGCCACAACTCGGCTCTAATCGCGAGCGCATCGTCGGTTGCGAGTAGTCGGGCGCGGCCGACATCGCCACCTGATGCCGACGCTGCGGCGAACGCTCGGCCTGGGTCCACCCCACTCGACGTCAGCAGATCGACAATGCTTTGCACCGACACGGGCGAGAACTCGACCGTCACGCAGCGGCTTTCGATCGTGACTAACTCGGGGCGAATCTCTTCGGCCAACAGTACGAACACGACAGTTGCTGGCGGTTCTTCGATGACTTTGAGTAGCTTCCCGATAGTGGCCTCGACGAGCATCTCGACGGTCCGAATGACGAGGACTTTGCGGGCGCCTTCAACCGGCGATGTTGAGGCTGCGGCGATTATGGCCTCGGCCTCTTCGACTCGATACGCGGCGCCCTGTGGCTCGAAAATCTGGAGGTCGGGATGCGACCCGGCAAGCGCAAGACGTCGATCTCGGTCTGCGGCATCGCCATCCTTTTCGTGCGAAAGCAGCAGCGCCGCGAAGCCCCGGGCTGCAGCCTCGTTGCCTGAGCCGCGCGGGCCGAGGAACAGATAGGCGTGCACCGGCGACTCAGCGGCTTTGGTGAGGCGAGTAACGGCTGCATCCTGGCCAATGACGTCAGCGAAGGGCTCGATCATTGGAGGTCAAGCCGTGGCGCGACGGCCTCCCACACTGCAGCCGCGACCTCATCGACGGAACCGCTTGCCGTGACAATGACCCATCGGTCAGGCTGGTCCGCCATGAGCGCTCGATAGGTGTCGCGAGCCCTCTGCTGAAACGTGTTGCCTTCGGCTTCAAGTCGGTCGGGTTCCCGCTCGGTGCGCGTACCTGCGACGCCGATGTCGAGGTCGAGATAAATGAGGAGATCGGGCCAGCGGCCGTCAATCGCCCAGTCGTTGATCGAGCGAACTGAGTCAACCCCGAGCTCGCGACCACCGCCTTGGTATGCAAGCGATGAGTAGGCCGACCGGTCAGACACTACGTGGCGTCCCGCCGCGAGCGCAGGCTCGACGACCTCGGCGAGATGCTGAGCCCGATCGGCCGCCATCAGGAGCGTCTCGGCTCGCGGATTCACTGCCGACCTGTCATTCTCGAGCAAGAGTTGACGGAGCTCAGCCCCGAGTGGGGTTCCCCCCGGCTCACGAGTGAGCACGGCGTCGAGTCGCGCGGCCAAAAGCTGTGCTTGAGTGCTTTTGCCAGACCAATCGACGCCCTCAAAGGCGATGTACTTCGCCACGGCTAGAACGGATCCTCGTCACCACCGGAGGAGGCGGCCAGCTTGGGAGCGGCCTTCTTTGCTGGCGCTTTTTTGGCGCCTGCTTTCTTGGCCACTGCCTTCTTCTTGGTGGCCTTCTTTTTGGTGGCCTTCTTCTTTTTCTTCTTTGGTGGATCGAGTTCGAGCTTGATCCGGCGCTCGGCCAATAGCTCTGATGCCCGCTCAGGCGAGATGGTGTCGACGTTGTCACCCTTACGAAGCGACGCGTTTATCTCGCCGTCAGTGACGTATGGTCCGAAGCGGCCGTCTTTGACCTGCATCTCTTTGTCACTCACGGGGTCGATACCGACCACCTTGATTGGGCCGGCCGCAGCTTGGCCGCGGCGACGCTTTGGCTGAGCCAATACGGCAAGTGCCTCAGGAAGAGTTATTGACAACAGCTGCTCTTCACTGTCGATGCTGCGGCTGTCGGTCCCCTTCTTGATGTAAGGGCCAAATCGTCCGTTGAACGCTTCGATCGGCTTATCGTCTTCTGGGTCGTTGCCGATGAGTCTTGGCAACGACAGCACCTGAACAGCCTGTTCAAGCGTCAGGTCATCAGCGGTCATGGTCTTGAAGAGCGAGCCTGTTTGGGGCTTGTCACCGTCGTCGGTGTGCTCACCCATTTGCACGTATGTCCCGAACCGCCCAGCCTTCACCATGATGTCGAGGCCAGTTTCTGGGTGAGCGCCAATGACACGATCGCTCTTTGGTGCATCGATAAGCGCAATCGCCTTCTCGATCGTGAGCTCGTCTGGCGCAAGATCTTCTGGGATCGACGCTCGGTCTTCGCCTCGTTCGAGATATGGGCCATAGCGGCCAACCCTGGCGATCACGGCGACGCCATCAGCGTCGACACCAACAGGGATCGAGTTGATCGCGCGGGCGTCGATGTCGCCTAGTCGGTTATCGACCTTGTCCTTAAGGCCGTCTTTGTCGGCCTCGCCGAAGTAGAAATCGGATAGCCACGGCTCGGCCTCGCGATCACCGGCAGCAATAGTGTCGAGGTCGGTTTCCATCTTCGCGGTGAAGGCGAAGTCGACGAGATCAGGGAAGTGTTGTTCGAGCAGGGCGATGACGGCGAACGCTAAGAAGGTAGGGACAAGCGCCGTGCCTTTCTTCCAGACGTAGCCGCGGTTCTGAATAGTGCCCATGATGGCGGCGTATGTGGAGGGTCGACCGACGCCAAGCTCTTCGAGGCGCTTGACCAGTGAAGCTTCGGTGTAGCGCGATGGAGGTGAGGTGTCGTGTCCTGCGGCCTCAGCGCTTTCGATTAACGCGGTATCACCCGTGTCGAGGGCGGGGAGCAACTGCTCTTGCGCCTCATCGGCGCTGTCGTCTTCGTCTGCGCTCTCGCGATAGACGCTCAAGAATCCTTGATGAGCAATGACGGTGCCCGAAGTCGAGAAGACTACGCGGTCGCCCTTTGCGCTCTCGGCGGCGAGTCGCAGAGTCACGGTTTCGCCAGTGGCGTCGGTCATCTGCGAGGCGACGGTCCGCTGCCAAATGAGCTCGTAAACCTGACGATCTTGCGTGTTGAGTTCGCCCGCAACTTCTTCGGGGGTACGGAATGTGTCGCCAGAAGGTCGGATGGCTTCGTGAGCCTCCTGCGCGTTCTTCGCCTTCGTTTGGTAGGTCCGAGGTTCAGCCGGAACAAACTCCGCGCCATAACGCTCTGTGATCTGGCTCCGAGCGGCTGCGACAGCGGCGGCAGACAGGGTCACCGAGTCGGTTCGCATGTAGGTGATATAGCCACGCTCGTAGAGGCCCTGAGCAACCCGCATCGCCGACGCAGAGCTCAGGCGAAGCTTCCGACCAGCGTCCTGCTGATACGTGGAAGTAGTAAAGGGTGCCGCGGGACGGCGGCGGTATGGCTTCGCCTCGCGAGAGGCGACTGTTGCTGTTCGGCCCTGAAGATCAGCGGCCAACGCAGTTGCCTTCGCCTCATCGAGGTGGGCAACTTCAGCCTTGTTCAGGACGCCGTCTTGGCCGAAGTCACGTCCGCTCGCGACCCTCGCTCCGTCGAGTTCGACGAGCATTGCCTTGAAGGGGTTTTCAGAGCCGGCGGAGAACAGGCCAGACAAGTCCCAATAGTTTGCGGAGCGGAACGCCATACGTTCACGTTCACGTTGGACGACAATTCTGGTTGCAACGCTCTGTACTCGGCCAGCGCTTGATCCGGTTAGGACCTTCTTCCAGAGAACTGGGGAAACCTCGTAGCCATAGAGGCGGTCCAAGAGGCGGCGGGCCTCTTGAGCGTTCACGAGGTCACGGTCCAGTTCTCGCGGCGAGTCGATTGCCCGCTGGATTGCCTCAGGTGTGATCTCGTGGAACACCATTCGCTTCACCGGAATTTTCGGCTTCAGCACCTCAAGCAGATGCCAAGCGATGGCCTCTCCCTCGCGATCCTCATCGGTTGCGAGTACGAGTTCAGACGCATTCTTCATTAGCGCCCGAAGCTTTTTGACCTGGTCCTTCTTTTCGGGCGAAACAACGTAGATGGGCTTGAACCCATTATCGACGTCGATACCGAGTCTGGCCCATGACTCTTTCTTGTATGCCTCTGGCACATCCTTGGCCCGGCGCGGCAAATCGCGCACGTGTCCGATGGATGACTCGACCATGTATTCGTCGCCGAGATAGCTGGCGATGGTTCGAGCTTTGGCTGGGGATTCGACAATAACGAGCGGATGGGCCACCAGGGCAGGCTAGGAAGGAAGCGAGGCCTTTTACCAACACCGGCCAAAATAGCTTCAAATAAGCGCCTTTTGACCCTGCCGAATCCGGTCTATTGCTGGCGACGGCTAATTGTCTGACGCGACAGGGGCTCCGCGGAGGATCAACCAGCCGACGATTGTGGCGACGAGCGACGCCGCCAGAATGCCGATCGTTGCCTCATCGGCATACAAAGCATTGTCGGAGAAGGCGAGCCCACCGACAAACAATGCAACCGTGAAGCCGATTCCGGCGACCGCTCCACCGCCGACGATGTGACGAGGCGTCACACCGCGGGGCAAAGTGCCGAGACCGAGCCTCGTGGCTCCGAGCGTAAACATGGCGACACCAAGCGGCTTCCCAACCACAAGGCCAAAGAACACTCCGAGAGCAACCGGCGACGTGGCCGCATCGCCAACAGCGCTTCGCGATATCTCGACACCGGCATTGGCCAACGCAAACAGAGGCACGATCAGGAAGCCAGTCCAAGGCGAGAGGACACGAAGAAGTCGTGAGCACACTGACACCGATTCACGAAGCTTCCAGTTTGCGTCGTTTACGTTGGCTGGTGTCACGCTGTCGCCGGTCAAGAAGTCTTCGATTGCTTCGAAACGGCGCTCGCCCAGCAGCGGCGTGGCCGGAGTGAGCAGGCCAAGAATCACGCCAGCAATCGTTGCGTGCACACCCGACTGCAGCATGGCATACCAGCTGAACACGCCAATGATCACATAGACCGGCATGTACCAGACCCGGCTTCGTTGGAGGAAAAAAATCAGGCCGAAGCTCGCAAAGGCAGCGGCGAGCCAAACGAAGCTAAGCCCGGATGAATAAAAGGCGGCGATAACCAGGATGGCGCCGATGTCGTCGGCGATTGCGAGCGTCAGCAGGAAAAGCTTGAGCCGGTGAGGAACCCGCGGTCCGAGCAACGTGAGCACACCCACCGCAAAAGCGATATCGGTCGCCATTGGGATGCCCCAGCCAGCGGCACGATCGCCGCCGCCGCTCACGGCGAAGTAAACGAGGGCCGGGATGACCATGCCGCCAATGGCACCGATGGCAGGAAGCGCTGCTGCCTTTGGGTCTCGCAGGTCACCAACCACGAGCTCAGTTTTGATCTCGAGACCAACGACAAAAAAGAAGAGCACCATCAGAGCGTCATTTACCCAGAACTCGAGTGAGAACGGGTGGCCGTCATGCATGAAGAGGCCAGTGTCGCCGAAGGTTGCTCCAAGCTCTGTCTCCCAGAATGAATGATACGTGTCGCCCCAACCGCTGTTGACCCAAATCAGGGCAGCGACAGTTGCGACGATGAGCAATATGCCTGAGGCCGCCTCCTGAGCAAGGAATCGAACGAGAGGGCGAGCGACCGAACGGGCAAGCCGGGTATCACCACCACTCCACGCGTCTTTTCGAACCTCTAGGGAGCCTTCGGACATTGTTTCTGGCCTAACGGGGGGGTTGGGGGCAGTTAGTTCTGCACGACCGACTCGCCTAGGTTACTGGCGAAGTTCGAGGGAGACGGTCGTGCCAGCTGGGCTGGAGTCAAATTTCACAGGGCTCGAACTCAGATGACGCATCAGCGGGATGCCGAAACCACCTTCAACGGCCAGCCGATCCGGGTCATCGATCGAATGTTTCGCAATTACTTCTGGCACGCCGGGACCGTCATCGGTTACCTCGAGCGCCACGCCGTTGCCAAGCACTTCACACGCAATGGTGACGCGGCCGTTCTCAGAGGTCAGGTGGCTCGCCTCGATCGCATTTGTCACACCCTCAGACACGACCCATCGCAGGTCGTCAACACGATCGCCGGTCAAGGCGTTGTCGCAGGTCGATGCCGTCGCGATCACCATACGAACGACCGTCACGAGATCGAGTCGCGCTGGCACCTCCAGAACGACAGTGCGTTCGGCACCGCATTGGGAGGGGGTGAGACGGGGCATCAGTGTGAATCTAGTCGAATGACACCGCAAGGTCGCGGTGGCCCTCCGAATTGAATTGGCGCTTCCATGCCTCGAGTGTGGCCACGGTGCCGCCACCGGGAATACGAAGCCATGGGTACGGGTACAGCCCGGCAAGATCCGCCGCTGCCGCGCGACGATGGAAGCCAGGTACAGGAGCAAACGTGACAGCAGCATGCCGCCCGCTGATGATCTCAGAAGGCCGACCGCGCCACAGCTCGACGGGCCGTGTCGTCGCAAGTTCAGCGAGAGTTCGAGTGAGAAACACCAGGCGCTTTGCGCTGAGTTGCAGGCCCGCGAGCAGAGGCTCGTCGAAGACGAAGATCGCGGGTAGATCAGGGTGCGCGGCAAGCGCAGGATCGCCCGATCCGAGCGACTCGGCCGTCAGCCACACCGCCTCCGGAGATCGTTGCAGCACCGGGGCGAGCGGCCCTCTGGTTGCATTGACGTCAGAGTCAGTTGTCAGCGCGACCGGACTCTCGACGGCGACAAGGTGCGGCTCTGCTGGCCAGTTCTCGATGGGACACGAATGGACAAGATCACATGATGCACACAGTCCGGCAGCACGCTTTTCGACCTGCCAGCGGCTGAAGCCGTAGACCCTGGCGGAACCAACACCGGTTGCCCACTGCCATCCGAGGCGGTTTGCTGCTCGGGACCCGTCGATGAGATGACGAAAGAAATACTCTTCGCCAACACGCCAGTCAGCGCCTTCTCGAACAGCCAGATGCGATGCAAGCCAGAGCCTGGCCTGGTTGACGAGCCAGCCTTCTTCTTCGAGTTCACCGATCGACAGGTCGAGGCAGGCCATGCTCTCGTTCCAGGAGAAGTTGTCAGTCGTCGGTTTTAGCTCGTTCCGAAGCCCCGACTTGGTCGCGTGGCCGAGCCTGGCATACCAGTGCCGGGCGTACTCTTGCCACAACAGTTCGTCCCGGAACGCGCCAACGTCAGCCTCGGGACCACCTTCAACCGCGTCCCAGACCTCCTGGAGTCCGAGCAGACCGTGCCGGATGTACGGCGATAGGCCGGACGACCCGCGTTTCTTTTGGGGTGCAACCTCACTGCGACGATCGGCGTAGCCTGCGACGTCAAAACTACGAAGCTTGGCATCGGCCGCCCGCTGCCCTCCAACGATACGCAGCGAACCGATCGGCTCGTCGCTAAAGAGACCAGCGAGTTCGGTCGCGACAAAAGCCTCAACGGCGTCTCGGTTATCTGCAGGGATCGGTAGCTGCCGATTCATGCTGCGATTGAGGGTTGGATTCGGGCCACAATTTCTCTTCGACGCTGTTGGTCAATATCTTTCTAGGCGATCTTGCATCCCGGGAAATCACCCAATGCCATCGCGCAAACAGGCCTAAGGATACGGGTATTTACCCACCCATCGGCAGCCGAGAATTGGCGATGAGCGCAATACGGCCTGCGTTGGCCAAACAGGTGAATTCACCTACGAACACTCGTTCGCCCGATTCAAGCTAGAATCTCGTGGTGACTCTCGCTCCCCCAGCGCTCACAACGCCCTTCTCCCCTGACGACCTGTCTTTTCTGGGCCACGGCGACTCCTTGGCCCATCTCGGCGAGATTCCGGCGCGTGTCGCGAGCTTCGGAGTCCTTGACCACCCCTTCCCTGACCCGATCCAGCGATGTATCCCCCCAGAAGGACTGTGGAGCCACCAAGCGGAGGCGATCAATCTGGCCAGGAGCGGACAGTCAGTAGTGATCTCAACCGGAACCGGCTCGGGGAAATCGCTCTGTTTCCGCCTACCAATCGCTGAGTCAATTGTCGACGGGATCCGGTCTGACACAGCCCTTCTTCTTTATCCAACCAAAGCGCTCGCCCACGATCAGCTTCGTGCGTTCGGGGCTCTCGATATCGACCGACTCATCGCCGTCACCTACGACGGAGACACACCACGTCCCGACCGGACCTGGGCCCGATCGAACGCAAACGTTGTGCTGACCAACCCCGAAATGCTGCACCATGGTCTGCTGCCAAACCACGCCAAGTGGGCCACGTTTCTCAAGCGGTTGCGCTACGTCGTCGTCGACGAACTACATGTGCTGAGAGGAATCTTCGGTTCCAACGTCGGCCAAGTCTTGCGGCGCCTCCGCCGGGCGTGCGCGCTCTATGGCGGCGACCCGACGTTCATCTTCTGCTCGGCCACGATCGGCGAGGCAACCACACTGGCGACTGACCTATGCGGTAAGTCAGTCGCCCTTGTCGACATCGATGGTTCACCCTGTGCCAAACGAACCGTCGCCGTCGTCAGACCTGCGCTGATCAACGCCGAGAAGGGTATTCGTCAGTCACCTACCACTGAGACCATCAGGGTCGTCAGCGAGTTGGTGCAATCAGATCGTCGAGTCATTGCCTTCTGCTCGAGTCGATCCCAGACAGAGCGGGTTGCTGCAGGGATACAGCGAGCGCTCCCCAAACACCTCTCGTCTACCGTTCGCCCATACAGGTCTGGCTATCTTGCGTCCGAACGGCGAGAGATTGAGGACGAACTCTCGACCGGCAAGCTACGAGCAGTCGTGACCACGAGCGCCCTTGAGCTTGGCGTCGACATCGGCGGCCTGGATGCCACAGTACTTTGCGGATTTCCCGGCACCATCGCGTCGTTCTGGCAACAGATCGGACGAGCCGGCCGTGGCGGGCAAGACTCGTTGGCTGTGCTCGTTGCCGGCGACGATCAGCTCGACCAGTGGTTTGTGCACCATCCAACTGAGCTCTTCACGCGACCGCCAGAGCCGATCATCGTCAACATCGACAACCCACATATTCTCGACCCTCACATCGCGTGCGCGGCCTACGAGAAGCCACTCATTCACGACGACGACAAGCTCTGGCCCGAACTCGACGACAGTGTGCATCGGCTTGTGGTCGACGATGAGCTTCGAATCCGGCCCGACCCGAGGGGGCGGCCTCGAGCCGTGTGGGACGGGCGAGGCGTGCCATTCACCAAGATCGGCATTCGCTCGTCGTCCGCTGGTGAAGTGAAAATCGTCGACGAGACTGGCGGGCCGATTGGCACCGTCGAGCTCGGCCGAGCACCAAACCTCGTTCATCCGGGCGCTATCTACCTTCATCGGGGCCAAACCTTCACCGTGACCGAACTCGACCTCGACACCAGACGGGCCATCGTCGAGCCTGCCGATGGGAAAACGTGGACCCAGGCAAGGTCGAGTATTGAGCTTGAAGTATTGTCTACTGCACTGACACAACAAATCGGCCCCGCTACGGTCCACCTCGGCACGGTCAAAGTCACCAGTCGCGTCACGGGGTATCAGCGCAAAGAAGCGCAGGGACGCAGGGTGCTTGAAACCGTCGACCTCGACCTTCCGGCATCTGTTCTCACCACAACAAGTGTGTGGTACGAGTGGGCTGCAGACGAGATGGCAAAAGCCGGAATCGCCGACTTCAAGATCCCGGGGGCACTCCACGCGGCGGAGCACGCCGCCATCGGCATCTTGCCCCTCTTCGCAATCTGCGACCGCTGGGATGTTGGCGGTGTATCGATTGCGAGTGCGCCGGCCACCGGTCTTCCCACCGTCTTCATCTATGACGGCTACGAGGGAGGCGCGGGGGTTGCCGATCTCGCATACGACGTGGCCGAGCGCCACCTTGGCGCCACGGCCGAGGTACTCCAGAACTGCGAATGCAGTAGTGGCTGCCCCTCGTGCGTGCAATCACCGAAGTGCGGCAATGGCAACGAGCCCCTCGAGCGGTGGGCTGCCTTAGCCCTCCTCAACCACACGCTCGGAGCGACCGACGACCCGTTCTAATCTCCTGACGTCGGGTAACGTCGCCCCGTGACACCACGAGACCCAGCGGCCGGAACCTTCCGGTCAATGACCGAGCCAAACGTTCGGATCTACCTCGGCTCGTTCGTCGCCTCCGGCGTTGGAACCTGGGCACAAACCACTGCGTTGATTCTGCTCGTCCGTTCCCTCGGCGGAGATGGCCTAGAGCTTGGCCTGATCACCGCGTTTCAGTTCTTGCCGATCCTGGTTCTCGGACTGTGGGCTGGGTCAATCGCTGACCGAGTGAATCGATACAACCTCACCATCGTCCTCCAGGGCGCGCTCGCAGCACAGGCGGTGCTTCTCGGTGTTGTAGTTCTCTCCGGTGTCGAGTCGTTGACTGCGTTGTATCTCCTCACGGCAATGGGGGGCGTGCTCTCGGCTTTTGACAATCCGACCCGTCGAACTCTCCTGACTGAGCTCGCAAAACCTCAAGACCTCGCCAACGTCACATCGCTGTCGACCTCGGCGATGACCGGTTCTCGAATGATCGGACCGCTCATCGGAGCCGCACTCTTCGAAGCAGTCGGCGCAGGCTGGGTTTTCCTCATCAACGGCTTCAGCTTTCTTGTCATGCTGATCGGTCTGTTGCGCATGGACACCACGAAGTTCCGACTGATCCAACGCTCTGCGAAGTCAGCGACCCCGATCCGCGATGGGCTCCGGGCGGTGTGGGCCGACCCAGTCCTCCGCATCTTGATGGTCGTTTTCACGGTGGTGTCAACATTCGGGTTCAACACACTCGTCGCCCTCCCCCTCGTTGCTGAAGGCCTCCTCAATCAGGCCGCGTCGTACTTCGGCTATCTGCTGTCGGCCCTCAGCCTTGGCAACATCGCCGGCTCGTTGTTTGTCGCCAGACAGATAAACGTCGCCCCAAAATCAGTGTTAATAGCGGGCGCCGGGCTTTCGACTGCGCTGACCCTCGGAGGGCTTTCAACCACACCCTGGGTAACGATGGGGATCGTCGTCGTGCTCGGGTTCTGCAGCACGATGTTTGTGAACTCGACGACCGTGCTTCTCCAACAGCGATCAAGTGAGCAGATACGGAGCAGAATCCTCGCGCTCTCTGCGGTGCTGTTCCTCGGCTCGACGCCGATTGGCGGACCGATAACCGGACTTGTCGGCGACCACTTCGGAGCTGGATGGTCGATGTCATACGGCGGTCTCATCGCCGGAGCCAGCGTACTGGTCGGAGCCGTGCTGCTGGCGAGACGAGCGCCAGAGCTCACGCCTGATTGAGCGGCGATGAATGGAGCGCTCGAGGTCGGGTCACAGAACACGGCCGAAGGACGCGTCTAGGAGTGCTGACAACCAAATCCGGAGGCAGTTAGTTCAGCCCAAGGACAGCGACGAGCGCATCCTCGATTGACCACATCTCTGCTGCTGTCACAGCGCCGAGCGACTCGCCGAGACGCTGTACGTCTACCGCACCAAGTTGTTCGACCAGGACCCGAGTCGCTTCGCCATCAACGTTAATGCTCGGTCGAAACGAGGCGGCCCGAGCGCTCCGAGAAGTTGGGGCGACGATCACGACTGAGCGGGGCAAGAACTCATCAGCCTGCACAACGACCCCGTATCTGACGCCTTGCTGTTCATGCCCAACACCTTTTGGACTTCGGAATCGAAAGACGTCACCCCGCCGCACGTATCGACTCCATTAGAGCTGCCACGGCCAGCATTTCCTCACGATCATCGTCGTCTGCTTCAAGCGCAGCAGCTTCGGCTGCAAGCTCACTTCCTCGCCGAAGTCGGGCCGCTGACGCGAGCAACGACGTTCGGATCGCCTCGGAGCAGCTAAGGCCAGAAGCCTCAAGTATGTGAAGGGCACGTTCAGCTTCGTCATCAAGCCGTACAGAGATCGCTTTCGCCATTCCTTGAGTATGACAATTCGTAATACAACGGTCAATAGGTGCCCCCGAGGCCGCCATCGTCATTCGACCCGCATCGTGACACTCGCCTCGACTTCGACATCGCCAATGAGTTGCCCAACGAGGGGAACGTTGGTCGGCACCGAATATACGACTGTGACGGTGATCAACTCACCCTCGGACGACCCGCCGCTCATTGAGATGGCAAGGCGATCGCCGGGAACCCCAAGTGAGCCACGAGCCGCTGAGGCAGCGGTGGCCTGACTGGGGTCGACGGCAGCGGCCCGAGCGCCTTCACGCGCCGCATGTGACACAAGTAGCCGAGCATTCGCGACGAGCGCCGCTTGGACAACGATGAGTGCAAAGAGGACCACAAGGGGAAGGACCAGTGCCAGTTCGACGGTTGCCTGCCCCCGCTCCTTCCCCCGTGCCATCAGCCGACCTGCCCGATAACGGCGTCGAGCACTGCGTTGAGAAGGCGGGTGATCTTTCCTGTGCTTCCAGCCCAGGCCAATACGAGGCCAGCGATAGTCGCGGCGCCAACTATGACGAGCGCATACTCCGCCGTTGCCTGCCCCTTCTGCGAAAGACTGCTTCGAGTCAGGCCGGGACTGTGTCCACTACGGCGTAGTTCTGTTGCTAGATACATCTTGATCTCCTGTGTTGTGTGCCGGCGTGAGTTCGCCGGGCGACGAGGTGGCGGGGCCACGAATGCAGTTCGGCGGCAGTTTCCGCGAGGTGATCTGGTGCTAGAGACTGACGACCACGAGCGGAACGACGGCGCCTACGATCAGCGCGGGGAGCGAACACGCGACAAGTGGAAACAGAAGAAGCACCGGCAGTTGACGCGCTCGCTTCTCGAGTTGGCGTTGCCGCGATGCTCTGGCTTCATCGCCAAGCCGAAGGATCAGCTCGCCGACCGGTGAACCATGGGTGAGAGTTGTGCGAAGCGTGTCGACAGCTGGTTGGTAGGCAGGAGCGATTGAGTTGGGGATACGCCGGAGCACGGCGTCGAGCGAGAGACCAGCGTCGAGTTCAGCCACGAGTTTTGTCGCGTGCGCTGCGGTGTGTTGAGGTCCCCGAAGGGCAACTGTTCGCAAGGCTGCTGCGACGGTGGCGCCGGCACCGATAGCAAGGCAGATCAAGTCGAGGGTTGCGGGCACCTCCTCGTCAAGCCGGCGAGTTCGCAGCCTTGTCTGGCCCGGCGCTCTAGCCGCGTCAAGGAGACGGCTAGATAGGCCCCAGCTTGTGGCGTCGCTGTCCACCGAAGGCCAGAGCAACGTGAGGAGCAGTCCTGTGCTGGCAAGCCAAACGAGAAGGCTCATGACGCAACCCCCATTAACACGCGATCGAAAATCGTCCAGCACAACGCCGTTAGCCCGATCGCAATCAGAAGACACCCAGCGCCGAGCCACGTCGTGATGTACAGGTCGCGGGCCTCACCATTTACGATCCCGAGCACGAGCGCGAAGAGCAGTGGGAGCACGCCAAGAACAGCGGCCGATGCGGTGGCTTGCCCCGCCTGGGCCGCGGCTTCTTCTGAGGCGCGGTTACGTCCCCTCAGCGTGTCGGCCAAACGGTCGAGCGCAAGCGCACCCTGACCACCGGATTCGAGCAGCACCGCACTCGTCGCGGCGAGGAGCCGAGCCCATTCGGCGTCGAGGTCAACCGACATATGGGAGAGCGCCTCAGCAACGCCAGCCCCACTGTCGATACTGGCAACCGCAGCCGCAACCGGGGGTTGTTTTCCGATCAGCGGATTTTCGCGAAGCGCTCCAACCAGCGATGTCGAGAACGAAACACCAGAGGCGAGTCGCTGCACAGCTGCATCGAGCATGAGCGGCGTCTGCGCCTTCAGCGCAGCGCAAGCTCGGATTCGCTTGCGACGGCGATATTGCCTGAACGCAAGGGCAATCGCTGCCGGAATAGGAAGCACAAGCAACGGCATCGAGAACAACAACCCGGCGAGAACGCTTCCCAGAACCACGAGGGTGACGGGAGGAGCGCCTGGCTTCTCGAATCGATCTGGGGCCACGCCGTCCGGAGTGCCAACGCCGAGTACAACCACCGCGGCAAACAGTCCTGCAACGAATGCCGTCATCGGTTCTCACCGCCGAGCGAGGCAAGCGCAGCGCGCACGGCCAGTCGAGTAGCCGCTTCTGACTGGTGCGGCCACAACTCTCGAACAACTAATCCCTCGCGATGGTCGACCTCGGCGATCGACACGATGGAACGCGTCGGCCCGACACGACGAACGGTGACAACGACATCGAACGCGGAGCCGATAAGGCCAGACACGGCCTCGAGCGGCAACTCGACGCCGGCCAGCAGCGCGAGCGTCGCGAGGCGACGAACCGCCGACTGAGGTGACCCCGCATGGCAAGTCGCGAGCGAGCCCTCGTGTCCGCTCGTAAGCGCAAGCAGAAGGTCGAGGGCCTCTGCCCCACGCACCTCGCCAACCACAATTCTGTCCGGCCTCATTCGCATGGAGGCTTTGACGAGATCTCTAATCGGCACCGCCCCAACCCCCTCGCTGTTCGATGGCCGAGCCTCAAGTCGAATCACGTGGTCGCCGGGTAAACGTAGTTCGGCGGTGTCTTCGATCGTCACGATCCGTTCGTCGACCGGGATCTCTGCCCCGATCGCATTGAGAAGCGAGGTCTTTCCCGCGCCAGTTCCTCCGACCACGAGCATCGTCGCCCGACTCGCGACGAGTGCGCGCAACAAGATCACCACCGATTCATCAGCAAACGCATCAAGGGTGAAGGCCCGGGTAGCAAAACGACGGATGGTTACCGTCGGCCCATCGAGAGCGAGAGGCGGTATGACCACGCTGACTCTGCTGCCATCGCGCAGCCGACCGTCGGCCACAGGGCTTCGCCGGTCGACCCGAAGCCCGAGCGGATCGAGAACGCGCTCTATCAACAGAACCACAGCTTCTTCATCGAGGAAGACCTCGGTCTTGGTCAAACCGTTCGGTCCGTCGATCCAGACCTGGCCCGGCCCGTTGATCATGATCTCAGTGACCGAATCGTCTTCGAGCAGCGGCAGCAAGGCGCCAAGTCCATCGACCCGGGCCAACGCCTGGTCGACGAGCTTGGCGACCTCTCGCTGGGTGATGAGCGGTGACTCGCCACGAACCAGCTCGATGAGTGCCGCCGTGTCGGCGCCAGGGTGGTCTCGAAGATGATGGCGTAGCCGCTCCTCGGTCGAGGTTCGCGCCGGCACAGCCCTCACACGACTTCCTTCAACTCGCCAAGCAGCTTCGGGAGGCGCACAACGGCCTGACCCGAGTCGATTGCCGGCCCGACGCGTGTATCCCACGGCACCATCACGGTGCGATCGGCCGGTACGAATTGCTCGACAAAGCCAAGCGAGTACGCACGTCCCCGCTCCTTCACTACTACAAGCGTGTCGGGACGAGGAGCGAATCGGCTGCTCGAAAGGCTGAGGTAACACGATCGACTCACGAGCACCGTCTGAGATGCACTCGCAAGCAGAGAACCCCGATCCCGAGTCCCCGCATCGACGATGACACGCCGCCCATCTCGTTCGAGCAGGGTCGCCAAGAGCTCTATGCGAGCCGGGTCGGCATGCCAGGGAGCCAACCCTGCGGGCAGCAACGAAAGACCATTTCCGGCGAACACTTCGAGGCGGGCCAACGCATCGGGTGGTGGGTCGGTGGCGACCATCCAGTCGCACAATCCCATATCGACGGGGTCGCCCGAACAACGAAGTCCGAGGAGAAGGTCGAGATCGCCGCCACAGTCGACAAGCAGGGTTGGCACTTCAAGCGCCGAACACAATGCAACGCCCGCGGCCACCGTTGAACAGCCGACACCGCCCTTGGCCGAATAGAACAGATCCATAGCACCACACATTCACAATTGAGTGATTTGGGTGGCTATCCACCGAGCGGCTCAGGAGAGCGGCAGGCGGCGTCGTGGCCGCTATGGTCTCGGGCGGAGGTGTCCGAGTACCTGGTGGGCTCCCCCGCCTTCAAAGCGGGTGTGCGATGTGATCCATCGTAGGCGGGTTCGATTCCCGTCCACCTCCGCCATACATCTTTTCCTCATTGGACGTTCGCTCGGACTGGCTGACCGAACTCAGATTGCGTGGTGTGATGCGTTCCGTGAGCTACATGCCAGGCCTTGACGGGCTCCGGGCACTATCGGTTTTCGCGGTCTTCCTTTTTCACGCAGGCGTGATTTCTGGCGGCTTCATCGGTGTCGACCTCTTCTTCTTCATTTCAGGCTTCTTGATCACTGGACTTGCGGTGGCCGAGGTTGAGCGGACAGGAAAGCTTGCGTTGGGCGCGTTCTGGCGGCGGCGAGTCAGGAGACTGTTTCCGGCCGTTCTCGCAGTCTGTTTCGTTGTGCTCGCAGCCGTTGTTCTGCTTCGCGATGCTGAGCTTGCGCGCTCACTGCGGACTGACGTCATTGCCACGCTGTTCTACGTCTCCAACTGGGTACAAATCGGCCAAGCTCAGGACTACTTCGCAACGTTCGAAACACCGTCACCACTGCGCCATACCTGGTCATTGGCCATTGAAGAACAGTTCTACGTTGCCTGGCCCATCATCATCGTCGGCCTCTCATTTATCGCCAAGCGGACGGGTCGTGAGCTTCGAGCGCTCGTCCTCGTCGCCGCAACGGTGGCAACCCTGGCGTCGCTTGGATGGAGCTACCAACTCGCGAGCCACGAGACCACGAGCACCACGAGGCTTTACTACGGCACAGACGTCCGTATCGGCCTCATCACGGCCGGCGCCGCTGCTGCGTGCATCATGCTGCGGCCTGGCTGGCGGACCCCACAGTCACGGCTACTCGTCGTTGCAGGACTTGGCTCGTTTGCTTGGCTGGCTGGAGTGTCGCTGATCGTTGATGGGTCGGAGCGATGGTGGTACGCCGGCGGCCAAGCCAGCGTCATTGTCGCCTCAGCGTTCGTTGTTAGCTCGGCTATGGACGACACCTCGGTCTTCGGCCGCCTGCTTTCGGTCGCACCATTGGTCGACCTAGGCCGCGTCTCTTACGGCGTCTACCTGTGGCATTGGCCAGTCATCGTACTGCTCGACGAGGAGCGCGTTGGGTTTGATGGCTGGCTACTTGTGTGCTTCTGGGCTCTTGTGACCGGATTCCTTACCGTCGCCTCGTGGTTCGCGATTGAGCGAAAGGCTCCGTTGCCCGGCGTATGGAAGAGCAAGCCGACAATGGCCTATGCCGCAGCCTTTGCAACAGTTCTTGCGGCGTCGGCGGCCGCCGCGAGCGTGACTCCAATGACATCATCAGTTGCCACCGAGGCCATCACCGGCGTGACGACTACGACTACATCACCCGCATCTGCGCCCTCACCTTCATCCACTGCGACCGCGACGACGCTCCCCCCGGCTTCAACCACCACAAGGCCAGCGGTGTTGCCCCACTACCGTCCGCTTCGCCTCCTCATCCTTGGCGACTCGGTCGGGGAATCGCTCGGCGACCCGAGCGATCTGCTCGACATCACCGACGTCGGCCTCGTCGACGTGCAAAACAACGGTGTTCTTGCGTGTCCGATATGGACCGAGGGTCACTGGATCTTCTACAACCCCGACCGGATAGCTCAAGATCCCGCCTTCTGTGAGGGCGAAGATCGCTTCCAGGCCGAGGTCGATGAGTTCAAACCCGACCTCATCCTCATGATGTTCGGTTGGTCCGGGGGCGTACCGCGGGGACTTGACGACGGCACTGAATTCTGGGCCTGCGATCCTGTGTTCATCGCGAACTGGCAGTCCTCGTATGAACACCTCGTCGACCGCTTCGATGACCAGGCCGACATCGTTGTGGCCGACGTTGTCGACTACATCGGAACCGAGCAGCCACCCCACGCCGACATGACAAAGTGTCTGAATGACGCCATCAGCAGCACCGGCTTTCACGTGCTTGATCTCAGGTCGTGGCTGTGCCCCAACGGCGACTGCGAGGCACTCGCTGATCTGCGAAGAGACGGGCTGCACTTCACCGTTGAGGGCGAGGCGAAGACGGCACTATGGGACCGAGTCATTCGTGACGCGGTTGCAGCGACGGTAACCTCCGCGCATGACTGAGATTCTTGCCGGGGCTGAGCCATCGTTTGTTGCTGGTTCCGCCACTGGCATTCTGTGCCTACACGGCTTCGGGGGCACCCCCTTTACCGTCCGCCCCGTTGCCGATTCACTCGCCAGCTGCGGTTACACCGTCAGCGTCCCCCGCCTTCCAGGCCACGGCACAACGGCGGCCGACATGGCAACGACCGACTGGAGCGAATGGCAAATCGAGGTGGAGCGAGCCTGGGACGAACTCGGCGAGCGTTGCTCGACCAGGGTCATCGTCGGACTATCTATGGGTGCGACCCTGGCCCTGGCCCTGGCCACGACCCGAACCGATGTCGACGGCGTAGTCGCAATCAATCCTCTCATCACTGTCGACCCGGACATGGTCGAGCAAGTCCAGATGTTCGTCGACTCCGGCGCCCTCGAAACCGACGCCGGGCCGAGCGACATATCTGACCCGGCGGCCAAAGAGCTTGGCTACGAGACGCTTCCCCTTCAGCCGATGTTGTCGCTCTACGCGGGCGCCGCTGCCACCCTGGCGAGCCTCAGCAAGATCACTGTGCCAACGCTCGTGGTAACAAGTCGCCATGACCATGTCGTGCCAGCCGAAAACAGTCAGTTGGTTCTCGATGCACTCGGTTCGTTGGCCAGCCAAGTGTGGCTAGAGAAGAGCTTTCATGTGGCCACACTCGACGTAGAACAGCAATTGCTGAGCGCGACGATCGTTAACTTCATCTCCAATCTGTAGCACTTGAAAACGACGAAGGCCCGGGTGCGTGACCCGGGCCGTCGTGCAAAATAGTGTTTAGAAAGCGAGCAGCTTAGACAGCGAGCAAGTCGCGTGCGCCAGTATCTGACGACGGGTGACGAAGCTTCGACATCGCCCGGGCTTCGATCTGGCGGATCCGCTCACGGGTGAGGTTGAAGTGTTCGCCAACCTCTTCCAGGGTGCGGGGCTCGCCACGGTCGAGACCGAAACGGAGTTTGAGGATTTCGCGCTCACGCTCGTCTAGCGGCGAGAGTAGTCGAGCAATCTCGTCTGGCAGCAAGCTCGTCGCCGCGACCTCGAATGGTGAGTCGGCCCCACGATCTTCGACCACGTCGCCAAGCTCGGCGTCGCCGTCTTCACGAAGTGGCTCAGACAGCGAAAGAGGCTCGGCCGCGAAACGGAGTGCCTCGGTGACCTTGTCTTCGGGCATCTCGACTTCGACCGAGAGTTCGGTAAGCGTGGCTGGTCGGCCGTACTTGAGTTCGAGGCGAGCCCGAGCCTTCTGGAGACGGGCGAGCGTGTCGCCGGCGTGCACCGGGAGGCGAATGGTGCGACCCGTGTTTGCGATGCCACGAGTGATCGCCTGGCGAATCCACCAGGTGGCGTAGGTCGAGAACTTGAAGCCTTTACGCCAGTCAAATTTCTCGACGGCGTGCATCAGACCGAGGTTGCCCTCTTGGATCAGATCGAGCAGGGGTAAGCCAGATGCCTGGTATTTCTTGGCAATTGACACGACCAAGCGAAGGTTTGACTGCACAAAAGTGCGTTCTGCCTCGCGGCCTTTACGGATTGCGCGGCGGTATTCACGCTTTTCGCTTGGTGATAGTTCAACCGAGGATTCGAGTTTTTCGCTCGATTCCTTTCCAGCCTCAATTGCTTGGGCTAGTCGGACTTCATCCTCTTTAGTGAGCAGGGGATATTGTCCGATATCGGTGAGGTATAGCCTGACGAGGTCTTCCTCGTCCCGCTCGACTCGCTCCTTAGCCAAGGATCAAACCCTCTCATCGTTTGACGGGGCACTGTGTAAAACGCCTGGACTGGCGCTTTCCAACGCCCGAGGGCGTCCATTGCTACCGATGCTTCTGGTTAGCGAGTGTACCGAGAGGTGGCCAACGTCCACGTTCACGTCCTTGTTTGTAGTCAATTTTGATTCGGCAGACCTTGACAGGACCTTTAGGAGTCGAGTACCGAACAGGGGTGACTTCAGTCCCCCACGACCCCCAAAAGCCGAGTACAAACGACGAAGAACCGGTGCTGGTGACCATGCGTTTCGTGGCGAGCGACCCCGACACCCTGCTGAGCGTGCTGTCTCGCTATGCGGTGCTCAGCCGGGGAGCGCACGGTTGCCGAAATATCGATCTAGTTGCGTCATCGGCCGCTCCCGGACGCTACCTGATTATCGAGAAGTGGACGTCAACGGCCGATCAACGAGCCCATCTCGACTCCGATGTCATGGTCACCATGGCGCAGTCGTGCGACGGAATTTTGGCTGAACCACCCGAGATCGAACTCTTCGACGGCGTCTCGATGCACGACCTGGCGTAACCGTGGTCGAGGTCGGACGCGCGTCAGCGGGGGCCAGAAAGCGCCACGATGTCGGCGTAGGTCAACACATTTGGGCCCCATAGGCGATCGAACGCCGCATCAGCTTCGTCACTGAAACCAACACGATTTCGAAAGTTGTAGCGAAGCGCTGACTCTTGCACCCGAAGGCCGAGGCGGCTGACGCGGCCGTAGCAATGCACGTCCCAAGCCACTCGAACCGAAAGATCTGCCGGTTCACCAAGGGCAGGAGCGCCAAAGTCGCCTGATTCTCGATCGCCGACTTCAGCCAGCAGGCGCGCCACCGCGCTCGCCGTTCGTTCGGCGCTCAGGGTACGAGGCTTTTTCGTGTCTTCGAGCGCTCCACTATCAATTCCGAGGACCAACGGCTCAAGCGAGTTGATGCGGATACGAGTGGTAATTCGCTCGTCGTCGACTGCGATCTCGAACGACCGCGAGTCGTCGAAGCTGGGCACGAGCCCAGCTGCTCGCTTGGCTGCAGCACAGATCTCTGTGCCGTCGAAGAGAACCTTGGCGAAAGATGCCGGAGTAACCGAGATCATCTCAGCCTTCGCCTCCGAGATCGAATGTGCCAACAGAACCAGGTCCTGTCACCCCACCCGATGCAACCATCAACTTCGTAAGTTTCGCCTGGTGAGCCGCCGCTCGGTCGATTGCATCATCGGAATCAAGCAAAGACTGCACAATCATTTCGCCTTCACGCCACTCGTCGATGTCGTCTTGTAGACAGAAGTTGAGCGACCGGATGGTTGGGGCGTCGGTGATATTCGACGTGTTATTGATGTGGTACGTGTAGGCGGCGATGAGGTGAGGCAAGAGCACGCGATAAAGACCGACCAGCTTCTCAACTGTTTGGTCGGCGGCTTCCGGCTCACCGAGCGCCGTCACAAAGGCCTCAAACGCTTCGTTTGGCGGCAACGTCAATCGCTCGGGGTTCATCTCACGCAGCTCAGGCAGACGCTTGTGCCATAGCTCGGAGTGCCACGCGTGGTGATAGCAGTGGGTACCGAGCCTGAGCTTGACGTCGAGTTCGGGAACGGTCGCCACCCAGCCGCCCATCAGCTCAAAGATCCGCATCTCGATCCACTTGTAGTGACCGACACGTTTTGCGGTTTCATCGACACTGAAGCGACCGGGGATTTCCCTACGGTCCCATGGCGCGAATGGGGTTCGCGGTTGCTGTGGATCTGTCACGTGCTGATCTCCCTGTCGGCCATTGAGTTCGTCAGCGGCGTTGAGCTAGACCGATGACCCTAGTTGCCGTTGACCGACCAATGCCAAGGCTCACTTGGAAGGTTGTAGAACCCGTAGCTGGCGGCATTCGAGGCGAGCCATTTGTAGCAAGCCGTGCTGCGGTAACTGCAGTTGCTGAAGTCGATCGCCAAACCCTTTTCGTGGTTTGACCGGCCGGGGCGAGCCGTCGGTGGACGACACGAACTCGCTGGCATTTCCCAAATGGCGTAATTACTTGAGCCGCAGTGGGCCTTCCGTAGTGAGATCTGACTGTCGCTTGACCGGTAGCCGCCACCGCTAAGGCTGATGCCATCGGCTGCGGCGGCGTTGATCAGGTTGCAGGTGGCGGTGCTGATCGAGGTATTCACGTTGATCCCGCACGCACTTGTGATGTCGGCTGCATTCACAGGGGCTGAACCGCCACCGCCACCGCCACTAGACGGGGCTGCTGCCTTCTTCGCCAGCTCTTCTGCGAGTTTCTTGGCTTCCGCCGCGAGACGGTCTTTCTCTGCCTTTTCCTCAGCAGAGAGCTGGTCAACCCTGGCATCGATCTCGGCCTGGCGGAGCAGGAGTTCGTCGAGCCGTGACTCGGCAGCTTCGGTGACCACCGCTTGGGCATCGCGTGCAACCTGCAGTTCTGCGAGTTCGGCCTCTTTCTCGAGACGGAATGCGTCGGCCTCTTGGGCCGCTACATCGGCAAGCGACTGCTCGATCTCGAGGTCTTCTTCGGCCGACTTCAGGCGCTCAGAAAGGTCGGCTTCGTCCTGGCTTACCGAGTCGACAAGCGCCTGCATACGAATGGCTTGGTTCGGATCACTGGTGCCGACGATCAAAGACGATGTGTCGTCTCGCCCAACGAATGATGAAATCGCTCGTTCGGCGAGTTGGGCTCGCAGGGTGTCGATCTCAAGTTGCTTGGCCTCGACGGCCACAATCGCCGACTCGTGGCGAAGGTTCGCATCATCGAGCTTTCGCTGGGCTTCGGCAACGCGAACTTCTTGAGAGTTGACGTTGGCCTGGAGCGCATCGAGCACGGCGGAAAGCTCGTCTACTTCTGCGTTCTGCACATCGACCGCTGCTGCTTGCGCCGCAGCTTCTTGTTGGGCCTGCTTGCGCTCTTCGCGAATGCTCTCAAGCTCTGCAGAGGTCTGCGCTGAGGAAGCAGTAACTACGAAGCTCGACATCGCGAAGAACGCAATGAGAGCAACGAAAACCCGAGGGAGCCGCCTGGGTCTGACATCAGAACGCAACATAAGTCTCCCTACAGTACCCGACCCCCGTCCAGAACAACATCGCGGGTCCTAGATCGGGACGAGGCCAAACATCGATGCGCTGCCGAGCTTCGGAAAATTCGCTTGCTAGCTGCGGTATTTGTGGGTGATGGGCATCCGCCGATCGCGACCAAAAGCCTTCAAGCTGATGCGGATTCCTGGCGGATTCTGGCGCCGCTTGTATTCGGCAAGGTCGATGAGTCGGACGATGCGGCGCACGATGGCTTCGTCGTGGCCTCGTTCGATCAGCTCGCTCGCGGTCAGATCACCGTCGACGTACCCAGCAATGATGGCGTCAAGGATCTCGTATGGCGGAAGGCTCTGGTCGTCACGCTGATCGGGTCGCAGCTCGGCTGACGGCGCCTTTGTGATCACCGATTCGGGGATAATCGCGTGGCCTGCTTTGGCGTTGCGCCAACGACATAGCTCGTAGAGGAGCGTCTTTGGCACATCTTTGATCACTGCGAAGCCGCCAGCGGTGTCACCGTAGAGCGTCGAGTAGCCAACTGCCGTCTCGCTCTTGTTGCCGGTCGTCAGGATGAGCCAACCGAGCTTATTCGACAGCCCCATCATGATGACGCCCCTAATACGACTCTGAAGGTTCTCTTCGGTCGTGTCTTCTGGTCGATCCCCAAACGACGGTGCAAACATGTCGAGCATCACGGCGTGAGCTGGCTCAATTGCGATCGTGCGATACGGCACCCCGAGCACCTCACAAAGGGCGACGGCATCGCTCACAGAATGGTCGCTGGAGAATCGTGAAGGCATCAGTACCGCATTGACGTTCTCGGCGCCTAGGGCATCGGCGGCTATCGCGACCACGACGCTTGAGTCGATACCCCCTGACAGCGCAACGCCCACGCTCGTGAAGCCGTTCTTGAGTACGTAGTCGCGCGTGCCGAGAACAAGTGCGTGCCAAACCTCAGCAAGCGAGTCAAGCGGCTCGATCTCGGGCGCAATGAGGGTTGGCCCACTTGCTTCGACGGGCCGGCTCAGCACGTTGACTGGTAGACGGGGCGACGGGAGTTCTTGGCCCCGCGGGTCGAGCCGGCGCTTGCGATAGGCAGGCAGGACCTCGATGTCGCAGACCATCGTGTGCTCGATGAACTGAGGCGAACGAGCGACGAGGTGGCCCATGTGATCGAATACTCGGGAGCCTCCATCGAATACCAGCTCATCCTGCCCGCCAACCTGGTTTACGTAGACGATGGCGCACGAGTTATCTGTGGCCCGGCCAGAGATCAGGACGTCACGCTCAAGCGCTTTGCCCCGGTGATATGGACTGCCGTTCGGCACCATCACAACCTCGGCTCCGCCTGCGGCAAGATCGAAAACAGGACCGGTTGCGCTCCACATGTCTTCGCAGATCGCCAATCCAATCTTGACGCCCTTGATCTCGACCAACGACAGGGCGTCGGTGCCGGGCGTGAAGTAGCGACGTTCATCGAAGACGCTGTAGTTCGGCAGCACCCGCTTGTGGTAGGTGAGCGCGACCTCTCCGTCGTGGCAGAGGTAAGCAGTGTTGAAGATGTCGCGGTCGCCCGACACTGACCCGATGACTACCGCACAATCGCCGGAGCGGGCGGCAACGGTGACAACCGCGTCCATACAGTCTTCGACGAATCCGGGCTTGAGAAGGAGATCTTCTGGCGGGTAGCCACAGATCGTCATCTCAGGGAAGACCGCAACATCGGCGCCCGCCTCTTCGGCGTCGTGGACCGCCTCCATTATCTTTGCCACATTGCCTTCGATGTCACCAATCGTGGTGTTGATCTGACAAGCAGCTACTCGGAGACGGCGCATGGTCCCGAGTTTAGGAGACTTGCGCGCGATCCGTCGGTGGACGTGCTACCACAGGTGCGTGATCATTACTGTCGTTCGTTTCCCGTTGACCAAAGCAATGGACCATGAACAAGCGCGCTCTGCGTTTGGTCAAACCGCCGCGACATATCTTGATGTACCCGGCTTGATCCTGAAGGCATACATACGGTCAGACGACGGGATGAGCGTTGGCGGCGTCTACTGGTGGGCCGACCGCGAATCAGCAGAGGCAAAGTACAACGACGGTTGGCTTGCGGGCGTGACCGAAAAGTACGGCGCAGCGCCGATCATCGAGTGGTTCGACACACCGGTAGTGGTGGATCCGATCCAACAGATGATTCGTGTAACCCCGCCGACACGGTGACGCCAGGACAGTAAAAGGGCGGGGCCTTTCGACCCCGCCCGCTTCACTACATATTGCTATTCGGCATAGCGCTATTCGGCATAGCGCTATTCGGCGAGCGCCGAGCAAACCGTTTCGGTCATTACGGCAGCAACCAGGTATGGGTCGGCGTTGGCATTTGGGCGACGGTCTTCGATGTAGCCCTTGCCCGCCTTCGCAACCTGCCACGGGATCCGCACTGACGCACCACGGTCGGAGACGCCGTAGCTGAAGGTGTCATAGGCCTGGGTCTCGTGGGCGCCGGTCAAACGGTCCTTGATGTTGGCGCCGTAGACGGCAATGTGAGCTGCGGGCACACCGGGGGCACCAAGTGACTCACAGGCAGCAACGACAGACTCGTAGTTGTCACGAATCGCGTTAGTGGAGAAGTTGCAGTGCATGCCAGCTCCGTTCCAGTCGCCCTTCATTGGCTTGGCCGCGATCGACATTTCGAGGTTGTACTTCTCGCCAACCAGGTAGAGAAGATATCGGGCAATCCAGAGGTGGTCGCCAACTTCGACAGTGTCCGCTGGCCCGATCTGAAACTCCCACTGGCCTGGCATTACCTCTGCATTTGTTCCAGAAATATTCAGCCCAGCATCGATACAGAGCTTGGTGTGCTCCTCGACAAGGTCACGTCCGTGGATCTTGATCGCACCAACGCCGCAGTAGTACGGACCCTGGGGGGCCGGGAAACCATTTGGCGGGAAGCCTGCTGGCCAACCGGTTTTCGGGTCGAGCATCGTATATTCCTGCTCGAGACCGAACCATGGGTCTTGATCGGCGTACTTGTCCAACGCAGCCCGAGCACGAGCTCGTGTGTTGGTCGGATGGGGGGAAAGGTCTGCGGTAAGAAGGGTCTCGCACATAACCAAGACGTTGTCGCCGCCACGAACGGGGTCGGGACACACGAATACGGGGTCAAGGACAACGTCAGAGTTGTCACCGGTTGCCTGGTTTGTACTGGAGCCGTCAAAGCCCCATTGGTCTGGCTCTTTGCCGTCGGGCAAGATCTTGGTCTTCGACCTCAGCTCGGGGGTCGGTACATTGCCATCGATCCAGATGTATTCGGCTCTATAAGCCACCGTCGTCTCCAACTGTCTGTGCGGGCCCCGGTGGGCCCGCGAACTAATCGTGTTCACTAAACCGTCTGATACCGGCAATGACAATGGGTGTCGTGTTAACGCTGTGTGAACGAAAGCACCGCAAGAGTCACTAATCCCCTGGCCAGGCTCCTGTCGTCCAGACAAATAGCGAGGTCAGGACGATTTCGAGTGGCGCACCGCCGTCGGCGGGCCAGACTACTTGCGTGGAACGACAACATGAATACGTGCTACGCGCGGTTGAAGAACGCGGTGTCCGCCTGGTCAGGCTCTGGTTCACCGATGTCCTCGGTCAACTCAAGTCGGTTGCAATCTCGCCTGCCGAACTTGAGACAGCCTTTGAGGAGGGTCTCCATTTCGATGGCTCAGCTATCGACGGATTTAGCCGGGTCCAGGAGAATGATGTGCTGGCCCGCCCAGACGCCAGCACGTTTGAGTTACTGCCATGGGCCGACGAGGGCGCGACGGCCCGAATGTTTTGCGACATCTTCAACCCAGACGGCACGCCATTCGAGGGCGACCCGCGAAATGTGCTCAAACGCAACCTAAACGCAGCCCGTGAAGCAGGCTTCCGTTTCTTTGTGGCGCCGGAGATGGAGTTTTTCTACTTCGGCGACGGCGACCCAAGCCACGAGCCAACCCTGCTCGACTCAGGGTCTTACTTCGATCTCACCACCAACGATGTCGCTTCCGACCTTCGTCGCCAGACCATCTCGGTGCTCGAGCAGATGGGCATCCCCATCGAATACTCGTTCCACGAAGACAGCCCCTCTCAGCACGAGATTGATCTTCGCTATACCGACGCACTCACGATGGCCGACCAGGTAATGACATTCCGCCTTGTGGTTCGGGAGCTTGCTCTCGAACGGGGACACTACGCCACGTTCATGCCGAAGCCGCTGGCCGGCATGCAGGGTTCGGGAATGCATTTGCACCTCTCGCTCTTTGGCGAGGACGATAACGCCTTCCACAATGATGATGCCATCTACGGACTCAGCGAAACCGGGCGGGCGTTTACGGCTGGACTTCTCCACCACGCGCCAGAAATCACGGCGGTCACTAACCAGCTCGTCAACTCATACAAACGACTCGTACGCGGATTTGAAGCGCCAACGTGGGTGTCGTGGGCGCAGAACAATCGCTCTGCGCTCATTCGGGTCCCCGTAACACGACAAGACAAAACGAGTTCGACCCGAATCGAATATCGCTCCCCCGACCCTGCGTGCAACCCCTACCTCGCATTCTCGGTCATCCTGGCGGCGGGTATGCGCGGGGTCAGAGAGGGCTACACCCTCCCTGATGAGATCGATCGCAATCTGTTCGAACTCAGCCCCGAGGCTGCGCAGGCTGCCGGAATCGCCCCGCTTCCTGCCTCGCTCGCGGAGGCACTCGATCTGATGGAGGGCTCCGAGCTTGTGCGAGAGGCGCTCGGTGAACACATTTTCGAATGGTTCCTTCGCAACAAGCGCTCTGAATGGATGGATTACAAGGCGCAAGTCAGTCAGTGGGAACTCGATCGATACCTCCCTTCCTGGTAGCCCCGTGTCTGAATCCTTCGTTCTATTCCCCGATCCACCGCCCCCCGAGATCGCTAAATACCTCGATTTGTCTGGCTATAGCTGGCAGGCCGTGGAGAGCGTGGCCAAGTGCAGCTCGGTCGAGCCAGAAGACGGATGGTCAGCCGCAATCATCTCTGTCGTCGACGACCCCGAAAGCGCGTGGGCGCTCTGTCGCGAACTTCGTAAGCGTGATGTCCCCGTCTCTCCGTTGCTCGCGATTGTCTCTGGGGCCCAACTGCACGAACTCGATGATCGAAATGAGCTCTTCGACGACTTCATCATCGATCCACCGCATACACGTGAGCTCGAAGCCCGTCTTGGGCATCTTCTTTGGCGAGCTGGTCGCGGGACCAGGCCCGAACTGCTCGAGTACGGGCCCCTTCTGCTCAACGTCGAGACCTATCAGGCCACTGTTGCCGGTCGCCCACTCGACCTCACCTACATGGAGTATGAGCTCCTTCGGTTCCTCGCCTCGCACCCTGGCAAGGTCTTCGGCCGAGAGACCCTCCTCAATCGTGTCTGGGGATACGAGTACTACGGCGGTGCGCGAACTGTCGACGTCCATGTGAGGCGCTTGCGCGCAAAGCTGGGCGAAGAGCACTCAAACCTCATCCAGACGGTTCGGTCGGTCGGCTATAAGTTAGGGCAATCTCGCTGGGCGACTAGCGGCGACTAGCTGTAGAGCGCTTCAATCTCGGCGGCGAACACCGTCTTGATACCGCGGCGCTTGAGTTTCGAGGTTGGCGTCAGCAGATCAGAGTCTGGCATCCACTCGTCGCCGAGAATCTTGATCTTCTTCACTGATTCGGCGTTGTTGTAGACCGACATGGCCTCGCGCATTCCCGCTTCGATCTCGGCAACCACATCGGGGTTCACGGCGAGTGCGGCAGGCGCCGCGTCCGCTCCACTAATGCCATGCGACGCGGCCCATGCAGCCGCGGCGTCAGGATCGAGGACGACGAGCGCCGAGACGAACGGGCGCTGGTCGCCGATGGCGCAGGCCTGACCAACGAGCGGAATCATCTTGAGCGCGGCCTCGAGGTTGGCAGGGCTGATGTTCTTGCCCCCGGCAGTGATGATCAGTTCTTTCTTACGGTCGACGATCTTGAGGTAGCCGTCCTCGTCGATCTCACCAATGTCGCCAGTGTGCACCCATTGTTCGTCGTCGAGTGTCTCGGCTGTTTTGTCTGCCGCATCGAGGTAGCCGGTGAACATATTGCCGCCTCGGGCGAGCACTTCGTTGTCTTCGCCGAGCTTCATCTCGACCCCAGGCATTGGCTGGCCGACGAAGCCAGCCTTCGCCGCGTTTGACCATGTGAGAACGGCAGTTGTCTCGGACATGCCGTAGCCCTCGGTCAGCGGCACGCCGATGGTTCGGAACCACGACAGAATTTCAGCAGGAACCGGGGCGGCACCACTGACCGCCCAAATGCATTCGTCGAGGCCGATGAGGCCGCGTACCTGGTTGAATGCGACTGCATCGAGGAAGTTCCAGGTCTCGATCTCTTCTTCGGTGGCGGTCCCCGTCGTCATCTTCTCCATGATGGGAGCAGCGGCGGCGACGGCCTCATTGAACTTCTCGGCCTTCTCAGGGTCTCCGGCGAGTGCCGCATTGACTCCGGCGTAGAGCTTCTCCCACACGCGGGGAACCCCAATGAACATATTCGGGTGTGTCTCGGCGGCGAGTGAGGCCACCACAGAGGTGTCGGGGCAGCAGATGACCTGCGTAGCCGAACCGAGCATCATGTAGTGCCCGAGCAGGCGCTCCATGATGTGAGCCATCGGCAGGTACGAGATATAGCGCTGGCCAGTTGGCGAGCCGATATCGGTCTGGTCTTCGAGGCCCCGCTCCATCGATTCGAGCGTCCAGCATGCGTTGCGGTGGGACAGCATTACGCCCTTAGGCACACCGGTGGTCCCTGAGGTGTAGATAACTGTGGCAAGGTCTTCCGGATCGCTCGCAGCAGCAGTGGCCGCCAGATCTGCCGGCTCAGACTCGAGCATGCTGGCAAGGAGCGGTTGGCCGCAGGACTGGTCGGGGTCGTCGACCACCACGATCTGCTCGAGACCTGTCAGCTTGTCGCGCACTGAGTCGAATCGCTTGTAGAAGGCCGCGTTCTCGACGATGGCGACCTTCGCCTTGCAGTGATTTACCAGGTAATCAATCTGCTCAGGAGCGGACGAGTTGTAGATCGACACAGGAGTGGCTCCGCAGCACAACACGGCGAGGTCAAGCGGGTGGAACTCGGGTCGATTGAGGAGCATCAAGACGACACGATCGCCCTTCGAGACGCCCATGCCTTTGAGGGCCGTCACAAGCCGTGCAGTCTTGTCGGCGAGCTCGGTGTTAGTCCACGACGACCATGAGCCGTCAGCTTCCTTCCACTTCAAGACAGTCGTGTCTGGGTTTTTGGCGAGATTGTCGAGGTAGCGCTGCTGGACAGTCTGGCCAGCTACTGCGCGGTCGATTGATGCAGCGGTTTCTGTGACGGTAGGCATCTCACCAGTCTCCCCCACCAGGTGCCACTGGTGCAATCGCAGCGGACGATGACCGCTACAGTCGCCTCATGGTTACACCTGATCCGATGCCAGTCAGCGCCGAGCCGGCAGTCACAATCACGCTCCGAGAGAACGGCCCCATCGTCGTCACCGGCCCGGTGACGCTCAACGGCGGCGCTAAGCCAACGACCGAACAGCGGCTGTTCCTCTGTCGCTGTGGTCAGTCTGCGAACAAGCCGGCCTGCGACGGCAGCCACAAGACCTCCGGCTTCAAGGCCCCGGGTCAGCCCGTCGTTCGCCGGCCCTGACTCCAAACGAACACTTTGGTGTCAGACACCGGCTCGACTTCGTCGAGCTACCGTTCGTTAAGGGAAGATCCCGCGGGCGTTATAGGCGGCGGCGAGGCGTTCGAGCGCAACGCAGTACGCGGCTTCGCGACGAGAACAGCCGATCGCAGCCCGCCGGACGACGACCTGATCACATGCTCGCCACAGAATGGTTCGCAGTTTCTCGTCTACCTCTTCTTCGCTCCACGACATCGCCGCTTTGTTCTGCAGCCACTCGAAGTACGAGACGACCACACCACCTGCGTTCGCCAGGATGTCAGGCACGATTTCGATGCCCCGCCTCGCCAAAATGGGTTCGGCATCGTCGGCTGTAGGACCGTTAGCAGCCTCAATAACAATTCGTACCGGAAGCTTCTCGGCCCGATTCGCCGTGACTTGATTCTCCAGCGCCGCCGGTACGAACACATCGACGGGCGTCTCAAAGAACTCATCGACGGTGATTTCATCGGCACCAGGGAACCCGGCGACACCGCCGAGCTCGTTGACCCAAGCCAACAGAGCAACCGCATCGATACCAGCGGTATTACGAATCGAACCGGTGTGATCGCTCACCGTCACCACGGTGCAACCGGCCGCTTGAGCGAGTCGTCCGAAGTGACCTCCGACGTTGCCGAAGCCCTGGATCCCGACGGTGAGTGTGTCGAGCCGTTCGCCAACTTCGCCGCACCAGTGACGGAGGGTATAGAGCACACCCTGGCCAGTTGCTGCTTCGCGACCCAGAGATCCACCGGCAGCCAACGACTTGCCTGTCACGACGCCACGCACAGTGTGTCGACTCAGAGGATTAGAAAGGTTCGAGTAGGTGTCCATGATCCAGTCCATCATCTTGGCATTGGTGCCAACATCTGGGGCCGGGATGTCATGTTCGGGGCCGATATTGTTTCCTAGAGCGTGGGTGAACCGCCGCACGATTCGCTGCAACTCATCTTCTGAGTACGCATTTGGATCAATGGTGACGCCGCCCTTCGCCCCGCCGAACGGGATCCCCATCAAGGCACCCTTGAAGGTCATCCAGGCTGCAAGCGCCTTAACCTCATCGAGGTCAACATCAGGGTGGAATCTGATTCCGCCTTTGTATGGGCCGAGGATGTTGCTGTGTTGAATGCGGTAGCCGCGGAACACTTCCCAGGAGCCGTTGTCGAGTTGGACCGGGAAGTTGACAATGACCTCGTTCTTCGCCTCAGCAAGAATGAGGCGATAGCGCTCCTCCATGTCAATCAGTTCGGCAGCGCGTTGAAACTGCTCGACTGCGCGTTGATGCAGGCTGGAACGCCGGGCCATGTCCATTGAAGACTCCGTTGTCTTTGCGGAAGGTTTTGTGCGACTAGATCAATCGACGAAAAGAAGGTTCACCTGCGCCTATCGACGGCTGCATCGAAGATTTCAGCCTTTGGGCGAAATTCGTTCCAGGCCGCCGCAGAATGACCGCAACGCCTGGGGCACGACCACTGAACCATCGGGCTGCAGGTGATTCTCGAACAGGAATAGCAAGGTGCGGCCGATGGCGCATGCGGTTCCATTGAGTGTGTGTGCGAGCTGGGTTCCCTCATCAGTTGTGATTCGGGTCCCCATCCGTCGTGCAGAGTAGTCGAGGTAGTTCGAGCATGAAGTCAGCTCGCGATACCGCTGCTCTGATGGCAACCAGACCTCGATGTCATACTTCTTGGCCGCCGGCGCACCAAGATCGCCAGCAGCAACCGTGATCACGCGATACGGAAGCTCAAGCTCGCTCACGAGCTCTTCCTGCAGGCTTCGAATCAGCTCGAACTCTTCCCACGACTTCTCTGGCGTCGTGTAAGAGAACATCTCGACCTTGTCGAATTGATGGACGCGAAACAGACCACGAGTGTCTTTGCCGTATGTTCCAGCCTCCCGACGAAAGCAGCTCGAGTAGCCGACGTAGCGCACAGGTAGGTCGTCGCTCTCAATGCGTTCCTCGCGATGAAGCCCGGCGAGGCCAACCTCGGCCGTTCCGATCAGATAGAGGTCGTCCTCGGGCAGGGCGTAGACCTGGTTTCTGTCGGTCGGAAAGAAACCGGCCAGCTCCATCATTTCTTCGCGGACGAGCACCGGCGTGATCACGGGAGTGAAGTTGTGCTCAGAGAGTTTGGCCATTGCCCACTGGACCAGGGCGAACTGGAGGCGCACTGCGTCACCAAGGACATATGCGAAACGGCTTCCGCTCATCCGGACGGCGCGGGCGGTGTCAATTACTCCGAGCGTTTCCATCAGCTCGGCGTGATCCATTGCTGGAACAGGGCCGGGCTCGCCTACGACCTTCTCGACTCGGAAGTCGTCTTCGCCGCCATCGGGCACCGACTCGTGCGCGGGATTGGGGATTTCGAGGACAAGCGCGTCGACGGCAACGTTTGCTGTTGTGTACTGCTCTTCGACAACGGCTAGAGCACTCTTCAGTTCTCCGGCGCCCGCAATCTTGGCTTCGCGCTCTTCTGGCGCGGCCCGGCCAATGGCCTTTGACGCCGCATTTGCTTCGGCTCGGAGCGCCTCAACTTCGGTGAGAAGCGTGCGCCTGGCCTCGTCGGCAGAAAGCAGCGAGTTGACGTCCTCGGGCGACGCACCTTTTCTGATGGCGCCTGCTCGATAGTCGTCGTCTTCTCGGAGTTTTCTGAGGTCGATCACCCTGGGATCGTAGCGGCTCCGCTAGATCCCGGTGTTACGGGGTTAGACGTTGCAGTCGAGGAGTTCTGAGCCCTCGTTCTCTTTCTCGGCGTTGTCCTTGAGCAGGTAGCCGAGAACGCCCGCCGCGAACGTAGTGCTCATCAGAAACCCAACAGGGATCATGACAACGATGACAAACGCAAGAATGAGGGCACCAATCATGAGCCGTACCCTACCCGACGAACGCCGAGGCTTCGATCTCGATGAGCGCACCCAAAGGAAGCTGAGCAACCGCAACGGCCGATCGAGCGGGGCGATGGCCGGCGAATAGCTCGGTGTAGATCTCGTTCATCTCGCCGTAGTGAGCCATGTCGGTGAGAAAGACAGTGGTCTTCGTGACCTGAGCGAGCGATGAACCTTCTGATTCGAGCACGCCGGCAAGGTTCGCCATGGCCTGTCGAAGTTGCGCGGCAACGCCACCGTCGACGATCGCGCCGTCTTTGATACCGATCTGGCCCGAGGTGATGAGCCAATCGCCTGCTCGAACTATTGGGGTGTATGGGCCAACTGGTTTTGTCATGTCGCCATGTTGGCACTGATCGGCCAGTCTTGGCTACATCCCGCGTCGATCCATGCCGCGGACGCGACAGCGGCGAACACCGCGTCGCTTCCGTTGACCGCCTCCCGGCCGTCTTCTTCAATGATCACGCTGATCGCCGGCGTTTCGTTTGCCCTTGCCACATCGAAGGAGCGGATCGTCAAGTCGTTGATCTCACCCCCGACGACCGCGAGCGATTCATGGTGCACCAGCGACCAGGCCATATGGGCGGCACCTATGCAATACGACCGGAGCACCGTCTCATCGAGCACCTCGCCGCAGCGAACCCGAACAACGATGCCTTCGGCTGTCACCTCAGCCGTTGCGTGCCCACCGTTCGGAGCCTCGATCCATCCGACCTCGCCTCGTAGTCCAGCAACGAGCACCGTCGTTTCGAGCCAGCCGGCGCCGCGGATATCACTCGACGTATTTGGCCCGTCTACAGCCACTTCCTCCACAACCAGATCGGGGGCCACCGAGCGAATTGCATCCGCAATCCCCGGTGTCGCAGCGACGCGAACAATGCCAGTTCCGTCTGCTCGGATGCCCGCTGCCATCGGTGGCCGTTTCGGGCCCCACCGAGTGGCGTCTTCCCGACCAGCGAGTGCCAAAACGGCTTGGCCGTGTTCATTCGCAAGTCGCTGCGCGGCGGCACTAACTGGCGAGTCGAGCTTGGCGCCGAACGCTCCAGCATTCGCGATGGGCGATGACGACTCGCCACCAGGTTCGCACCACGCGGCATCAGTTTCCAAGTAGGCGGGCTCTACCCAGGTTGTTCGCAGCGTCCGAACCCAATCGCCAACTGGAAGTTCGAGCGGCCACGAGACGGCAACTGTCGTTCGCCGGCCTTGCACCTTGCCAGCCGCTGCACGAGCCTCGTCGAGGTTTTCGCCAACCTCCCACTCGCCAGCGGGTGTTGGAACGGCAACAAGGCAACCCTCGGGAGCAGTGTCTGCGCTGAAACCACCCGCCCCCAGAGCCACATCCGGAGCCACCCTCTGAGGGGTGCCTGCTTCGAGCGTGGCTCTGGCGGTCGCAGCCGTGAGATCACGGGTTGAGGCGGACGACGTTGGCGACTCGCCGATTGTTACCGCTGCTTCTACGATCGTCTGCCAGCCCGTGCACCGGCAGAGGTGTGCGAGAAGCGACTGCTCGACCTCGCCCTTCAGCGGCGGCCTCGCCAGCTTCGCTTCCAAACCAACCAAACGGAGGACGATCCCTGGCGTGCAGAAACCACACTGGGATCCACCGGTACGCAGCAACGCATTTGACCACGCGTTGGCTTCGTCGTCGCCGAGTCCCTCGATCGTGGTGATCTGCCGATCGCGTACCCGACGCAGCGGCGTCACGCAGGCAACGCGGGGCTGCCCATCGACCAGCACCGTGCAGCACCCGCACTGCCCCTGCGGGCTACAGCCATCTTTCGCACCCATCAGTCGGAGGTCGGTGCGAAGCGCCGAGAGCAGGGTCTGTCCACGATCAGGCACAGCCAGCACCTCGCCGTTAACTGCAAGGGAAATGTGGCGCGTTCCATCGTTCACGCTCTGAGGATACGTTTGGCGGGATGCACACACACGATCGCGGAACCGAGCACTCACGGCGTCGGTTCCTTGGCATTCTCGGTGGAACCGCTGCTGCCCTTGTGCTGCCCGGCTGTTCCAGCAACAGTCCAACTGCAACACCGATTCAGCTCGTGAGCCTTTTCAGCTCCGACCATGTCATCGTGGCTGGCATCGAACAGCGTTTGCCGTTTGGCGTCGTCGACGATGGCGTCAGCCTGGTCGGCGAGGGCGACGAGGTAGTGGTGACCATTCGGTCGGGTAGCGAGATTGTGGCCGAAGTAAAGGTGCAAGGCAGGGTCGTCGGCCACGACCATCCGGACGGAAATGCCGAAACGGCTCATCAACACTCCAACCTGCTCCGGTACTACGCGCTCAGGGCCGTGCTTCCGGCGCCTGGCATATACGACCTCGAGGTCAACTTCGGAACCCAAAGCGCCACCCTGCCGGTGCAAGCTTTCGACCAGTCTGAGGTGAGCGTGCTTGGAGTCGGCCAGGAGTTCCCGGCAATCGAGACGCCCACGGTTGAGCGACCTGGTGCCGTCGACCCACTCTGCACAAGAGTGCCTGACGTGTGCTCATTTCACGACCACACGCCGGCTGAGCTGCTTGCCACCAGTTCGCCGTTTGTGTTGTTGGTGGCAACGCCCGCCTATTGCGCAACGGCCTACTGTGGGCCAGGGCTCGACGTTCTTATTGAGGCGAAAGCGACCTTCCCCGACCTGCCGATGATCCACACCGAGGTCTACGAGAATCCTCGCGAGGTGGGTGGCAACATCGCCGACCCGGCAATCCGCCATGCACCGATCATCGACCAGCTTGGGTTGACATTTGAGCCAAGTTTGTTTCTCGTCGGGGCCGATGGTCGAGTGGCCGACCGGATCGATAACGTGTTCGACCGCACCGAGTTCGATGCGGCCGTAACAAGATTATTGAACTAGCGAACGAGTTAGCTGAACGAGCTACCGCAACCACAAGTGCGCTGAGCATTTGGATTGTCGATGGCGAAGCCAGCCTGCTGAAGGCCGTCTTTGTAGTCGAGGGTTGCGCCAACTAGCAGCTGTGCGCTGGTCGGGTCGACGACAACATTTACACCGTTGCCGTAGGTAAAGGCCTCGTCGTCGGCGGCGCGGTCGGCGTCGAAGAACATCTCGTAGCTGAAGCCAGAGCAGCCACCGGGGCGGACTGCGACACGCAAGGCAAGTGCTGCCTCGCCTTCCTGGTCTAGTAGCTCTTTGACCTTGGTGGTCGCGGCGTCGGTAAGTGTGATCATAAAAAGACCTCCTCTAAGTCTGGCCATGCTACCAAAGCCACGGCGTTCTGCATAGGGCGCCCCAATTGACGCAGTTAGTTAGCTTTCAGCTCGGACGACAGTAAGCGTTTCCTGCACCAGCCGCGATGAGGGCACCAACACAACATTTCCGTCGGCATCGCTGATCTCGATCGAGGTTGGGTGAACCGAAAGCACGGTTCCTGCCACGTCGCTAAGCGAAACGTGGTCACCCGCTCGAACCAGCCGGCGAACCGCACGCGTCGCCGCAACCTGGCCAGCGACGTCGCGACCACCAAGGCCAACGAGCAGCGTGAGGCTTGCGGCCGTGCCAAAGAAGATTGCGGCCACGCCGAGATTGACCACCGTGGTGTCGATACCGAGTTGAGCAACGGCGAGAAGAATCGCTAGACCCATCACCACGGCGCGAACGATGGTGGCGACCTGCCGCTGCACGCTGCCGGACGCACGAGCAAGTGCCTGACCAAGTGCCGCCAATGCAAATGAGGTCAATACGTTGGCCGCAATCACGATGATTGCGGCAGAGAGAACCTTTGGCAGATACGCCAAGGCGTTTGCCGGGATCTCATCGAGTGCTCCGGGCTGCAGAATGCCCAAGGCCCCGATGAGGCCTGCGATAATTCCAGACCAAAGCGCCAGCGCCCCGAGCGGCTTAGCTGCATCTTGCAACGGCTTAGGCCGATCCGGCTTACCGAGCAACGTGTGCACAATCCTTGACAGGATAAGTCCGACGATGACGCCGCCAACGAGGAAGGCTCCAACCGCAATCCAATCAGTTGTTGTCATTGAAATCCTCCGTAAGAAGCAGTTTTGATGTCTCGAGCCCGGCTCCGAAGAGATCGGCAACGACACCAAGCACCTGGCGTGAATCTACGCGTTCATGAACTCGTTGATGCAGACGATCAACAAAATCGGGTGGCGGGGCAAGTACGCGAGCCAATGCGTCGCCGATGGCCGAGTCTGATTCTTCGGCCTCGAGAATCTCGATTGCGACCGCGCATTGTTCGCATGTAGCGACATGCGATTCGACCTTTGGGTCGTCCGCGCCAAGCAGCCAGTCACGAAGCGAGCGGCGTGATGGATGTCCGAATCTCATGCCCACTCCTTCAGTACAGTACTGAGCTTGCGACGCGCTCGAAGCAGTCGTGTCTTCACCGTCGGCAGCGGAACTTTAAGCACGCTGGCTATCTCGTCGTAGGCCAAGCCTTCGAGCTCGCGCAGGACGACGATGCTGCGTGACAGTTCGTCAAGGTGATCGAGCGCTTCGACAAACGCATCCATGACCTCGCCGCTCTCGACCCTGCGCTCGACGGTTCTCTCGGGGACGATTTCTCGCTCCGGCATTTCGGCCGGATCCATCAGCGTCATGCGCCGCGTTCGAAGTGTCGAAATTGCTGTGTTGTGGGCGATACGAAGCACCCAACTTCTCAGCGATGCATCACCTCGAAAACTGGGGAGGGCTAGCCAGGCCTTTACTAGCGTGTCTTGCGAAACATCTTCTGCGAGCGCCGAGTCTCGAACGATTGAGTACGCGAGCCGATAGACCGCATCGCCATGCTCAACGACAAGTTTGTGGAGATCGTCCGGGTCTCCCTCGTTTGATCGCGCTGAAAGATCGCCTTGAGCCCCAGTGCCTGGCGTATACGCCCACAGCACAGGTACACGAAACAACCTGCGAAATCGGATCATTAAAAACCTAGACGGGGTGTGGAGTGATAAGTCGCGAGAAGCGGCCGAGCAGAGTTGCCCATTCGATAGAGATCCTAACTTTCTCGCGACTTAATGCCAGCGAGTGCCGTCGGACACTCCGGTTGCCCAAACGGGCAATCAGGGAAGGGAAAGCACGCATGACACTATTAGCAGGTATCGACTTCGAGGGGCCAATAGAGGAGGCCGTGAGTGACGTCGCTACATTTGTGCCCAAGCTCGTCATTTTCCTTCTTGTACTTGTCATCGGCATGTTCATCGCAAAATGGATCCGTCGGGCAGTCGTCGCAGTCCTCCAACGGATCAAGTTCGACAGCTATATCGACAGAGCTGGCATTGGTGCCCCACTTGAGCGCGCTGGGTTCGCTGACAGCGGCCGCTTCGTCGCCCAGATCATCTACTACCTCATCGCTCTTCTCGTTCTGAAGCTCGCGTTGAGCTCGTTCGGCGATAACAACCCAATCAGTGAAGCGCTCGACGGCATGGTCGCATTCATTCCCAAATTGGTCATCGCAATTGTGATCATCATCATCACCGGCCTCGTTGCAAACGCAGTCGCCGGCATGGTGAGGCCTGCGCTCTCCGATGTGTCCTATGGCGGAATGGTCGCCACGATCGCCACCGCAGCAATCTGGGTCATTGGCGGCTTCGCGGCCCTCGACCAGATCGAGATCGCAAGCGACATCGTCAACACGCTCTTCACCACGCTGGTCGGCTCGCTTGGCGCAATCATGATCATCAAATTCGGTGTCGGCGGCATCTGGGCCGCTCGAGATCACTTCTGGCCAGCTGTCTACAAGAAGCTCGGCGCCATAGACGACACGCCTCCCTCACCCGAGG
Organism: Acidimicrobiales bacterium; assembly: GCA_037968895.1. Lineage (GTDB taxonomy): Bacteria > Actinomycetota > Acidimicrobiia > Acidimicrobiales > SZUA-35 > JBBKWJ01. Next base: position 44,629 of record JBBKWJ010000088.1, read on the forward strand.
CGTAAGGAACGAGTTCAGGAACTCGGCGTGGCTCCCTCCATTCCGAGTTCCTGGCTCCTGAACTTCTAGACAGGGCCCTCATCTGTCTAGAAGTAGGGGTTGGGCTGGGTGGGCGATCCGGCCTAACCCCAACATTCGCAGCGTCGTGATCGGGTTCCCTCCCCTGATCACTACGTAGCAGCAATGAAAGAAGCGTGGGACCGGTGGGCGATCCGGTCCCGCGCTTCTTTCGCGTTTGAACGAGCTGAGCTGGAGTTGCAGAATCTTTAGTGCGGTGCCTACTTCAGGGCGAAGATCTCTTTTGCGTTCTCGATGTACTGACCGTGGCCAGGGGCAATCGCTTTCAGGCGGAACTTCTTGACCCGAGCCGACAATCCGTCAGGGACGCCGTCGTCGAGATGGTCGCCCGCCAGCATTGAGCGCTCTTGCTCAAGGATGAACACGTGTTCACCATTGTCACCGACGCTGATCGTTGTGATTCGGAACTCGGTGGCATCGACCTGGTAGTCCTCGTCGAGCACAGTATCGGCGCCCTCGAAGCCGGGAGGGGCGACGAGCTCTGCACCGGTCAGCTCTTTCAGCTTCAGCGCGCCACCTGCGTAGTCATCGCTTGTGTTGGTCATGATGATCCATCGGATTCGGTCGCCACCGCAGCCGCAAAGGACGTCGAGGTGTTCTGCAGCCCCGGGTCCTGGGTCGATAATGACGATCTCATCAATGCCGACGAGATAGGTGTTTAGCCCTGGTTCGCCGTCGCCATCTGCGCACGCGATTCGGCGTACGAGCGGGCTGAGCGCCCGTGCCACTCCCGCAGTTATGGGGGGTAGTGGTGTTGGTTCTTCTTCAATAGTCATCAGTATGAACTCCTCCGCACACGCGGATTAACGCAGCCGAGGCTGGGTCTGGGTAGGTGGTTTCGCAGCTGATTCGGAGACGTCAACGACGCCTCCACGAAACCGCAAGGTAGGGCGAACAAAGGTTTCGGCTCGGGACTGCACCATTGGCCGAACGAGCGCTCGAACAGGGGGCACAAACAAGAGGACTCCGACGGCCCCAGTCACGAAGCCAGGCACCGCAATAAGAGCTGCGGCCAGAAACCGCACTACTCGGTCGGCGACTTCAACCGATGCTGGCGCAGCACCGGCCGACAAGGACTCCGAAAGCGAACGCATCGCCATTCCGCCCTGGGTCTTTAGCGCGAGCACACCGAGGGCGGACAGCCCAAAGAGAGCAAGAATGGCTACCGCCCCACCAACGACCTCAGCTGCCCGGATGACGGCGAAGAGTTCGATGACCGGAACGAGCAGCACGAGGAGCGCCCGCATAGACAACATTGCCAGCAAGTCTAGCGCCAGCAAGCTCTGCACAGACTCGCGGCCTATCCTCAGACCGTGAGCCATCCTCCCTCTGTCGATCGCCTTGCCCGCAGCCAGCGAGCGAGCGGCCTGCCGCACCCATTGCTTGTCGAAGAGGCTCGACGGGCGATTGAGGCCGACGACGTCGACCACTTCGCCGATCGGGTAGCGCAGCGGAAGCGGTCGATGCTGGTGCCGGTGATCAACGCCACTGGCGTGCTCCTCCACACCAATCTTGGCCGTGCGCCCCTCGAGACACGCTTCGATGAGTCCTATTCCAACCTGGAGCTCTCCCTGGAGTCAGGCAAACGCGGGAGTCGTCAGGAAGCTGTTGGCTCGAGCATCGCAGCTGCGATCGGAGCCGAGTCGGCGATGGTTGTCAACAACGGGGCGAGCGCTGTGCTGTTGGTGCTGGCTGCCCTCTGTGCCGGTAACACGGTTGCTGGCAACGGCGTTGCGGTAAGTCGAGGCGAGATGGTCGAGATCGGCGGCGGTTTCCGTGTTCCCGACGTCATGGCCCAATCGGGAGCAAGGCTCGTCGAGGTCGGCACGACCAATCGCACTCGATTCAACGACTTCAAGCGGGTCGTCGATTCGGGCGATGTGGGCCTCGTCATGACAATCCATCAGTCCAATTACAAAATCGTCGGGTTCACCGAGTCGACATCGATATCAGAGTTGGCAACGCTGGATGTGCCCGTTGTTGCCGATATCGGGTCCGGCCTGCTCGACTCAGCAACACCTTGGCTCGAAGGTGCGCCACCAGCCTGGCTCGCCAATGAGCCGGCCGCGAAGCAGACTCTCGAACAGGGCGCCAATCTGGTCATCTTCAGTGGCGACAAACTCTTCGGAAGCGCTCAGGCCGGCATTATTGCGGGCGACGAAGCGCTCGTCGCCCGGTGCCGCCAACACCCACTCGCTCGAGCGGTGCGCCCAGGCTCACTGGTGCTGCAGGCAATTCAAAACACCACCATCAGCTATCTCGAGCGCAAGGGAAATGACATCGCGTTCTGGCGAATGGCGACACTCAGCGAAGCCTCACTGCGAGAGCGAGCAGCCGCATACCCCGACGGGCTTGACGTTGTCGACACCCAATCTGTTCCCGGCGGCGGCACGCTCCCGCAGGTCACGATTCCCTCAATCGGGCTTCGGCTCGCTGGCGATCACCTTGACGCCCTACGAGCTAACGACCCGCCCATCATCGCCCGAGTTGAAGACAACGCAACGATCGTCGACCTGCGGACAGTTGCACCCGAGCAGGACACCATCGTGGCCGCGGCGCTCCGTTTGATTCTTGACGCATGACCGTCATCGCCACCGCCGGGCACGTCGATCACGGTAAATCGACCCTCGTCGAAGCACTCACCGGTACCGATCCTGATCGCTGGGCCGAAGAAAAGGAGCGAGGTCTTACGATCGATCTCGGCTTCGCGTTGTGTCGGCTCCCTTCCGGTACCGAGATCTCGTTTGTCGACGTACCTGGCCACGTGCGTTTCTTACGCAACATGCTCGCTGGCGTCGGTGCCGTCCAAGGCTGCGTGTTCGTTGTCTCTGCGGTTGAAGGCTGGAAGCCTCAATCGGAAGAACACCTGCGAATCCTCGACCTGCTCGGGATTCCCAATGGCATTGTCGCGTTGACAATGGCCGATCTTGTTGACGACGAGTTGCTCGAACTTGCTGAGCTCGAGATTGAAGAACACGTCGAAGGCACATTCCTTGAGGGCGCACCGATCATTGCAGTATCGGCCATCACTGGCCTCGGCATGCCCGCGCTTCAACAGGCGCTTGACAACCTTTCCGACACACTTGGCCCGGCCGCCAACCGAGGTCGACCACGACTATGGGTCGATCGTTCATTCGCTCCCGCTGGTGCAGGAACCGTCGTAACCGGCACGCTCGTCGACGGCGAGATCGCGGTCGGCGATGAACTCGAAGTCTCATCAACTGGTCGAACGGCTCGTGTGCGATCGCTCCAGCGGCACCACGAGAAGGTAGACCGCACCGATCCTGGCACCCGGCTCGCCGTCAACCTCACTGGGGTCGCTCACCATGACGTTGGCCGGGGCGACGTGCTTATTGCCTCAGGGCAGTGGCACCACACTTCAATAATCGATGCCGAGCTTCGGGCCCTGCCCTCGCTCGCCCACGAGGTATCGAGGCGCGGCGCGTATACGGCCTACATCGGCTCAGGCGAGTTTCCCGTCAAGATCAGAATCCTCGGCGAGGTCGAACTCACCGCGGGAAATGCCGGTTTCATTCGGCTTTACCTCCAGCGCCCCATTCCTGCGCTTCCGGGCGACCGCTTCATCCTGCGTGAATCAGGCCGAGGCGAAACAATCGGCGGCGGCCACTTCATCGACATCGACCCCCAGACCACGGCAACTCGGGCCAATCCAACAACCGACCTCACCCAGATCATCGATCAGCGAGGTTGGATAGAAGCTGACCGCCTGTCACGCATCACCGGCACCGTTGTCGAGCCAACGCTTGGGTCATGGGTCGTCTCTGAGGCTGCCCTGTCCGAAACAAGCGATCGGGTGCGGACCACAATCGAAGAAGCGGGAAGCCTCGGTCTCGACATTGCGCTCCTAAGCGAGCAGGAGCGGGCAACGCTTCCTCGTTTCGATGACATTGTGGTCGAGGCCGGAATGGCAACGCTTGGTGAGGCTCCGGACCCGCTCGCCGATCACCCTTGGTTGGCTGCTCTTGCCGCGGCACCATTCTCTCCCCCTGGGCCAGATGGCGTCGACAGGGCTGAGATACGACAGATGGTGCGCCGCGGAACTGTTGTCGAACGCGACAAGGTATTTTTCGCAGCGACCGCAATGCAGCTGGCGGCACAGCTCGTATCGAACCAACTCGCCAAGCAGCCAGAAGGTCTCACCGTTGCCGAAGTTCGTGATCTGCTCGGGACCTCACGAAAGTTTGTGCTGCCCATCTTGAACGAACTCGACTCGACCGGAATGACCCGACGTCGCGATGATTTCAGAATCGGCGGTCCTCGGCTCCCTGAGCCCGAGTAGAAGTTGGCTGGCGCCTAACGCACGCGTGCAGCCAGTAAACCCTGTTCACGGCGTTCGTTTTCAGTAAGTCCGCCCCAGATGCCATGCTGCTCACGAATCGTGAGCGCGTACGCCAAACACTGCTCGCTCACGCTGCACGAGCCGCAGATCTCCTTGGCCCTCTGTTCACGCATCCGCTTCTCTGACCGTCGCTCCAGGCGAGAAGGTGGGAAAAAGATCGATTGATGTGGTCCACGACACGCCGCCCTGTGCTGCCACAGGTCTTCCAGTTGCAAAATGCTCACTTAGGGTCCCCCTATACGCAATAACCGAAGGCTAGGCGCGCATAGCAATGGGGCACAAGACCCAATTCTTTAGAGTCGACCTACCCGCGCTCGCGATAGTCGCGTGCTCCGCCGGCTTCAGGCTCGACTTCGAGGACCATCCGGGTGATTCCGACGACACGAACGGTGTCGCCTTGCGCAAGTGGCGTGGCTCGATTGGTGATTGCTCGCCACGGCACATCGCGGATGAGCACAGTGCCTTCTGGATCGACACTCGTCTCGGCGACTCCGAGCTCGCCCATCATCCACTTTCGGCCAATGGTCGGTGTGCTGAATCGGGTTCGCACCATCGATGGCATACCCGTGTAGCCGTAGAGCACAACACCAACGATGCCGACAAGGAGCGTCAGCCAGGGCAGCGAGATGCCGTCGTATAGGAACAACGACCCGATCACAAAGAGGACAACGCCAAGCGCCGTGTAGAGGCGAGGCAGGTTCGTCTGCACGTCAACCGCAAGCGCAAAGGCAGCAAGTATCAACACCACAACGGCCCAGGGCCGGGTGGGGAGTGCGACCAACCCGTAGCTGCCCATCACGAGCAGGAACGCACCGATGACGCCAGCGATGCCGACACCTGCGGTGTACAGCTCGAAGATGAGCAGTGCGAGGCCACCGATGAACATGAGGTAGGCGACTTCGGGACTTCCAACCGTGTGGAACAGCTGTGCAGTCAGAGGCAGCGTGATGAACTGGTTTTCGGTGAATGGTGTCAGTGAGTCTTGCGCCGCCTCTTCAGAGAGCAGCGGTTCGAAACCGTCAATTGCAGTGAGGAAGGTAGGGATAATCGAGACCCGTTCGCGGTCGCCGACTGAAATGCCGAGCTCAATCGCAGTTTCGGTGCCGATGTAGTTGGTAAGCAACTTTGCATTGGCGTCGCCGAACGCAGGACCGAGGTCGGCCGGCAACCGATTCTCGCCGATTTCACCGATACGAGAACCAAAGGCAACACCGAGCACATCGGCGACCGACGCGAGCTCGGCTGCTCCACCGAGAGCCGACGAGCCCGACGGGCCAACCCACACTGCGACGGTGAGATCTGACTCGGCCAAACGATAGGCCAGCTCTTCAAAGTCGTCGTCGTCGAGGACTGAACCGGCAGAATCGAGCTGCAGCACAACCGCCAAAATCTCATCGTTCTCGGCTCGAGTAAGCTCGCGCAGCAGGTAGTCCTTCAGCACGACGTCGAATAAGCCGGACACCTCGATAATCCGGATCTCGTTCGTTGCCTCGGCCTGACGTGCGGCTGCTGCGGGGGCAATGCCGCCCACGACACCAAACACGAGAAGGGCGAGCCCGATCAGGCTCTGAAACAAGCGGGGCTTGCGCATATGACTACTCTTCGCCGAGGGCTTCTTCGGCCTCTTCGAGTGTTTCCGTTACTGGCACGATCCGGTCGAAACCGGTGGTGTGGAGTAGCCGAGTGAGCGCCGGCCGGTTGCAGGCAACTGCTACGGCACCCTCTGCTTCGCGAGCTCGTCTGATGCCGCCGATAAGAGCGCCAAGACCAGCTGAGTCCATGAAAGGGACGTCTGACAGGTCGATCAGCAACCGCGGGTGGCTAGCGAGCTTGGTCAATGCATCCTTAAATGCGGCGACGCTATAGGCGTCGAGTTCACCGGATGGCCGACAAAGTGTGTAGTTTTCAGTTTCTTCGATACGAATCTCAAGCACGGGATTGAACCCTCTCTCTCCCAAGCGACTCGCGGCAACACCGCTGCCGCTAGAGGCGCTGTGGCGCCGATCGGCCGATGTTAGCGGGGATTGGTGCTCGTTTGCGGTTCAGGTCGCCCCTGTCACGTCCGATTCCTGACTAGCCGCTTGGAGAAATTGGGCTGAAAAACCGTCGAGGAAGCAGCCGAGGACACTTCTTCTTGCCTGACGTTCTCATCTACGGCGATCTTCGGGTACTCTTCGCCCGTGATCGGAGTACTTCTCGCCACTGATTCAGACAGCATTTTTCGAAATGTTGACGCCGCCATCGCAGACGACGAAACAGTTGTCTGGCGCGTCAGGCGAGGCGAAGATGTGCTTGAGGTCATCGAAGCCAACGACCCCGCATTTGTGATTCTCGATCTTCAGATCGGCAACATGGGCGGAGTCGCAACGTGTATCGCGATTCGACAAGAAGAGGGCTACGGCCGCCTCACTCCTCGGCCAGTCGGGCTACTTCTTGACCGCGCCGACGACGTCTTCATCGCCAAGCAGGCCAAGGCCGATGCCTGGATCACCAAGCCTCTCGACGTGATGAGCTTGAAGCGATTCGTCACCACGCTCACGCTGCCAACCGTCGCACCAACCGCTACCTCGTAACCCGCGGGAGCACCCCGCCCGATTACGTCAATTCAAGTGTCGGTTTCAGGCGACTACGGTACGATCATCGACGTACGGGTTGTGGCGCAGCTTGGCAGCGCGCCTCGTTCGGGACGAGGAGGTCGGGAGTTCAAATCTCCCCAACCCGACCACAGAAACGTCTGGTGTCAGGAATCGTCTGACACCAGACGTTGGCTTTTTGCCTCGCTACGCTCCGTGCCATGGAGATTGCTGCATTCCAGGAACTGATGGAAGAGCTGTACGGCGAGGGCGACCGCGAGCGCGGCATTCCCTCGACGGTTGCCTGGCTTTGCGAAGAGGTCGGTGAACTCGCCCAGGCGACGCGGAAGGGCTCGCCTGAACAACAGCTTCATGAGCTAGGCGACGTGCTCGCATGGGTGTCGTCGCTGGCAAACCAGCTCGGCCTAAGTCTGACCGAGGCCGCGCGGCGTTATGTGGATAATCCGCCCTAACCCGTCGCTGGAACGGGACCCAGACGAGTTACTCAGCAGCGATGATCTCGGCGATCTCGACGGCGTTGAGCGCTGCGCCCTTCCGGAGATTGTCGCCTGCCACGAACATCGCAAGGCCGTGCTCGACGGTTTCGTCTCGACGGACCCGGCCAACAATAGTTGGGTCGATGCCTGCTGATTTCAGTGGCGTTGGGATGTTGTCGAGCAGGATTCCTGGCGCATCGGCCAAGAGTTCGAGAGCTCGGGCTGGCGAGAGCTCACGCTCAAAGTGCGCGTTGATGGCGAGTGAGTGACCGGTGAAGACCGGAACTCGCACGCACGTGCCAGACACGGGAAGCCCAGGAATGTCAAGGATCTTGCGGGTCTCAAAGCGAAGCTTCTGCTCCTCGCTGGTTTCGTCGGTGCCATCGTCGACGCCGCCACCGGCCCACGGGAGTGCGTTGTAGGCAATCGGTTCCACGAACAGCGATGGGGCGCCCATGTCGATGGCGGATCCGTCGAACGTGAGCTCGCGGGGATCGCCAGCCTTCTCGATCTGCTGGGCCAGTTCTTCGACGCCAGCAAGGCCGCCACCAGAGACCGCCTGGTAGGTGCTGACAATGAGCGCCTTCAGGCCAGCCTCACGGTGGAGCGGCAGGAGGGCAGGCATTGCCACCATGGTCGTGCAGTTCGGATTCGCAATAATGCCCTTCGGCCGGTTTGCCGCCGCGGCATCGTTGACGCCTGCGACAACCAGCGGCACGTCTGGGTCCATGCGCCATGCAGATGAGTTGTCGATGACAACGACCCCACACGCCGCAACCTTTGGTGCAAGCTCTTTCGCAGTGCCTCCGCCAGCAGAGAAGATTGCGATGTCGAGGCCGGTGAAATCAGCAGTTGCTGCATCTTCAACGACAATTTCAGTGTCACCCCAAGGCAACGTTCGGCCCGCGGATCGAGCCGATGCAAAGAGACGCAACTCGGTAACTGGAAAGTTCCGTTCCTCGAGAAGCGAGCGGACGACCGCTCCAACCTGACCTGTGGCACCAACGATTCCTACGCGCATGGCGACAACGTTAGAGCCATTGACGAAAATGGCAAAGGAATTTCGGCCAATAGACGACCGCTATGCCACATTGCACAACTGTCGAAGAGGGGCGAACTAGGCGCCGTCGAGGTCGAACGCGGTGTGCAAGTACTGGACTGCGGCCTCCGCCTGGTCGGCGGCGACCACACAGCTCACACGGATAGCCGAGGTGGAGATCATGCTGATATTGATGCCGTTGTTGGCCAATGTCTCGAACATGGTTGCGGCAACACCGGGGTTTGACTTCATGCCGGCGCCGATGACGGAGACACGGCCAATCGAATCGTCGGTGGTAACACCAGTGGCACCGAGGAGATCGAGCATGCCCGCTTCGATGGTCTTCGTAGTGCGGTCGAGATCTTCGGTGGGGACCGTAAAGGAGATGTCGGTCTTGCCCTGTTCAGACACGTTCTGCACGATCATGTCGACATTGACGTTGGCGTCGGCAAGACCACGGAACAGCGTGGCTGAAATGCCGGGCTGGTCGGGGACGTCAAGAACTGTCACCTTCGACTCAGAAAGATCGTGGGTGACGGCGCGAATGATTGGCTGTTCCATACTTAGGTCTTCCTCGATAACAAGCGTGCCCTGCTCCCAGGTAAACGCAGAGCGAATGTGGAGCGGGACGTGGTAGTTGTGGGCCACTTCGACCGATCGCATTGCCGGCTTGGGGCAACCAGTTGCGGTCATCTCTAGTAGTTCGTCGAAGGTGATGGTTTGCATCTTCTGCGCCTTCATGACCACTCGAGGGTCGGCGCTATAGACGCCAGAGACGTCGGTGTAGAGTTCGCAAAGATCGGCTTCAAGCACGTGGGCGAGCGCAACCGCAGTGGTATCTGAGCCGCCTCGGCCCAGGAACGTGACGTCGTTGTCGGTCGAGACGCCCTGCGAGCCAGCGACGACAGGCACGATGCCAGCATCGATGGCCTCACGAATCCGGAACGGGTTGATCTCAAGAATTTTGGCGTTCTGATGATTGGTGTCGGTCAGGAAACCAGCCTGGCTTCCTGTGAATGATTGGGCTGGCACACCGGCCTCAGCCATCGCCATGCAGATCAAGGCACATGCCTTGCGCTCGCCCGCCGTGATCAGCATGTCCATCTCGCGACCTGGGGGGTTCTTGGCGACCTGACCTGCGATGTAGAGAAGATCGTCGGTCTCCTTGCCCATCGCCGAAACAACGAGCACGACTTGATCGCCACGGCGGCGGCACCGGGCGACGTGGTCAGCGACAATTCGCATGCGATCGGGGTCGGCTACCGACGTCCCGCCAAACTTTTGAACTACAAGAGACACAGGAGATAACGCTAGCGGGCAATGCGACCGGCCCACTCTCGGTTATCGTTCCAAACCGTGCCAAACGACAAGCGTCAACGCCAAAAAGAAAACCGCAATAAGAAGCTCGAAGCGCAACGAAAAGTGGAGACCCGAGACAATCTGCGTCAGCGGATCCTCGTCGGCCTCGCTTTCGGAGCCGTCGCCGCCATCGCCGTCTTCCTTCTCTCTCGTGGAGGTGACGACCCAGACACCACAACCGCAGCCTTCGGCGACCAGACTGATGTCAGCGTCGTGGCGACAACCACAACCGCTCCGCCTGTACCGGTGAGCGACATCGAGTGCCCTGCCGCCGACGGTTCGTCAGAGCAAATCCTGGCGTTCGACGCGGCTCCCCCGATGTGTATCGACGTCGCGAAGACCTATACCGCCGAGATGGTGACGAACCAGGGGACGATCACGATCGAACTCGATGCAACGAAGGCGCCGAACACGGTGAACAACTTCGTGTTCCTGTCTCGTTACCATTTCTACGACGGCTCGACGTTCCATCGGGTCATCAGTGATTTCATGATCCAGGGCGGCGACGCGGTCGGCGAACCTCGTGGCACCGGTAACCCCGGTTACCAGTTCAATGACGAACTGCCGGCCGAGGGCGACTATGAAATCGGCTCGATCGCGATGGCGAACAGCGGTTCAAACACTCAGGGCAGCCAGTTCTTCATTGTCACCGGCGATTCTGGCGTCAACCTTCAGCCGGCGTACACGCTCTTCGGCAAGGTCACTGACGGTATGGATGCCGTCGACGCGATCGAGGCAACCGAAGTTAACGAGTCGGACGCACCCCTCAGCGACGTGATCATTGAGTCGGTCACCATCACCGAAAGCTAACGAAAGCTATTCAAAGACGAGCGAGCCATCTGCGAGATCTGCATTTGGCAGCTCGTCTTTGTCGGTCCAGTAGTCCTGTCGGTGTAGCCAGGGCTCACGATCGCCTTGTTTCGGCATGAGGTGCATGCCGCGCATGAGATAACCGGGATTGAAGTTCTTTGGATCAACCCAGGGTCCGAGTGTCATGTCGCGGTCGGCATCGGTCAGCGTCGGCGTCACGCTCTCCGCCCCATTGGCGTCCATGTGCTTGAGCAATCGACACACGAAGTCGCTGATGATGTCGGCTCGGAGCGTCCAGCTGGCCCGGAAGTAGCCGAAGACCCACGCCATGTTGGGAATCCCGGTGAACATAGCCCCTCTGTAGGTGACCGTTTCGGAGAAGTTCAGTGGCACGCCGTCGATGTTGAAGTCGATGTCGCCGAGGACGTTTAGGTTGAATCCGGTTGCGGTCACGATGATGTCGGCTTCGAGCGTTTCGCCCGACTTGAGGAGGATGCCGGTTTCGGTGAACCGATCGATGTCGTCGGTGACGACCGACGCCTTACCGCTCTTGATCCCTTCAAACAGATCGCCATCTGGCACGAACGCAATGCGCTGCCGCCACGGAAGATACTTCGGCGTGAAGTGAGGGTCGATTGGGTAGTCGGGTCCAAGATGTTCCTGGATTGCACCAAGCATTTCGTCTCGAACCATGTCGGGTTCCTCAAAGGCCATCTTGGTGAACTTGGCCTGGTCGAGCAGCGTCTGGCGTCGCACGATCTCGTGGATCCACTCTTCCTTAATTTCGAGCTCTCGCAGTATGTCGGCCATCTCGTTCGCGTTGCGCCCCGTCCGGAAGTAGGTGGGTGAGCGCTGCAACATCGTGATGTGTTTCACATCGTCAGCGAGCGAAGGAATCAGCGTGGCCGCCGTCGCCCCCGAGCCGATGACTACGACGGTCTTGTCAACGTAGTCAAGATCGTCTGGCCACTTCTGTGGATGGACAATCTGGCCTCCGAAGTCTTCCATGCCGTCCCATGTAGGGGTGTAACCCTCGGAGTGGCGGTAGTACCCCTGGCACATCCAGAGGAAGTTGGTAGTGAACCGGCGGGGCGAATCGCTCTCGGTGTCGACTGCGTCGATAGTCCACAGCTTGGCTTCGCTTGACCACGTCGCGGCTTTGATCTCATGGTTGTAATGGATGAACTGGTCGAGCTCGGCCTCATCGATGACGTCGCCCATGTAGGTGAGAATCTCGTGCGCACTTGCGATCGGCGCATTGACCCAAGGCTTGAAGCGATAGCCGAACGTGTAGAGATCGCTGTCTGAGCGAATGCCGGGGTAGGTGTGGGTGCGCCAGGTTCCACCAAAGTCGCTCTTGGACTCCAGAACCACAAACGACTTGTCTGGGCACTGTTCACGCATGTGGTACGCGCCGCCGATACCCGAGATGCCGGCACCAACAATGAGCACGTCAACGTGAGTGACAACACTCGACGTGGCGGAAAGGGTTGCGGTTTCAGTCATAGCCAAACTCCTTGAAATCTCCAAAGAGGTTCCCACTCCTTACCTGCGCACACCAAAATGAGGCGGTTAGTAGAAGCGGGCGTCACCGGCGGCAAAGGTGAATACGGTCGG
>JBBKWJ010000089.1:0-7115 GCA_037968895.1 Acidimicrobiales bacterium
GTTGCGAGTCGCGCAGACTTCGCGAGCGCCTCCGGATGAATCTCTCCCGGTTCGTGCGACCGCCCCAGGAACGCTGCCAAGTCGTCGGCACTCGCCGCGAGGTGGGTGAGGTGATTGGCGAGCGTCTCGTCGGCTGCTTGTGGCTCTGTCATCGTCAGAACTCCTTTGGTTCTACTACCAGCATCGTGTCAGACCCGACTCGACCGAACAAAGTCAACGATCCAGTCACCAACTCGACTTCTGTCAAGCGGCCTGTCAAGTGTAGCCAATGCGGCCGAAACTGGAGCAGCGCCAATTCGCTCAACCCGGCTCGAATATAACGATCGGGCCAGCTCGGCGCTGAACTCAGGATGGCCCTGAACGCAAAATACGTAATTACCCTTGGTGAAGCCAGCAATCGGGCAGCCATCGGCGCTTGCGAAGAGGTCAGCTCCCTCCGGCAGGTCAAGGACTTGGTCCTGGTGGCTTGCCACAACGGTGAATGACCCAGCCGACTCGCCTTCACCTTCGGTAATAGTGGCGAGCCGGTACTCGCGTGCTCCGATTTGCCATCCGACCTCGGCCTTTGCCACAGGAGCTCCGAGCATCGAGCCGATGAGCTGGTGACCAAAGCAGATCCCGACAAGCGGCAACTTACGCTCGAGCAGAGTCGCTACGAATGCCTTGAGATCGGCTAGCCAATCGATGTCGTCGTAGACGCTGTGTCTGGCACCTGGAATCAGCCATGCATCGCATTCGTGAACTGAAGCAGGAAGCTCGCCCCGGTGCGCGTTGAACGTAACAACCTCGACGTCAGCGCGGGCAAGAAGCCTTGTATACAGCACGTCGTAATCCCCATCGACCAACACGTGAGGCTCGTCAAGATTGTCACACTGCAGCAAGCCGATCCGGAGCATGGCGAGCACAGTAGCTCAACATCAGTCTCGATCAGTGAGGCTTAGTGATACCGACATAACAAATTGTTAGACAACATAACTAGAACGTGAGATACTCTCACAATGACCGAACGCACAAGTGATCTCAGCACCGCGCTCGTCGTCGACGCGGCGGTCGAACTTCTGGCCGAGAACGATCATCAGACCATCACGCTCACCCGCATCGCCAACGAGCTCGGGGTGTCTCAGCCCGCGCTCTACCGCCATGTCAATGGGGTCGACGACCTCTGGCGCGAACTTGGACTGCGGGGGCGGGCCGAACTTGCGATCGCACTATCCGAGTCGGCGATTGGCCGCTCAGGTGCATCTGCGGTCACAGCGATGGCTGCCGCCTGGCGCCATTTCAGCCATGAGCATCGCGGTCTCTATGCGGCAACCGATATCTACCCCTGCTCCGGCGACGACGAACTTGAGGCCGCGGTCGAGCGCGTTGTGGCCGTACTCGCCATGGGGTTGCGAGGCTTCGATCTCGACGAGACCGCAACCGTTGACGCCGCCCGAGCGCTTCGAAGCAGTCTTCACGGGTTTGTACATCTTGAGATGGGCGAGGGCCACCCCCACTCTCAGGACCTCGATGCGAGTTTCGACCGGATGATCCGGCTGTTATGTGCGGGCTTTGCTCGTCTTGAACCAATAGAAGGTATGTAATGGGAAAGCTTCGCGTGCATTGGTTTCTACCAACCGGCGGCGACAGTCGTGATGTGTTGCCAGATGCCGGTCGGCCAGGCCAACGCCCTCCCAGCCACGACTATCTCGCACAGGTTGCGACAGCAGCTGACAGCTACGGATTCGACGCGATGCTGACCCCTTGTGGCACCGGCTGCGAAGACGCATGGATCTCAACGGCATCGCTCATTCCGCTCACGAAGCGCGTCAAGTTTCTTGTGGCCTTCCGTCCAGGCCAGCTCTCGCCAACACTTGCGGCGCAAATGGCGAGCACATACCAACGCATGTCCGGCGGGCGGATGCTCGTCAACATCGTCACCGGTGCCGAGCCCCGCGAGCTCCACAGGTTTGGCGATTGGGAAGACAAGCCAACTCGATACGCACGAGTTGGCGAGTTCCTTGCCGTCATGCGTATGGCCTGGAGCGGTGAGCCCGGAAACTTCGACGGCGACTTCTACAAGATCGAAGGAGCAACGACGCGCGTCGTCCCCGATCCGGTTCCCGAGATCTATTTCGGCGGCGCCTCTGACGACGCAAAGCGCATCGCGGCAGAGCACGCCGACGTCTACCTCTGCTGGGGCGAGCCGCCAGCAGACGCCGAGCAACAGCTTCGCGACGTCGAAGCCCGAGCAGCAAAGCTGGGACGCGAGCTCCGCTACGGCATTCGGTTCCACGTCATCGCCCGACCGACGAGCGAGGCCGCCTGGGCCGCAGCCGATGCGCTGCTAGCCGGCATCTCCGACGAGGCCATTGCCGAGGCACGCAAAGACTTCGAAACGACGATGTCAGAAGGTCAGCGTCGAATGGCTTCGCTCCACGGTTCCGATCCAGGACGACTCGTGATTCACCCCAACGTCTGGGCGGGGATCGGGCTTGTTCGCGGCGGCGCAGGGACGGCGCTTGTCGGTTCTTACCACGAGATTTGCGACCGGATCGAGGAATACCAGCAGCACGGCTTCGACGAGTTCATCCTCTCCGGCTACCCACACCTCGAAGAGGCGCACTGGGTCGGCGAGGGCGTGCTGCCTGAGCTCCGCAAGCGAGGCCTGCTTGAAGACGACGCCAGGGCCGACAGTGGGCCAGTGTTCTCGTTCCGCTAACCGTCAGCGCAACCGACCAGTCATCACTGCTGCGGCCGCGGCCGCAGCATCTTTCCTAGTACCCCCGGTTGGAATAGGTGTCGCCTGTGGCCACGGTTCATGCTGAGCTTGCAGGGCGCCGAGGATCTTTGGGTGTGCATCACTCGGATCAGTGCCTTTTCTGAGTCGCTCCATGATCCGCTGCTCGGCCACATCTGGGTCGAGCACACATTGCAGTTCAAAGAGGTCGGCGCCACCGTTCGTCGCACAAGCGCGAGCGGCCTCGCGATGATGCGTTGCGTTGAAGGAAGCATCGACGATCACCGACTCGCCCCGCGCCAGCAAGTCGGCGGCCCGACGGAGTAGCTCCGTGTAGACGGAGTCGGTGATTTCTTCCGAATAGATGCCCTCCCCTGGCTCGACAAAGGAATGGTCAGCGCTTCCTCGACCGGTTAGCTCTTTACGCAAACCGTCGCTTCCGATCGTCACCCATCCCAAGTCATTCGAGAGCGAGCGAGCGAGACTTGTCTTGCCCGTGCCGGGCGATCCGCCGATGACCACCAGCCGGCGCTTCGCCCGCTCAAGATGACGCAACGAAAGCTCGAGGTAACTTCTGGCCCGAACTGCCGCCTCTGCGTCACCCTGCTGGAAGCGGATGGCCTCAACCTTTGACCGCACGTGGGCCCGGTACGCCACATAGTGCTCGGCGAGAGAATCGGGGTGATGCTCATTGGTGAACTCGCAGTAGTACTTCCACAGCAACTGCGCCATGGCGGGGCCCGATAGTCGGTCGACGTCCATCACCATGAAGCCGATGTCCGTCAGCACGTCGGAGATCCTTAGCCGAGTCGCAAAGGCCAGGCAGTCGATAATTTCGGGGCCTTGTTCGAGGCAGAACGTGTCTTCCGCCGTCAGGTCGCCGTGGCCATCTCGAACGAATCCATTTGCGAGCCGGCTCGCAAACAGTTCCTCGCTGAAGTCAAGGTAGCGAAGCGCCAAGTAACTAACCCGCTCGAAAACGTCGCGGTCGAAGACCGTTCCAACCAACGGACGCATATCGGCGATGCTGTCTGTCCAATTTCCACGAACCGCGTCGCGTCCGGCGATATCGACGGCATCGAGTAATGGCGGCTGCGCCTCGTGAAAGGCACCGATTCTCTTGGCCACGGCCCGTAGGCAGTCCTCGACATTACCGGCGGCATCTGGACCGGCTTGGAGAAGCGTGGCGAGGCGCCGGTCATCGGGAAGGCGCCGCATCACAAGCATGCGATCGACAACATCCCCACTCTCAATAACGTCAGCTGTCCCAAGGTAGACATCAGGGGCCATCCGGCGATTCAACCTGAGCTCGTCGTCCACCGCCTGAAGTCGCAGCTCCGTAGTTCCAAAATCGAGAAACGAGGTCGTGATCGGCTTGAGCAGTTTGTAGGCGCGGTCACCAGTGAAGAACACCGTCGACACGTGGGTCTCAGCCACTGCGGGAGAGTTTCCGAAGGGCTTCGTTGCCATTGTGTGAGCATTGCAGCCAAGACGAAGGAGGTCCAGAGGCGAAGGACACCGACCTACGGCACGTACTGCTCCTCGATCACGGTGACGACACCTTGATCGATTGAGAGGCCGGCTTCGCTGGCGGCATCGACGTAGCCAAACCAAAGTCCATCACCGATCGTGTCAGCCGTGTCGTCATGTCCGAATCCAGCCCTGTTCCCCTATCAGCGGCACGAATCGCACCGATTCGAGCTCGTCTTCCTCGAATTCCTCGCCGTGCCTGGTCACTCGAATAAGTTCTTGTCCGTTTCGCGCAACACCGACCGGCATCACCAGCCGGCCCCCGTCGGCTAGTTGGGCACGCAGCGCCTCGGGGACCCTCGGCCCTCCCGCCGTGACAATAATCGCGTCGTATGGTCCGGAGTCGGGCCAACCCAAGGTGCCATCTCCTTCAACCACATTGACGTTTGTGATGCCCTCGGACGTGAGGTGCCGACGGGCTAACGCAACGAGTTCGGAATGCCGCTCAATCGTCCACACCTCCGCTGCAAGGCAACCGATGACTGCAGCTCCGTATCCCGAGCCAGCGCCGACTTCAAGCACGCGATCTGTCGGCTCAATCGCTGCGGCTTCGGCCATCAACGCGACGATGTACGGCTGGCTGATGGTTTGGCCAACGTCTATCGGCAGAGGGCGGTCGCGGTATGCCAAGTCCTGACTTTCCGGCGCCACGAACTCTTCCCGCCGAACCGAGCGCATGGCAGCAAGGACACGAGCATCGGTGATCCCTCTGGCCGCGATCGAGTCGCGCACCATGTCGTGCCGCTGCTTTTCGAACGCTTCGGAAGTCATGTGACTCCTTTCGGCTACCTGGGCGCAATTTACCCGAAGTTCTCCGTCGCCGCTGGCAGCTTCTCAGATTGGTTCGGCGTCCCACACCTGGACTTGGGGCTCGTCGCCGTAGAGAAGTTCGGCGGGGCTAACTTTGTTGATGTTGCCAGTAAGGCCCCGGAACATGCCGAGCCCGCACAGCTGTCGTAGCTGAGGACTAAAGGTCGACATGGTCTCAGGCGGAATGCCAAGTTGCTGGTTCTCCTGCTGACGGATGTACCCGGCGCAGTAGTTCATCGCCACTCCGACCCTGATGTCGTCGGAGGTGTTTGCTCCTCCCCCATGCCAGGTACTTCCGTGCCATACCAAGACGCTGCCCTTCGGCATCTCCGCCGCAATGGAGTCGTACTTGGCGTCAGTCGCGAAGTAATCGGGTCCGTGGTCCCAGAGGTGAGACCCAGGGACCACTCTTGTCGCCCCGTTTGCTTCGGTGAAGTCAGTTAGCGCCCACATCGAGTTGGCAACCGTCGCCACATGTGGTTTAGCGATCGGCATGATCTGGTCATCGGCGTGGATGACTTGTGCCGATTCGCCGGGAGCCAGCGAGATCGAGGCCAGGGAGGACACGAGGCATTCGGGACCGAGCATCGACTCAATCAGCGTGAGCACCTCGGGCTGCACCGGCACTTGCTGCCAGATTTCGTCGAGCGCCAGCAGGTTGTAGGTCCTGGTGGTGTGGCTACCTTCGAAGCGGTTGTTGCTCGGCGCACTGCTGAGGCGACCTTCTACATCGCGAACAGCCGCCAGCAACGCGTCAACGAACTCGTCATCGATTAGGCGTTCGACAATCGTGTAGCCGTCAGTTTTCAGCTGCGACAGGTGCGGGCCAAGATCCATTGCGCCAGTGTCAGCCGACGCCGCGAATCAGTCAAGTTGGCGGCTGACCATCAGTTGGGCGCGAGCGCAGCAAAATAGGGCCGCAACTGCGTCTTAACAATGTGGTGTCGGGTCTCCAGTGGGGCGAAGCCGCTCATCACACCGTTGACCACAAGTTGTTCGATCTCAATCCAGCTGAGGTCAAAAGTCGTTGCGACGGCAAGCATTTCAGACGAAGGCATCACGCCGCTCATGAGCCGATTGTCGGTGTTGACGCTGACGTTGAAGCCGTGCCGCAGCATCGGCCCAATGGGGTGCGAAGGGAGGTCAGGCACAGCCCCAACGTGCACGTGACAGGTCGGCGCCATTTCCAACTGCACCTGATGATCGAAGACGTAGCGGGCAAGCGGGCCTAACTCGAGAGAACCGTCTGGATTGGTTGTGATGTCACTCCGCAGGCGGACACCGTGACCAATCCGGTGCGCGCCGTGAACCAAGGCGTTGTCAATCAGCTCAAGGTCTGGCGGCTCGGAGGCGTGGATCGTGACGTTGATATGCCGCTCACGAGCGAACGCCAGGGCCTCGGCATGAAGCGAAGGAGGCCAGCCTGTTTCCGCGCCGGCCAGGTCGAACCCGACCACCTTGTCATCGTGCTCGCGCATCTTGTCGACCAGTTTGGCAACTTCGAGCGAGCGCCGTTCGGTGCGCATCGCACAGCAGATGGCGTTGACCAAGATCGTGTGGCCAGCGTTCGCAGCATCGGCCTCGCCTCTTCTGAAACCAGCCGTGACCGCGCTCACGACCGCTTCAAGCGACAATCCGCTTTGCTGATGCAACTCGGGGGCGAAGCGAACCTCGGCGTAGACGACGCCGTCAGCGGCGAGGTCGAACGCGGCCTCAGCCGCAACTCGCTCGATGTTCTCCACGGTCTGCATGACTGCCAGCGTGTGCTCGAACGTTGCCAGGTACTGAAGCAGATTCCGACTAGCCGCACCAGCGGTAAACCATGCCTGCAGCGCGTCTGGATCTGTCTCGGGCAGCGTCCATCCGATGCCGTTAGCCAGCTCAAGCACGGTCGCCACTCGTAAGCCGCCGTCGAGGTGGTCGTGAAGTAGCGACTTCGGAATGGCAATTGCAGCATCAATATCGGCGAGAGGAGTATGCATCGCTGTCACCTTAGACAAACCGGGTGTTCGGCTGGGCGAGGTACGGTCGGGTCCAGTCCATCGTGGAAACGAGA
>JBBKWJ010000090.1:0-4218 GCA_037968895.1 Acidimicrobiales bacterium
GCCGAACTGGTTGCTTTGGCCAGATCAGTACCAGCCGCCGATTTGGGTCGTGCGATCGCATCATGGCTACAGCAGTCAACTGACCCCGATGCGTTAGAGAAATATCACCGGATGCGACGTTCGATCAAGTGGCGTAACGATCCTGATGGGATGGTCAGCATCAGTATGCGGTTACCGCCGCTTCTAGCGGGACTGTTTATTTCGATCATCACGAGTTTGGTGATGCGGTCCAAGCCCCGCCGTCAGGTTGACGGAACCTGGCCGACTTTGGCTCAACAGCACGCGGACGCGTTGGAAGAGCTACTGAACGAGGGTGCCGGGACGATCAATACCGAGGTTGTGGTGCATGTGCGGGGTGCCGGGACGACGATGGATGACGGCACACCAGTGCCGTCCACAGTTCTCGAAGGAATCGCTGACACAGCTGCTATTCGGGCCATGATCCATGACGCGGAGAGCAAACCAATCAACGTGTCTGGTAAGCATCGTCATCCGACACTGCGGCAGAAGCGGGTGGTCAAGGAACGTGACCGGCTATGTGTCGATTGCGGACGTGGTGAGTTGCTGACGTTTGATCACGTGCCTGAGTTTGAGACGAGCCGGCGAAATGGTGGTGTTGAGTTGGAGTTGCGTTGCGGTCCGTGTCATTGGAAGCGGCATCCCACTAGCAACAACTGAGTACGCCCCCGTCCCCACCTCGTCAGGGCGCGTCAGAAGCGGTCGTTTGTCTTTTTCTTTGGCGGAACCTTGAACGGGGCCTCAATCAGTGACTCGAATCGAGCATCGTCCGGTTGCTTTGGCTCGTTGAGACGACGGAGATAATCCTTGAGTGCGGCACGAGCAGTAACTACGTGCTCGCCCTTGATGCCGACTGAACGAGTAAGGGCGTCTTTGGCCTTCTCGACGCGTTCTTTGCGGGTCGCCTTCTCGGCGTCCGAATAGTTGACAGTCTTCTTGTTCTTCTTGGCTTCCTCGGCTGCCTTGCGACGCGCTTCTGATTCCTGCAATGGAGTGAGTTTGTTGACGGCCACGACGGCTGATCTCCTGGGAGTTGGGGGAGCTAGGGATCCTAGCGTCACCTGTGGCGTCCTGACATCTGGCTGCCGTCAGGTAGTACGAGTGAAGAGGCGCCACGCAGTTGTCGTCAGCTACGACTACCATCGTCGAAGCATCTACGAGGAGTCACCATGGCTACAACAACCATTCCTGCTATCGGCACGATCGACTCAACTGAACTTCGGCGACTACGGGCCGACGATCCAGGACTCCGAATCATCGACGTCCGAACGGGCGGCGAGTTCGAAGCCCTCCATATCCCTGGCTCCTTCAACGTCCCGCTCGACACTCTCGGAGAACACATTCGCGAGCTGGCCTCAGTAAAACACCCGGTCGTGCTCGTATGCCAGACGGGCGGACGCGCGTCACAAGCACACGAGAAACTCAGTGCAGCTGGCAAAGAAATGCTGCACATCCTCGAAGGCGGCATGTCAGCCTGGGATACCTCTGGGGGCGACGTCGTCCACGGGAACGCTACCAAGTGGGCCATGGACCGGCAAGTACGCTTCGTGGCTGGCTCCATCGCCCTGACTGGCATCGTTGCGAGCACTGTTATCCCCGGTGCCAAATGGATCGCTGGTGGAGTGGCCGCTGGGCTCACCTACTCGGCTGCTTCGAATACTTGCGCGATGGCAGCCGTGTTGCGGAAGCTACCGTATAACCGCACCGATAACTGTGACATCGTTGGTGTGCTTGGCGCCCTAAATCAAGATTCTGCCTGACAGACCCAAACCGATTCCACGACCACGTCAGCGGTAGCTATACGGCTGGCTTGGTTCGGTCAGCTCGGCGTGGATCTCGGAACTGAGTTCAACCGTCAGTGGTGATGGGTCGCCTGGCGCGAGGCGGGCGACGTAGCTGACACCTGCCGGGGTCGGGATCAGTGGGGGGTGGTCCCATTCGACGCTTCCGGCAGGAGCCGAGCGACGGTTGATGAGTGCAATGCCAAGGCCAGCCCGGATAGCCGACGCCACACTTTCCAGACTAGCTCCGGAGAAAACCGTGGTGAAGCGGCGTCCCGACGCTTTCAGGGCTGCCTCCGCGAGCTGCCGGGTGAGGCTGCCTTCGGTGAAGGTCACTAGTGGCAGATGGTCGGCATCGATGTAGGTGCCTTCGGCGACGATCCAGATGAGGTCGTCAGTCCAGAGGACGTGGTCGGTGGGCCGAACTTCAGAGTCAGGGACAAGCGTGAGGGCGATGTCGAGCTTGCCTGTCTCGAGCATGTGTTCGAGGACGCGACCGCGGTCGCCGATATGAAACACCACAGTTGAACGGGGATGGGCGTGGCGGAAGCGACCAAGGAGGGGCGCAACCTGCTCCGCAAAACGCTCCTCGCCAGCGCCGAGACGCACGGTGCCGCGCAACGCGGAGCTGGTGAGTCGAGCGACCGCGTCGTCGTGGGTGTTGACCAGAGTTCGTGCGTACGGCAGTAGCTCGGCCCCAGTGGGCGTAGGGCGAAGCGAGTGACCAGCCCGAATGATCAGATCAGTTCCGATCCTTTCCTCGAGACGTCGCAGTCGAAGGCTCACCGCCGATTGGCTCACAGAGAGATCGGCGGCGGCTCGAGTCATCGTCCCGTTGTCGAGCACCGCCAGAAATGTTCGAAGAGATTCGACGTCGAGGCGCATGTCCGAACTATTACAGAACCTGCATAGACATCGCAACATATGTCGCTTTCATATATTGCCAGACGCGATCACAATGCCTTCCGTGCGTCTGTTCACCCCTCCATTGGAATCACCTCAGCCAGTGGAGGTCAGCAACACCGGCAGCTCCACCGATGCGGGCACTGCAATTGCTCGCCTCAGCGGCCTCGAAGGTCTCGCCCGATCGATTCCGAGTGCCGTAGTGCCGCTCATCGCACTCGATGCACTAGGGAGCAAAGCTGCGGTGTCGTACGCATATCTGGGCGGTTCTGTGCTCGCCCTCATTGCGACGCTGAACATTGGGCGACTCGACAACATCGTGGCCCGTCGTTGGATCGTGACCCTGAGTATCGTGTTGCTAACAACATCCTCAGTTGTGTTCATTTTCGCCGATGGCCTGCTGTTCGTGCTTGGACTTGGTTTGCTTGCGAGCGAAGCATCAATCTTCTCGGTGATGTTGTCGCTCTACATTCTCGACAACATCGAACGCCGCCACGTCGGCTTCAACGAGGCCAAACGCATGGTTCGAAATGGCTGGGCCTGGGCCATCGGACCAATCGGTGCCGTGTGGCTTTGGAGCCACTACGGCAGGGCAGTTCCGTTCGGCCTTTCGATCGTGTTCTCGGGACTCACACTCTGGTACTTCTGGGTCATGAGACTCGGCCCTACGCCGACGTTCACACCCAAGTCGATCGCCCCGTCGCCGCTCCAAAACATCCCCCAGTTCTTCCGGCAGCGCTATCTGCGAATCGCCTACGCCATCACACTCACTCGTGGCTTGTTCTGGTCGTCGTTTTTCATCTACGCGCCCCTGTATGTCATCGAGGCCGGCCTGCCTGTCTGGATGGCAGGAGCGCTCCTTTCAACTGTCGCTTCCTTTCTGGTGCTGAGCCCAGTCGTGCAGCGCAGGGCGGCACGCTTCGGGGCACGCGCCGTAATCGTCTCGGGGTTCTGCTCACTTGGAGCGTCGCTGATCGTGCTCGCAGCTCTCGGTGAACCCCGTCCAATCGGAGTTGCGGTGTGGGTCTGGGCCGCCGCCGGAGCGAGCAGCATCGACGTTGTCAATAACGTCCCGTTCATGCGCACCGTGCGACCCCGCCAGCGGGTCGAGATGACCACCGTCTTCACGACGTGGCGCGAGGTCTCAGCGCTTCTTGCTCCCGCCATCGCCGTTGCCACCCTGGCCGTCGCTCCCTTCTGGACCTTCTACCTGCTGCTTGCCACATTCGCATTTCTCGCAGCGGTCGCTGCCACACACTTGCCGAGACGCCTTTGAACTCGAATCGCAGCCGTCGGCTCAAAATCTCATGCGATAGCGGCTGATTCCTCATCGCAACGGTGCCGAGGGATACAGTCAGCCGGTGGCTGACTTGTGGATTCAGAACGTGCATGTCGGAAACTCGCCGGCACCGGCTGACATCGCGATTAGGGATGGACGAATCGGGTCGATCGGCGATGCACCAGTGGATTGGTCGGGTGCGACTCTGGATGGTCGGGGCTGTCTCGCACTTCCTGG
>JBBKWJ010000091.1:0-4660 GCA_037968895.1 Acidimicrobiales bacterium
CGAGCCAACGTTGCGCTTGGAACGATGTATAACCACTTCGAGAATAAGGAGGATCTCGCAAACGAGGTCTTCCGGCGCTGCAAGTCGCAAAGCACGGCGTATTGCGTCGACCCGAACGCTGGCGGAACCGCGCGCGAAACATTTGGCCGTTGGTGGGAAACACTCGTGAGCTTCTACACCGCTCACCCTCAGGCGTTCATCTTCCTCGAGACCCAAGAGCACGGCGCTTTCCTCGATGAGAAGAGTCGCCAGCTCGCAGCGAAGATCGACCGGCGAGTGCTGGGCGACTTCAGAACATGGCAGGAGTCGGGCGAGCTTCGGCTTGCCGATCCGAAGCTGTTGTTGACGATGATGATCGCAGTGTTTGCCGCAATCGTGCTCGAGACCAAACGATCGGGTCATCCGCTCGACCGGGCGGTTCTACAACTCGGCGAGGACAGCGCCTGGGCCATGCTTCAGGCGCCGGAGTAGCCGACGCCTGGTTCGGTAAAT
Source organism: Acidimicrobiales bacterium (assembly GCA_037968895.1). Taxonomy (GTDB): domain Bacteria; phylum Actinomycetota; class Acidimicrobiia; order Acidimicrobiales; family SZUA-35; genus JBBKWJ01. The sequence goes on from JBBKWJ010000091.1 coordinate 493, forward strand.
GTGATTTATCGACTGGATGAAATTAGTTTCATCTTTATATCTTCGGTCTATGCTGCCAAAAGCTCAATCTGGAGATCGGAACGCCATGGCAGCAGAGACAGGTCGTCTACAAGATCGCGTCGCGGTTATCACCGGCGGTGCTGCCGGGATCGGCGCCGCCACGGTCCGGATGTTCGTGGCCGAAGGAGCCAAGGTCGTCATCGGCGATCTGAATGCCGACGCGGCACAAGACCTTGTTGGCGAACTCGATGAAGGGGGCCTGGGGGATCGCGTGCGATTCCAGCCTGTCGACGTATCTGATGAATCTCAGGTCGTTGATCTGATGAACCTCGCCGAGACCGACTTCGGCGGGATTGACATTGTCTTCAACAACGCAGGAATCGGCGGAGCGATCGGGCCAATCCTCGAACTCGACGTGGAGCACTGGGACCAAACCTTTGCGGTGATGGCCAGAGGCGTATTCCTCGGTATCAAGCATGGGGGACGAGTTATGCGTGACTCCGGCAAGGGAGGCTCGATCATTAACACCGCTTCAATCGCCGCACTCAGCGGGTGTGGTGGGCCGCTCGCATATTCCGCGACCAAGGCTGCCGTCGCCAACATCACGATGAACGCAGCTGTCGAGTTGGCGCACCTCAACATCCGCGTGAATGCCGTGTGCCCCGGCATCATCTTCACCGACTTGATGCACCGGGGACACGCTGAAGAGGCTGAGCAGACAGTCAAGAAGATTCAACCGATGCAGATGAGGGGAGAACCCGAGCACATCGCATCGATGGTTCGATTCCTTGCCAGCGACGAGAGCGCCTTTGTAACGGGCACAACCCAGGTTGTCGATGGCGGGTACCTCGCCAACGGCCCACTTGGTATTCATCCTCTCCCTGGTGTCGCGAAACGGCCGAACTACACGGGCATGAACTACGGGACCACCGGCCGCAAAACTGAAGTCAGCTTCCTGGAGCCACGATGAGCGAGGCAATCGAACATCAGGATTACCTCCGACTCGAGCGTCTCGCGTCGCAGGTGGTAATTGTCACCGGTGCGGCAAAAGGCATCGGCGCGGCGATCGCTAGACGTTGCGCTGCCGAAGGGGCAGCCGTCGTGATCGTCGACAGAGACGAGACAGCGCTCAGGCTTGTCCTCGATGGCCTTCAACAGCGAGACGGTGCACGCAATACTGACAATGCGTCGATGGTCGTTGGAGACATGGCGAACGAGAGCACGGTTAGGGCCATGGTGGATACCGCCTTGGACAAACATGGGCGTCTCGACGGGCTGGTCAACAACGCTGGCATGTTCGGGAGTTTCTCGCGATTCGAGGACAACAGTGTTGAGGCGTTCGAGGAAATCGTCTCGGTCAACGTTCGATCCGTCTGGCAGGCGATGAAGTATGCCAAGCCGGCCATGCTTGCGAGCGACGGTGGGGGCTCAATCGTCAACGTGGCATCGATGGCCGCCATGCGGTCCAACCGAGGCCTGTCCCTCTACGGCATGACTAAGGCGGCGGTTGCGAACCTGACCATCAACGCGGCCACGGAGTACGCGAAGCACAACATTCGAGTGAACGCAATCTGCCCCGGCCCGATCGACACGGACATGCTTGGCCAGGTTGAAGAGTTCATCGACGAACGCCACTCCGAGATGGCGCGAACACAAATCGAGCGGAGCATCCCTCTTGGGCGGTATGGCCGGCCCGAGGAGATTGCGGGAACCGCCGTGTTCCTGCTGAGCAGCGATGCGGGGTTCATGACCGGAGCCCGTGTGACAGTCGACGGCGGACAATCACTGGAATAGGGCAGCGGCCCGTTCCTCCAACTGACTAACAAGAGGCACCGTGAATTTAGAGCAACGTCAAGCAAAGCACTATGAAGTCGTCGTCCTCGGCGCCGGGTTGTCGGGTGTGTGCGCAGCGATCAAGTTGAAAGAAGCTGGTATCGAAAACGTTTGTGTATTCGAAAAGGCTGGCGACGTAGGCGGCACGTGGCGTGACAACAAGTACCCGGGAGTGGCATGCGATGTCCCCTCGCACCTGTACTCGTATTCCTTCGCTCCCAACCCGGAATGGTCGAGATGGTATGCTCCCGGTCAGGAGATTTGGGACTACGTCCGGAAATGTGCGATCGACTTCGGCGTCTATGACCAGATTGTCTTCGATACAACGATTGCATCAGCCGTTTGGGCCGCTGACTGTTGGCAGGTCCAGACATCGAATGGCGACTCTTTTACGTCAAAGGCAATCATCTCCGCCCTCGGGGGGCTCCACACACCAAATGTGCCTGAGCTCCCAGGCACCGACACATTTCAGGGCGTCAAGTTTCACACAACAGATTGGCCAGACGATCTCGATCTCACCGGCAAGCGCGTCGCTGTGATCGGCACCGGAGCCACGTCAGTGCAGATCGTGCCTGAAATCGCTGAGTCTGCTGCCGAGCTCATCGTGTTCCAGCGAAGTCCGGTTTGGGTCGGCGCCAAGAGAGACGATGAGTACAGCGAAATCGAGCGCGAAGAATTCCGCCGCGACCCGGATGCGATGAAACGCCTCCGGCAGGACCTGTGGGATTCATGGGAGTACGCCAGCGTTGAACTTCACCGTGAAGGCACCGAGGTCAACAAAACGGCCGAATCCAAGGCACGTCAGCTGATCGAGCGAAGCGTCTCTGATCCTGAAGTGGCAGCAGCACTTACCCCGGACCACAACTTTGCGTGCAAACGCCCCACGATTTCTAACCGCTACTACGCCACCTTTGAGCGGCCGAACGTCCTCCTCATCACGGGTGGAGTCGATTCGTTGAATGCGGAGGGACTGATCTCGTCTGGCCACCACTACGACGCTGATGTGATCGTGTTCGCCACAGGCTTTAAGCCATTCAACGTCACAAACGAGATCGATGTGACCGGCGTCGACGGATTGCCGCTCGCCGAGGCGTGGGCAGATGAGATCACGTCCTACAAGTCGGTCATGGTGCATGACTTCCCGAACTTGTTCTTCTTGATGGGCCCGAACGGAACGGGCCTTCAGTCTGCTCTCCAAACGATCGAGCCAGCGGTTGACTTTGCCGTGAGGGCCGTCGAGCAGATGAGGGGCAATGGCATCTTGGGCCTCGCCCCCAAGCAAGAGTCCGTCGACGCGTTTACACGCGACGTGCGGGACCGCTTCAAAGACACGACCCACAGCAAGGGCTGCTCCTCATGGTGGATTGACCAAGCAGGCTTCAACCACAGCATCTGGCCAGGTTCGAGCGTCGAATTTTGTGAGCTCCTCACAGAACTTGAGTTGGATGACTTCGATGTCATCCGCTGAGTACGACACCGACCGCGCTCGTCCGTCAGCCACGAGATCATCGAAGCCAAACAAGCCGCATGACGCGGCGTGGAGGACGGCCATCGAGGACATTCCCTCGGTGGTTGAAAACACATTGACGATGGTGTCTGACTCCCACGCCCGCTTGGTCTTCGGGTCGGCGTAGCCGCCCCACAGATCAACGACCAACTCATTGTCTACAACAGCCGAGCATGCGGCGCCGACCTCGCCCCGGCTAGCGACCACGCATCGATGACGCCGTGCATTGAGTCGATAATCCGGTGGATCTCCTCGTCGGATGCCCCGGCGCGGACCGCCACCTGGAAACCCGCCAGAAAAGTGGTGAGTAGTTCGGATCGTTGGTCGACGAGCGCCATGTCGCTGGTGTCCTCGCCGAGGGCGCGGGTGACGAGAACAGCAAGTCGCTCACGCAGTGCGCTGCGGTACGCGCCGGCGAAGTCTTCGTAGCCAGGCATCGTTCCGGAGAGTTCGTTGGATGCCATGACCAGCAGGCAGCCGTTGCGGCAGGCGTCGGCCAGTACGGCAGCGGCAAATCCGTCGAGGAATTCGTGGACGCCGTCGGCCCCGGGGCTGCACCGTTCGATGAGTTCGCTCACCGTGGCCATCTGGGCATCAAGGTATCGATGCAGGACGGTAGCGAAGATCTCGTCCTTCGTGCCGAACACGCGATACAGGCTCGGCTTGTGGACACCGCTGGCCTCAACGACATCCGCCATCGACGTCTGGGCGTAGCCCTTTCGCCAGAACAACGCCGTCAACGCGTCGAGCACAGCGTCCTCATCGAACGATCGAGGCCGCCCAACCACGGGGGTTTCCGAGACTGTCATGCAGACACTCTATGGCCTC
>JBBKWJ010000092.1:0-10144 GCA_037968895.1 Acidimicrobiales bacterium
CAAAACGGCGAAGGTCCTCCACCGAAGCGGAGGACCCCTGCGTTCAGGAGGAACGGCTAGTTGCCGGGAATCCCGATCTACAGACCGATGCGCTGGGCCAGTAACTCACGGTGGTAGGCGGGATCGCCGAACATGAGCTCGGAGCTCTTGGCCCGCTTGAAGTAGAGGTGGGCTGGGTGCTCCCAGGTGAAGCCAATGCCACCATGGATCTGGATGTTCTCGGCTGCGGCGTGGAAGTAGGCCTCAGAGCAGTAGGCCTTGGCCAGGCTGGCGACTGAAGGAAGCTCGTCGTTGAGTTCGGCGGCGCACCAGAGTCCGTAGTAGGCCGCTGACTTTGCTGACTCAACCTCAAGGAGCATGTCGGCACACTTGTGCTTGATGGCCTGGAATGAGCCAATTGGGCGACCAAACTGGACACGATCTTTGGCGTACTGCACTGCCATTTCGAGAACGAACTGTGCGCCGCCTACCTGCTCGGCGGCGAGCGCCACTGCGGCGAGGTCGAGGACGGTGTTGAGTGTGTCCCAACCTCCACCATCGGTGCCGATGAGCGTGCCCTGTGCTCCGTCGAGCACGATTTTGGCCTGCTTGCGGGTTTGGTCCATCGTGGTGAGCAGGGTTGTACTCACACCGTCGGCGGCAGCGTCGACCGCATAAAGGCTGATACCGGCTGCGCTACGAGCAGCAACGATGAGGAGGTTGGCTGAGGCGCCGTCGATGACGAAGCTCTTCGTACCGGTGATCTTGCCGTCGGCGTCGGCCGTTGCTGTGACGGCGGCTTCGTCCCACTTACCGTTTTCTTCGGTGTAGGCGAGCGTTGCGATGGTCTCGCCTGACGCGATGCCCGGGAGATGTGCGGCCTTGGCCGCATCGTCGCCGGAATGGAGCAAGGCGAGTGAGGCCACGACGCCAGAGAAGAACGGAGCGCACAATAGGGCACGACCCATTTCTTCAAGCACGACGCCGAGTTCTACGAACGTAAATCCCTGACCACCGAACTCTTCGGGGATGATGAGGCTCTGGAGTCCCATCTGCTCCGCCATCTGCGACCAGACCTTTTGGTCATAGCCGTTGTCGGTCTCCATGAGTTCTCGCACCGCACTCTCTGGCGACTTGTCGGCGAGGAATGAGCGAACGAATTCGCGGAGCTGTTCTTGTTCTTCGGTAAATGCAAAGTTCATGGAGCGCATTCAAACAGTTTCACGATTGTTTGCCAAATCCGATTGTGTACCGCGCTGTACACAATCGGTCATCTAGCCTATTCTGGTTGCATGCTACACACCCCCTTCACTCAGCCCATCGGCGTCCGTGACCTGAGACAGAACCTTGCCACCCTGGTTCGTCGAGCGAACGGAGGCGAGCGTGTCATCGTGACGATCGACGGGCAACCCGTAGCCCAACTCGGACCGATTACGCCCAATCACGGAACGGTCAGCCTTTGGGACCTTGCGAGCGCCGGCCTCGTCGAACCGCCTAGTCGTCACGATCGACCGATACCGCCCGAGCCGCTACCACTTCCAGCCGACGTGAGGGCCGAACGCTTGATGGAACAGGTGCGCGGCCGATGACGATCGTGCTGGATAGCTCCGCGCTGCTTCGTCGTTATGTAGCCGATGCCGGTCGCCCGCTCGTGCTTGAGGCCATGGCCGAGCACGACGAGTGGGTCGTCTCGGCGCTAGCCCGAAGCGAGATCGAGCTCGCCATACGACATGGAGCGCCCGGTCCGCGGGCTCTCGCCTCGCTCTGGGCTGTTGTCCGCGATGACTGGGAAGCCTTCTGGCAAATCCCCGTCGACTCCCGGTGCCTTCGTCGCGCTACGGAGATTGGAGCCGAGTACGGCCTGGCAATAATCGACGCACTGAGCCTCGCTACGGCCGACCGTCTCCCCCGTCCGCTTTCATTCTGCACGTTCGCCCGGCAGCAGATTCCAGCCGCCGCTGACCTTGGCTTCGCTATTGTCAGTCCCTATGACGGAACCTAGCCGCAACATGTCCACCGGTCGGCTGTCAATCGTCTGATGCTTGCTTGCGGGGTTCCTTGCTGTTAGCTTGGGCCGCAATCTACCGCGCGAGGAGACCGGGACATGGCAAAGGGCGATCCGCTGGTCGTAATGGCGGGCATCAATAAATGGTACGGCGACATGCACGCCCTCAAGCAGATCGATCTGACGATCCATGAGGGAGAAGTCGTCGTGGTGATCGGCCCATCCGGTTCCGGCAAGTCCACGCTTATCCGCACCATCAATCGTCTCGAGCCCATTCAAGAAGGCGAGATTCGCATCGACGGCCAGCTCCTGCCTGAAGAGGGCAAGGACCTCGCAAAGCTGCGGGCCGATGTCGGCATGGTGTTCCAATCGTTCAACCTTTTCGCCCACAAGACAATCCTCGAGAACGTAATGCTCGGGCCAATAAAGGTGCTCAAGCTCAATAAGGCCGAGGCCGAGACCGAGGCTCGCCAACTCCTCGACCGAGTCGGCGTCGGGCATCAGGCTGCGAAGTATCCAGCTGAACTTTCCGGCGGTCAGCAACAGCGCGTAGCCATTGCCCGCGCACTCGCCATGCGGCCAAAGGTCATGCTCTTTGACGAGCCGACGTCGGCCCTCGACCCCGAGATGATCAACGAGGTCCTGCAGGTCATGCTCGACCTGGCCGAGCAGGGCACGACCATGGTCGTAGTAACCCACGAGATGGGATTCGCCCGCTCCGCTGGAGATCGAATCATCTTCATGGAAGATGGAGCCATCGTCGAGGAAAACGAGCCCGAAGCCTTCTATCAGAACCCGAAGAGCGATCGAGCCAAAAATTTCCTATCGAAGATCATCCAGCATTAATCGACACGCCGGCTGCACCAGCGGCGCGTACCAAAAAGAGAGAGGCATTACATGAATAGAAGCAACGCAATGAGATTCGGCGCTGTCATCGCCGGAGCAGCGATGCTGGCCGCGGCCTGCGGTTCCAGTGACTCCGATACGAGCACCGACAGCGGAACCGACACAAGTGCTGCGGCCACCGGCGAAGCGCTCAAGGTGGGCGTGAAGTTCGACCAACCTCTATTCGGCGTCAACACGCCCGATGGTGTCGTCGGATTCGATGCCGAGATCGCCAAGATCATTGGTGAAGAACTCGGTCGCCCAGTTGAGTTCCAAGAGGCTGTGTCAGCAAACCGCGAGACATTCCTGCAGCAGGGAACCGTTGAAGTTGTGGCTGCTACCTACACCATCAACGATGACCGCAAGGAACTCATCGACTTCGCCGGTCCGTACTACGTCGCCGGACAGGACATTATGGTCCCAGCCGACAACCCACTCGGAATCACCGGTATCGACGACCTCAACAGCGCCGACGTTACGGTGTGCACCGCTGAAGGCTCCACCTCACTGGAAAACCTCCAGTCCATGGCACCCGATGCCGACATCGTCACCTTCGACACCTACTCGAAGTGTGCTGATGCGATGGGTCAAGGTCGAGCTGACGCCGTCAGTACCGACAACGTGATCCTGCTCGGTCTGGCCTCTGAGTCCGACGGAGCATACATTCTCGTCGAGAATCCGTTCACCGAAGAGCCATACGGCATCGGCGTCGCCAAGGATTCACCACTGCGCTGCGAGATCAACGCCATCCTCACCACCATCTACGAAGATGGCCGCTGGGCCAAGGCCTATGCGGACACGATCGGCACCGTTGCCCCCACCGTCCCAACACCACCAGCCGTAGACAACACAGGCTGCTGAGTTAACGGCTCGACTCGGAAGGAATCGATGAAATTCGACCGCATCTTCGACGAATTCGGCGACCAAATCGTCAGCGCAACATGGACCACTGTGTCCCTTGCGTTGGTGAGTTTTGTTGTGGCGATGGTCGTTGGCGTCATCATCGTTTCCTTCCGAGTTAGCCCCATTCCCCCGCTCGCCAAATTTGCGAGCTGGTATGTCTCGTTCTTTCGGAACGAGCCACTCATTGTGGTCTTCTTCCTCTTTTTCTTCGCTCTTGGCGAGGTCGGACTGGTGTACGATCCTTTCCCGACTGCGGTCGCAGCGCTTGGCCTTTACACCGGCGCCTACATGGCCGAGGTGCTTCGCTCGGGCATCAACTCAGTGGGCACGGGCCAGATCGAGGCGGGCCGAGCGATCGGATTGAGCTTCATTCCGTTGCTCACCGTGATCGTGGTGCCCCAAGCCGTCCGCACCGTGATTGGCCCGATCGGCAACCTCTTCGTCGCCAACTTCAAGAACACCTCAATTGCGCTCACGATCTCTGTTGTCGAACTCACTGCAGTCACGAGCCGGATGTTCAACGCAGCGATCGGAACTTGGACTGTGCTGTTCGTGATCGCTGGCATCTATCTGCTGTTCCTTCTGCCGTTTGGCTGGGTGTTCCGTCGGTTGGAAACTCGATATGCGATCAAGCGGTAGGAGGAGCACCTCATGGCCAAGAACCATCTGATCGAAGAATTGGGCCCCAAGGGGCGCCGCAAAGTCCGTATTGGCACCGTCGTGAGTTTGGTCCTGATTGGACTGCTCGTGGTTGTGGCCTTGATGCGACTCAACGATCGAGGCCAGCTCGAAGCCGGCAGATGGACCGATCTTTTTGCGGGAGGGACGCTCGAGTTCCTCCTCGAAGGTCTGTTATCCAGCCTCAAAGCCGCTGCCGTCGCCGGTGTACTCGCCACCGCAGCAGGCTTTGGTCTCGCGCTCATGCGCATGTCCAACTCGGTGATCACGCGCGGCATTGCAGTATCGTGGGTCGAAATATTCCGAGGCATCCCCCTGCTGCTCACCATTCTCGGTGTGTTTGCGGTGGCTGGGTCAGACGACAAGCTCGGCGTGTTCTGGTCTGTCGTCGTCGGCCTCACGCTCTACAACTCGGCGGTGTTGTCTGAGATTTTCCGTAGCGGTGTTCGTTCGCTCGACAAGGGTCAGACCGAGGCGGCGCAAGCAGTCGGAATGACCTACTGGCAGACCATGTTTCTCGTCGTTCTGCCCCAAGCTGTAAGGCGAATGATTCCGGCCATCGTGGCCCAGATGGCAACTCTGACCAAAGACGTCTCACTTGGCTACGTCGTCTCGTATGCCGAGTTCGTGCGTCGTGGCGCCGGGCTATCTAACATTCCAGGCAGCCGAGTCGGCAACCTCCAAGCATATGTCTTTGTCGGCATCGTCTACTTCGCAGTAATTTGGGCCTTGGCGAAGCTGGCCGAAATACTCGAGAAGCGGACCGATGCCAGCCCGAAGATGGTGACGAAAGACGATGATGCCACCGACGTCGGCATCGAACTCGCTGGCATCGGTGACTCCACAGCAGTGCATAAGTAACCCGCTGAGGATTCCCGACACAGTGTGGGCTGACGCAACAAAGATCGCGGGCGCAAGTGAAGTCATGATTGACATCACCGACGTGGACAAGTGGTACGGCGACTTCCACGCCCTGCGATCCATCAATATGAAGGTTGGTCGGCAAGAGGTCGTTGTCATCATTGGCCCATCGGGCTCAGGCAAGTCGACGCTCATCCGATGCATTAACCGACTTGAAGAGCACAACGCTGGCCGCATTGAGGTCGACGGAGTCGAGCTCTCAAACGACGTTGGCAACATCCTTGAGATCCGTCGTGAAACTGGCATGGTCTTCCAGGGGTTCAACCTCTTTCCTCATCTGACGGTCCTCGACAACATCACTCTGGCCCCGCGCCAGATCCGTGGAGTTTCGAAGGCCGAGGCTGAGGCCCACGCCCATGAATTACTTGAGCAAGTCAAGATTCCTGAACAGGCGAACAAGTTCCCGGGGCAGCTCTCGGGCGGCCAGCAGCAGCGTGTGGCTATTGCCCGCACGCTCGCCATGCGGCCAAAGGTCGTGTTGTTCGACGAACCAACGTCAGCCCTCGACCCCGAGATGGTCAAAGAGGTACTCGACACCATGCGAGACCTCGCCGCAGAGGGCATGACCATGATCTGCGTAACTCACGAAATGGGTTTCGCCCGCGAAGTAGCTGACCGAGTGATTTTCATGGCCGACGGTGAAATCGTCGAAGTTGGACCGCCCGAGCACTTCTTCACCAATCCCCAAGACGAGCGGACTAAGCGCTTTCTCAGCCAGATCCTCTAAGGCAGATCGGCGAGCCGGCTAGCGAGGATCAATAGCGTCGCCTGGCAACTTGCCTGGTTCATACATCGCACTCTGGAAACGGCGCATGCCGCCGAGCCAACGATCTACATCGGTCGCCTTACGTTCGATGTAGGTCTGGACCTCGGCGTGCGGCAACACGTGGAAGCGGCCTTCACGAATTGCGCTGAGACAGTCTTGGGCAACCTGGTCGGCGCTCACGACACCGTCGCCCGAGGCAACACCGCCCTCTAGGTCTTCGTCGCCCAAGCCGCCTCGGTGAGCGAAATCAGGGCTGTTCTCGACGATCGAGGTGGCCACAGCTTGAGGGCAGAGCACCGACACGCCGATGCCCTGGTGATGGTGCGAGATCGCCAGCCACTCTGCGAGCGAGACGGCAGCGTGCTTGGTGATGGAGTACGACATCGAGCCGAGCTGGGTCAGCAAGCCAGCTGCCGATGCCGTGTTGAGGAGGTAACCCTCTCCTCGTGCAATCATCGACGGGAGCACGGCGCGGGCGGCATAGATGTGTGACATCACGTGGACTTCCCACATGTTGTTGATGCGTTCGTTTGTGTCTTCGACGCCGCCCTCTGTCACAAAACCAGCGTTTGAAACAAACAGGTCGATCGGGCCGTGTGCAAGCTCAGTGTCGTCAACGAGTTTCTTTATCGCAGCTTCGTCGCTCACATCGATAACGACGCCGGTGCCACCGACTTCTGCCGCCACCGAAGCAGCATTCTCTGCGCTGAGGTCGGCGACCACAACATGGCGGGCTCCTTCGGCCTTTGCCGCTCGGGCCAACGCGGCGCCGATGCCAGATCCGCCACCGGTGATTACTACGACTCGATCGTTCAGTTCCATCCGGGGACTGTATGCCATCGCGCCGCTGAGTTCGAACTCAAAACCCGCCGAAATTGCTAGCCGCAGGCCCCAAAGTTGTTCGGCAGGTCGACTTCACCGGCCGACCGAGCTCGGTCTCGGAATTCAGCGAGCTCGGGGTATCGGTCGAAGAACGACATCTTTTCTGCGACGCCCTCATCGACTTCGATTGAGAACACATAAGCGGCGAAGCTCTCCGCCAAGTCCTCTTCTGGATGACTCGCGGCGTACCCGCCGAGGAACGAGGAGTCGATCGAGCACCGGTCGTCTCCCCCATCTTCGTCGATGGAGCCATCACCGGGAAGGTCGTCGAGTTGCGCTTGGGTCCAGAACTCGTTGATCCAGGCGACTACGTACGAGTCGTCGAGGAAGCAGCCGGAGCCGTTGTAGAACGTCACACAGGTGTCAGGGTCGGCATCGAAGTCGATCTGATCCTGCTCGAGAGAGAACACATGGGTCAGCTCGTGCACCATGGTGAGGCGGGACTCGTCTGCGTCGTCAGTGGCTTGCGCAAGGTTGACCGCGACAACGAACTCCTCGTTGTAGTCATAGAGCGGTGCGGTGAACGCTGCGGTGTCGCTCGTCTCCGAGTCAAAGCCGGCCAAAGCCGAGATGGCTTGAAGCTCAGACGTTGGGCTCACAGTTGCCAGCTGCTCCCACGTGGCAACAAGGTCACTGTTCGGATCTCCTTTACAGACCTCGCCAAGCTCGCCGTTCTCCACTCGGTAGATGACGACTACGTTCCCTTCGTCAGAAACGTCAGCTTCGTCGCACACATCACTGGGCGAACTCAACGCCGATTCGCTCTCCGACAGATCTGAAGCGTCGTCGATACCGGATTCGCAGGCCGCACTTGCGAGGAAAAAGAGAAGCCCGACTCGCATAAGCAATCGCATGGCCGTCCAGGTTATTGTGACGATCGTGAAAAGGAAGCGGATCCTAGTTATCGGAGGCGGCATTGCCGGAGCGGGCGCCGCCTACTGGCTGGCCGTGTCATCAACCGACTGTGAGGTTGTGCTGGTCGAGGCCGAGCCTCAACTCGCCCATCACACCACTGGACGGTCTGCAGCCCAGCTCATAGAGAACTATGGCGCCATGCCAAACCGAGCACTCACGACAGCGAGTCTGCCGTTCCTCAACACACCCCCGCCCGGCCTGGTGGATGCACCTCTTCTTGCTACAAGAGCATTGCTGACCGTCGGGCGTCCTGGTCACGACGACTTGATCGACACGAGCCTCCGCGAAGGCCAGGCCATCAACCCGAGCATCCGAGAAATCAGTCCTGCAGAGGCAGGAGTACTCTTTCCCCCACTGCGAACCGAGCTCTTCAGCCGTGCAGTTGTCGAGCCGGAGTCAGCCGACATCGACGTCGCCGCATTGCACCAAGGCTTCGTGAGGGGACTTCGCGGCGCGGGCGGCACGATCCTCACGATGCGTCGGATTACCGGCCTCCGTCACGACTCATTTGGTTGGGAGCTGCAATCGGCAGACGGGTCTCTGTTTGGCGACATTGTTGTGAACGCCGCAGGTGCGTGGGGCGATCACCTCGCTGGTCTTGCCGGCCTCGCTCCTGTTGGGTTGCGGCCGTTGCGACGCACCGCATTTATGGTCAACAATCCAACGCCTGGCGCACACCAATGGCCGCTCGTCGCCGAGGCCGACCACAACTGGTACTGCAAACCAGACGGAGTGCAACTTCTCTGTTCGCCTGCTGACGAAACACCGAGCGAGCCATGCGACGCGAAGCCAGAAGAACTCGATATAGCGATGGCCATCGACGTCATCAACGACGCAACGACCCTGTCGATTCGATCGGTAGCTTCGTCGTGGGCTGGGTTACGCACCTTTGCCCCAGACGACGCGCTCGTCATCGGACCCGATCCGCAAGCAGACACATTCATCTGGTGCGTCGGCCAAGGTGGGACTGGCATCCAAACATCGCCAGGCGCCGGTCGCCTCGTGGCCGACCTCGTCCTCGACGGTGCGCCGTCTAGCTACTTCTCGAACGCACCGCTCGACCTCGACGGGCTATCGCCACGACGCTTCAGCTAGCCGACCCGTCGTATGGCGTCGAATCATTCGAGCGCTGAACCGTCTTCGTTTACGTGAACGGTCATCGTTACTCCATCGTTTGGCAACGCGGCAGCGATGCGCTCGGCCTCGCCCAATGGGCAGAGGGCGGCGATGGTTGGTCCCGATCCACTGAGCCAAGCGGTCGTTGCTCCAGCAGCAAGGGCGGCATCTAGAGCGAGCGCCGAAGACGGACTCGCTTTGAGCCGGTGATCTTGGTGGATTCTGTCTTGAGTTGCAGTTCTGAGCTTCTGAACGTCACCCTCGTAGAGTGCAGCAATCAGCAGTGCAACACGGCCGATATTGAATACTGCATCGGCACGAGGCACCATCGTGGGCAGCGACGCCCGTGATTCGTCGGTTGAGGTCGACGTCTCCGGTGTCCAAAACACGAGGTCACCGTGCATCCCTGCAGACACCCGGAAGCGGTGTTCGCCGGTCACAATCTGAAGCCCGCCGAATACTGAGGGCGCCGCGTTGTCACCATGGCCCTCAAGCTCGGCAACTACGAGATAACCCGCTTCTCGCGCTGCCTCGATCTGCAGGCCTTGATTCACGCCGGCGAGCACGGCCCCGGCAGCACGTGCGGCGGCAGAGAAGCCGAGTCCTCGACCGGGCGGCAAGTTGAAGTCGAACCAGATGTCGCCCTCGCCGCCAGCGCGTTCGTAGGCGATTCGAGCGATGTGATCAGGTGCGCAAGGCCCATCGGTGCAGTTCGACTCGCTGAACGGTTGGTCTGGTTGATGATCGTACGCGACGCAGTAGCGGTCGATAGCGAGCCCGAGCACATCGAAACCGGGGCCAAGGTTTGCAGTTGAGCCAGGGGCCCGCACAGAACGTCCAGCAGAAGACACCCCAGCATCGTACGCCTGCCCGGAACGAGTGGCACGGTCCAATGTCCCGTCCTAAGCTCGCAAAATGGAACTCAACGGAAGCCACGTCCTGATAACTGGTGCGTCACGGGGTATCGGTGCTGAAATGGCACGCGAATACGCAAAACGTGGCGCCACGGTGTCGCTTGCCGCTCGCTCCGTTGAGCCACTGAAACTTCTGGCCGACGAACTCGGAGGTCATGCCTTTCCCGTCGACCTACTCAA
>JBBKWJ010000093.1:0-2693 GCA_037968895.1 Acidimicrobiales bacterium
GTGCATAAGGGTCGACTTGCCGGATCCGGACGGTCCCATGATGGCGGTGAAATGGCCCTGGATGAAGTCGACGTCGACCGAGTTGAGTGCGACGACTTCGGTGTCTCCTTGGCCGTAAACCTTCGTCGCTCCTCGGGCGGATGCAGCTGCGGTTGAGGTGGAGGTGGAGGGGTGGTCGAGCGTGAGTGTCATGAGTGCGTTCCTTCTTGTGGTTGGCTTCCGGAGGTGGTTCCGGTGTGTGCTTCCAACGTAAGAAAGTGAGGTCGCTGCGTCGTCAGGCGAAATCGTGATTCAACATCACGACAACGGCTGATCATCCGGCGTGTCGGCTCGCCGAATCGGTTGACGCAACGGTGATTTCCATCAGGTTTCAGCGGCCGAAGTGCTGACTTGCGAGGTGGACAATTCATCCTTTTGGGGGAAGGCGAACCGACCAATGGCTGACGCTCGCCGGTTGCCAACGAAGTACGGTCGAGTCATGAGCTCGGTAACCCAGACAATGATTGTCGCGGCCCGACGGTTCCAAGAGTGGTTTCGTGATCGGCCGCGGGTCTTCGATGTTGCCTTTGCGGCGCTCGCCGCAGTGTTTGCATTCGGCGAACTGTTCGGAGACTCAGCCGCCGGAGCGCGTGAGGTCGACGTTATTGCGGTCGTGCTTGTGTTGCTGGGAGCGTTTGCTCTCATTTGGCGACGCCGTACCCCCGTCGCCGTCGCGTTTTTTGTTGGCGGAGTATCCGCTGTGTTCTACACGCTCAACTACGGGTCGTTCATGGCATTCGTTGGCCTGGCGGCGTTGTATTCACTTGCTGCGCATGAGCAGAACCGCCGCATGGCATGGATCGCAATCGGAACGGTCTCGACTGGCCTAATCGTTCTTGCTGGGTTCACCGTCCTCGACAGGTCCAACGGATTCAGTATTGCGGATGCATCTGGCATGACTATCTCGATCGCTGCAGTGATCGTTGCTGGAGCAGTGATTAGGAACAAAGAGGAGATCTTCGCCGACACAAAAGAGCGAGCCGACCGAGCTGAGGCCGACCGACAGGTCCAGGCCGAGCGGGCCGTGACTCAAGAGCGGCTCCGGATCGCCCGTGAGATGCACGATGTCGTTGCCCATGGGATGAGCCTTATGACGGTGCAGGCTGCCGCGGCGCGGGAGATTGCCACAACCCGTCCCGATGATGCCGCCCGCCTGATGCACAGCGTCGAGACGACCGGTCGCGACGCTCTTGCCGATATGCGCCGCATGCTCGGCGTGCTACGCAACGACGAGCGACCCGGCTCGAACGGTCATCGTGGAGAGATGGCGCCCCAGCCCTCCCTCGACGACCTCGGCACCATCATCGCCCACTGCACTGACGTGGGCATACCCACCGAGCTTGTGATCGAAGGAAATCAACGGCCGCTTGCTCCAGGAGTTGAACTCACAGCGTTCAGGACCGTGCAGGAAGCCCTCACCAACGTGGTCAAACACGGCGGCGATGCAGCGACAGCCACTGTCACATTGCGCTACGAGGTCGACGCGCTCCACATCAAGATTTCCGATACCGGCCGCGGCGCGGTGTCGGGTCTGTCCGAGGGAAGTAGCGGCCACGGGCTCATGGGCATGCGGGAACGCATTGAGATCTACGACGGTCAGCTAGCGACTGGGCCACGGCCGGGCGGCGGATACGAAGTGAATGCCTCGCTACCAATCAGTGCGCCGTCGGGTCGACTAGCCGTGGAGTCAGCAGATTCGGAGACGACCCCATGAGCGTTCGCGTGGCAATCATCGATGACCAAGCCCTCATGCGCGACGCGTTCACCATGATCCTCGACGCTCAGGCAGATATCGATGTCGTGGGCGATGCCGGCAACGGCCTCACTGGCGTCGAGCTGTGTCGACGAACGAACCCAGACGTTGCGCTCATGGATGTACGGATGCCGGAGATGGATGGAATCGAAGCAACCCGACACATCGTTGACGACGGCTCGCTCGACACGAAGGTGCTCGTTCTGACAACCTTCGATCTTGATGAGTACGTGTATGGAGCCATGCGAGCCGGTGCGAGTGGCTTCCTACTGAAGGACAGCCCAGCGAAAGAGCTCGTCGCTGCCGTGAGAGTCATCGCCGAGGGCAACGCACTTCTTGCGCCGACCGTCACGAAACGTTTGATCGAGGAGTTCGCGAGGCGCCCCGCACCGGGCGAGGCTAAGGCTGCCCTGCCCGACGATCTCACCGAGCGCGAGCACGAGGCGCTTCGCCTTCTCGCTCGAGGCATGAGTAATCGTGAGATCGCAGCCGAGATGTTCGTAGGCGAAGCAACCGCGAAGACTCACGTCAGTCGGCTCCTCACCAAGCTCGGAGTCAGAGACCGCGTCCAGGCTGTGGTCCTCGCCTACGAGGCGGGCATCGTCACACCGGGATCGACGACCTAGCTGGTTGCATGCGCCCGAGGTCGGGTTCAGCAAGCGGTCTGCAATTGGTGACCAACAGATGTGCTCTGTCCCCAAGTGTTGGTAGTGCGACACGGGGCTTATTGATTGAGAAATTGCTCGATTTCGGACGCCAAAAAGGTCTCGGCCAGCCACGAAAGGTTGGTCATTTAGGACGTTGGTCTCTATCGAGATCGCGACGAGCCAGAGATGATCGCGCGGCCAAGCGATCTTGTTTGGCGTTCATAGGGCTCAGTGCGGCGGCGCTTTGACCTGTG
>JBBKWJ010000094.1:0-7170 GCA_037968895.1 Acidimicrobiales bacterium
GCCTTAGCGTTGGTCAGAGCGACGATCTGTTCAGCTGACGCAGCCATCCCCGAAGGCAACAACCGCGCAATCTCCTCCACCAGATGACCACGCCGCCAACTCGACCGCGTTGGCGGTGTTGAAGCGGCATGATGGGTTGCACCGATTCGGGCTCGGGTGCGTTCCCATGTCGTCAGCCATCGACGTACGCCTTGACTGAACCAACCGCCATCGGCTAGTTCTTCACAGGGAGGTCTGGTGAACAAGTCCAGCAATGTGAGCGTGACCCTTCCTGCCGACGTGAACCAGGTCGACGAAACCGGCTGGGTCTGGGCAGTTCTCAGCGATGCAGCCGAGCCTGAACGAGTTCGGCCCGGTGCAATCATCGTCGCTGGCGATGCAGCCGAGCCATTCCTCGCTCGCGTCGTGGACGTTATCGAAGGGCCGGGTGACGAGAAGATCGTCCACCTTGATGTCATCGGCGAGCCCGAACATACGATCGACGAACTGCGCCACGCTGGCCTGGTTTGAGGAAGACCGACAACTCAGCTCCTCAATCGGGTTAGCGCAGGTAGAGGTCGCTGAACTTGACTACGTCAGCCAGCAGTTCGGAGAATGCCTCGGGCGTTTGCGTCAGGTCTTGTCTGCGGCGCCATGCCACCCAACGACCCTGCGCGTTCGGGGCGAACCCGTCGAGAACCTGAGAGAGCGGTTCGATTTCAGTTTGGCGGTGGGCGGCTACTCGCCTTATCGACTCCCGCAGCGTGTCCTGATCGACTGGCGTAACGGCAAGCGCTGCGATGTCGACGAAGTCGCGCCATCGTGTGTTGGCTGTGCCTCGCTGGATAGCCGTGACGATCTTCTCTGCAAGGATCAGCTCGACTGCGTAGCCCCGCAACTGGAGCGGTGGACCGTCGAGCAGTCGAGGAAGTTCGACCTGTCTCGGGTCTGGCCACAGTGGGTCTCCGACATTGATATCGACGTGGAACCGGATCCGAGCTTTTGCTAGGTTGCCCGCGACCTTGGCCCGGATACTCGGGTAGGTCTCATGCTCGCGGATCACTTCGACCGAGGTTGCATCAAGGTCGAATGTGATGCCGTCGTCTGTTGGCACCGAGAGGATGTCGTTGGTGATTGATCGAATTCTTCCGAAGTCAACGCTGATCTGGTTTGCGGCGAAGTCGATATCTCGGGTCGGGCGTCGATCTGCACAGACCGCGAGTAGAACGCCACCCTTC
Organism: Acidimicrobiales bacterium; assembly: GCA_037968895.1. Lineage (GTDB taxonomy): Bacteria > Actinomycetota > Acidimicrobiia > Acidimicrobiales > SZUA-35 > JBBKWJ01. The sequence continues at coordinate 1,218 of JBBKWJ010000094.1, forward strand.
AACACGAAGTCGTTGCAATGGCTTGACCGGGCGAACCGGTCAAGGAAACCCTCGAGCCCATAGAGCTGCATCAACTCGTCGGTCGGCCGCCCGGTGGCCCTGGCCAACTTGCGCAGATCCAGATAGGCGCTACCAGCTGTCGTCGAGCGGTTCGGTCCATCGCTCACAGGAGAATCTCCAGAGTCCCTCGAAGAACCGGCTCGGCCTCCGGGAAGTGCTCGGCCATCAGCAGCAGCTCTCGTGGCTGATTGCCTGGTTGTCGAAGCCAACGTTTCAGAGCCTCGTGCGCCTGTTCGACGCCGTACAAATGACGCAGCCGATAGGCGTCGAGGATCGAGCGAGTCGCCGAGTAGATACCAATGGCGAGTTCGTCGGTGACCTCAAGAACCTCACGCCCGACTTCGAATGTGTCGTTGTCGAATCGGTGCCACCGGATCGGCGCCTGAGTTCTTGGCGGGCGTTGGGACCGGGGCAGAGCAATGTTGACCCCGGCTGGGATGTCGTCGGCCAGGTCATGGTGAACCAACGCCGAGGTGAGACAGATCGTGGCCATCGGCGCTCGAACCGCAACCTCGACCAGGTCAGGGTCAGCCTCCAAACCCGGCCGCGAATAGATGCCACGAGCGAGACGCTCGACGTCACCATGGTCGCGCATCTGGTAGAGCGCTCGGTCAGAGATCCCACAGGCCATCGCCTCGGCGTGGGTGAAGACTGCGGGAAGTTGAGCCAAGTCTGAGGAGCCCATGTTGGAAAGTGTAGCCAGCACATGTATAGCTGGCTACATATTAATTCCGGCTGGTTCCGGAGAGATGGGTCACGTTTGAGCTCGGATCCACGGATCCCAGACGTCGTTCATTTGGGCTGTGGCGAACATCTTGTCCCACAAGCGCACCAGTCCCCGCGGCTGAATCCACTCGATGACGTCGACAGCACGACCCTGGTGGAACACCTATTCGTAAACGAAGATCCGAGTGTCTTCTTCACCCATGTCGAAGTCGCTTCGCTTGCTCGACCACCAGATATGCACAGGAACGCGATGGACACCCGACATCGGGGCGTCCGACTGAAACGAGATACCGAATCCCTCAGGAACGCCGGCGCACCAATCGAATGCAGGATTGGGTTTCGATCGACGGGGGCCAACAGTTGCCACGGGTGCTCCTTCCGCTGACGCGTCTGATCCAGTCTTGCCCACAACCGACCGAATTTCGGAACGATCGACTGGCATTCACACCGTCCGAGTCGTTGCATACGCTTACCCGCCGCAATCACGGGCATTGGATGGCTACCAGGTCACCCGACAAGATTAATAGGTTTGACCCTATATAGACTCGGGTATATGCTCACGAGGTGAGTTGGGAGATCGAAGGAACCGACCAATTCGTTGAGTGGTACCGCAGCCTTACTGGAGACGAGAACGACTCAGTCGACGCGGTCGTCGAGATGCTCGCCGAAGAGGGACCGAATCTTGGCCGACCTCACGCCGACACGTTGGAAGGATCGGCCATACAGAACCTCAAGGAGTTACGACCGCCGGGTGCGGGCAAGTTCTTGCGGATCCTGTTCGTGTTCGACCCGCGCCGCCAAGCAATCCTGTTGCTCGGCGGCAACAAAGAAGGCAACTGGACGAAGTGGTACACCACAGCGATACCCGTTGCCGAGCAGATCTACGACGAGTACCTGAACGAGCTCAAAGCCGAGGGCATCCTCGACTCCGACGAGAACACCGATTGAAAGGAACATTGACCATGGCAGGACGCACCAAGTGGGCCGACATCCAAGGCGAAGTCACCCCAGAACGACGTAAACGGATCGACGCCATCAAGGCCCAGGCCCCCGCCGATGCCGTCGCGTTCAACCTCGGCGAACTCCGCAAAGCCCGAGAACTCACTCAGGTCGAGCTCGCAGAACGGCTGAAGACGGCACAACCGTCGGTTTCCGCAATGGAGAACGCCGGCGACAACCTCGTCTCAACCGTCCGATCAGTTGTCGAAAGCCTCGGTGGGCACCTCGAGATGGTTGCCGTGTTCGGCGACGAACGCATCGCCCTCGAAATCGCAAACTCAAAGTAGAGCAACCGCTTTGCTTTCGAATTTCTGCGAGTGCGCTCGCTTGGCCGGACCCTTTGAGCACGCTGCCGAGTTGAGGGGTACGCAATGCTGCCGGGTGGGTTGGTGTCCGCGATTATGCGCAGTCGAACGAGGGGCAGTCTGCCCGATCTCCTAACCGGCCCGGCAAGCTCGGACACCGCCGTTGGTTGCTTCGCTACCTCGCCCGCGACCAACTTCACGCTCCACGCCGTAAGAACGATCCGAGCTAGGGCCGAGAACACTGCTAGGAAACGACGGCGACAACCTCACCTCAACGGTGCGATCCGTAGTCGAGAGCCTCGGCGGCGACCCCGAGATGGTTGCCGTATTCGGCCACGAACGCATCGCCCTCGAAATCGCAAGACTCCAAGCGGCGCAGCGAGAATAGGCCGATGACGAAGAACGGCGACTCGGGCTTCCTGCGCGTGCGCCTTGTCGTTGAGAGCCATCTCGGCACTGTTGAAGGCCGATTTCGTCTCCCCTGGTGCCTGCCCGCGGTCCGTGACGCGTGGGGATCGCTATCCGTTGCGCCTAGAACGTTTGAGCTTCCGACCACTGCGCCCGATTTTCGATGATTTCGAGATCGCCATCGTTGACTAAGGCTTGCTGGAACTTGGAACCCCTGCTGGCGAGATACCGGACCTGGTCACCCACGCCTCTTTGCATTGCAGCCACCAATACGTGGATATTCTCGGGGACAGCAATGCCGTATTCATCGAAGAAAACCTCGATTCTTCTGCGGCGGTCTGGTGCTTCGTCGAAGTGGTGGAAGTCCAAAGCTGCCTGATCATCCCGATATGGAGCACTGTATTCAACGGCATAAAGCACATCGAAGAGCGGGTCCGCTGGGTGTGCAAGGTCCCAGTCGAGTATTCCGATCGGGCCCTCCTCGTCCCATACGAGATTCCATGGACCAAAGTCACCGTGACACACAACTTGGCCACCCATTACCCTGGTCGATCCATTCGAAAATTCCACTCCCCCTGTCGGCTTGAAGTTCTTGACAGCCCGGTGGTAGTCGCGGAGTAACGCCGCGTACTTTCTCAGTCCTTGTTCGCTATGGATCCTGTACCACCCCACAGCACCTGAGTCGCCTTCCACAAACCCGACGACTTCACGGCCCACTTCGTCAAAACCATAAGGTCGAGGCGCTGCGTTGAAGCCCAGCTTCGCCAGATGTGTGAGGAGCTGCTGGTTGGCTTCTGACCAAAACCCTGCGGGCCTATGCACTCTGTCGCCAATACGTACGATCGGATGAGCTGCATTTGTGGTTAGATCGATTTCTCTCACGAGGATCTGCGATTGGGGTCGATGATGTGGATGCATGCCCGGCTCAAATCTGGAGCCGCCGGGCATCCCTCCACCACGGTCAACCATACCCAGCTTCTTGCAGCCCCCGTCCGGTAGGCGTTCGCCATCCGTACGCCCTGGTGTCTATCCCCGGTCGCCCCCAGCCCGATCAACTCGGTACTCTCGGTGCCCCCGGCACAGGAGCATGATCTCAAGATGAACACCGCCAACATCGTTGCGCACATCGTGAAGTGGTTAGACGACTATTCAGCGAGAGCTAGAACGAACGGGTTCGTAGTCGGCGTGTCCGGCGGCATCGACTCTGCCGTCACTTCCAGCTTGGCAGCGCGTACCGGGCGGCCAACGCTCTGCCTTGAAATGCCGATTCATCAAGATGACTCACAGGTGACCCGAGCACACAATCACATCAACGCGCTGATGAGCACCCACGACAATGTGGCCACCATGCGCGTCGATCTCACGCCGACGTTCGACCAGTTCGTGAAATCGTTGCCGCCCGTGAATGATGAAGATGATCGATTTCTAGCGCTGGCGAATACACGCGCTCGGCTTCGGATGAGCACGCTGTATTACTTCGCTGCGCTCCACGGTCATCTGGTCGCCGGCACCGGAAACAAGGTCGAGGATTTCGGCGTCGGGTTTTACACCAAGTACGGCGATGGCGGTGTCGACCTGAGCCCGATCGCTGATCTGATGAAGACCGAGGTATTCGCTCTGGGCAAGGAGTTGGGCGTGGCTGATGAGATTCTTCAGGCGGCACCGACCGACGGCCTGTGGGCCGATGGTCGTACCGACGAAGACCAACTCGGTGCCACGTATCCCGAGCTCGAATGGGCCATGGATTTCATCGACTCGGGTTCTGATGAAGCTGCGCTCGATCGTCGACAAACTGAGGTGCTCGCGATCTACCGCGGTCACCACAACGCCAATCGACACAAGATGGCCCCCATCCCGGTGTGCATTGTGCCTGCAGCAGACAGAACCTGACTTCGGTCGGGCCAAGGAAGTACCTCGCCGTGCCGTAGCACGGCCACTCGCTTGGCGGCTCGTTGCTATATGCCGGATAAGGGCGCCGCAAGGGTGCCTTGCTTGCGGAGGCCACCGAGTCTGCTTACTCGAACGAGCGGCCCTCGCCAGAGCGCGCAGCGAGCGTCAGGTGGCCGACGCTGTTATCGGCGCACGCGCAGCTGGAGCCTTATGGCAAAAGACCGGACGATTGCTGGCACCTCGGAACAAGCGGCGCAGCAACGATACGGGTCGACCGTGGAAGCCGTCTGACCTCCAGAACCGTCCAATTGACCTACCGCACTTCGCTGGCTACTCGGAGGTTGACTGCTGGATCGTGCGGGCGATTATGTGCGCCGCTGAGTCGGCACAGAACCATCGTGCAGGTGGCGTGGGTCCGCGACCTCAACTACCACCACCCGCGGCAGCAGTTCAGCGTTGCGCCACTCAGTAGCGGTACACCTCAGGCAATCGCAAACCAGATGCCTGCTCAAACTCATCAAGAGCCAGCGCGCGGTCATCCGCGCCGTGTGGATCCTGATCCAAGACTTGCGGTGGCCAGAGCGAGTCCGCAGCCATTGCAGCCGCGACGTCATCAGCAATACTCATTCCCACTCCCTAGAAGTCGAGACCGAGAAGGTAATCGACCATCGCGCCAACCGCGTGGGCTGACCTATGCCCGCCAGTCGACAAGCTCGCGTTCGATGCCATTGGGATGGTCGGCGAGCCACGCCCGGATGCGAGCAGCCTGGGCGACCATCTTGTCATGACGCTTGTATTTGTCGTCAGGACCAATCTGCTCGATGAGTTGCTCGAACGGGACCAGTAACTCCTCTTCAGCTTCGGGTGTCAAGCCCCACAGCAGCTGATTACATAACCTGCCCACGTCTGTTCTCGAATCCCAGTTCGCAGACGAACCATCCTCGCGTGGTGCCACCGTGCGATGCCACCATTGCTCAATGAAGCTCAGCAAAGGCGCTTCCTCGATCAGTCGCGGCACCCACAAATCAACCCATTCCGTGATCTGAGATCGTTCAGCGGTGCTCGCCCAATTTCCGAATGGCTGATCAAAAAACCGAGGCGGCTCGGTCACCGTCCACCACCACTGACTCACCACATCATCAAAGAGCTCCTCGCGAAGATCAGTTATATCTCGCCGTGACACACCAAACGACACGGACACCTGACTTCCGCCCTTCGGTGGTGCCTTCTGCCACGGAACCAGACTTATCGTCACCGCATGCTGAGCATCCATCACCCGAACAAAAACACCTGTGGACTTCCGCTCCTCAGCCGAAAAGCCGTACCGCTCACAAATCCGCTCGGCCACATCCAGGCCAATGTTTTCATCACGAGCAGTACCCATACATCAGAACCTATTCCTTGACCTCATCACCGACAAACGGATGCCTCGCCGTTCGAAGCCGCAATCTTCTGATCGATTCAATGCCTGACTGAACCAACGAAATTCCTTGCCGTGCACTCGTCGAGGCCGGTCCGGAAGACGAGGCTCGATGAACTCGCATACATTCCAGGTCATGGCCAGC
>JBBKWJ010000095.1:0-3323 GCA_037968895.1 Acidimicrobiales bacterium
AAGAGGTTGGTGTGGGGGAGCGGGAAGACCGCAATGTTCGCCTCTGCGACCATGCGGGAAACCTCGCGCTGCACCGCCTGGCTCTGCATGCCTAGGGTGACACAATGGCTGGCCGCGACGAGACCTTCGAAGCCACTATCGATCACTTGAGACGCCAAGTCTTTCAGCGTGAGCATCGAAGGGTCGAGCATTTCGTCGACGTGAAGGTCGATCCCGATACCGGCGTCTGTCGCCGCTGCTATCGCATTGGCGATGAGACCGGGACCGTAAGGGTCGAGATGAGGGCAACCTCCGACGAAGTCGACGCCGAGTTCGATTGCCTGCCGCAGTAATTCGCGGTTCGCCGCTCCTTCGGTGCCGGTCATCGGCCAGTCTGTCAACGCAACCGTCTGGACATCGAGCAGTCCGGCAAAGCCGGCGGCCGCCTCTTGGACGGCACGGAGGCTCTCGGTGCCGCCAGATTCGATCACGTTGACGTGGGTCCGCACCGCAGTGACGCCACGAACCAGCAGTAGTTCCATGGCGGCAGTTGCCCGTCGCAGAGTGTCGGCATAGCTGAATACGCCCTCGCCGGCGGCCTTATTCCACGCATCGATGGCACCGACGAGGTCGCCGGTCGGGTTTGGAACCTGTTCTGAGGTGAGCGCCTTGTCGAGATGGGCGTGTGGTTCGGCCAGGGCGGGAAGTAGGAGCCAGCCCGCGATGTCATGCGACGTTGAAGACTCCGCTAGAGCGCCGGCTTGATGAACGGAAACGATGCGGCCGTCGGCAACCTCGATATCGGTGAGCCGGCCGTCGGCGAGCCGAGCGTTCGTCAGCCACGTCGTGTTCGTCAGCATTGACAGCACAATCTACTGGAAGCGGAAGTTGGCGATTTCACGGAACGCGTCGCTCATGTTGGCGATGGCGGCGTTTAAGTGAGCCTCGCCGATCGCCGCTGTCGCTCCGGTTGGGTCACCGATGTGCCCGTCTGGACCGAAGTCGTTCGCGAGCCACCCAAACGTGACTGAGCCTCCGAAACGCACGTGTGTGTTGTCGTCTAGATGTTCTGGCACATTACGTGTCATTAGATCGGTGCGGACGAGATCGGGCCGAAGGTGGAGCATGATCGAGGTCTCGTCTTGGCCCCCGTGCACCCCCATTCCCAGTTCGCCAGGCGCCGATGCGCCGCCCTGATCAGGGGGAACTGAAGGGTGGAGTAGAAACGTTTCGAGCCCGTGGTGAAGATGAAGTTCGCGACAGGCAACGTTGAGCAAGGCCGAGTTTCCCCCATGGCCGTTGATGAAGGCGAGTTTGCGCGACGGCGTGGTGGCCAGGGAGCGTCCAATGTCGTCGAGCACTCGCAACAAGGTCTCTGGACCAAGCCAGACCGTTCCGGGAGTGCCAGCGTGTTCGTTTGACTTTGTGTAGGCCAAAGGCTCCAGAAGCCAGAGGTCGAGCTCGTCGCCGACACGATCAACCACAGCGTTCGCGACATGCTCGGCCACCACGAGATCGGTGTTAAACGGCAGGTGGGGGCCGTGCTGCTCAATCGCCCCTACGGGCAGTACAAAGATTGACGATTCGTCGAGATTATCGAGAATGTCAGATGCACGGAGCTCGCTGAGCCGGCGGGACGTCATTGTCGCACTCTAGCGAATGGGGATGGCGCGACGTGAGGCCGTGGCGCCAGTCGTTCTCGCTGTCGCTTCGAGACGAGTTGCGACGGCGGCGAGTACTGCAATGAGCCCGATCAGGCCTGAGAACACAGCGAATGAACGGTGGCGTGACGTTTCGAGTGCCACCTCAGAGGCGGGAAGCGCAGACTGAGGATTCGCGGGGTCATATTTCAACTGAAGGTGGTCGCCAATCTTCAGGTCTGAATTGTTTGCGTCGTAGCGGATCACGTGTTCAACGTCGTTGTCGAGGAATGACACGGTGATTACAGCCATGTTTGCGGTTGAGCCTCGGCGCACGAACTCGGTGGCAGTCACGGTGCCCTGAGCTTGTGAAGAACGCTTGTCTGTCCCCTCAGTCCATTGCCAAAAGGCGATCGACGCGCACACAAGCACAATGGTGATGGTGACGATGCGTGGAAGCTGTTTGATCTCGACGCGTTCGGCCATGCCCTGTTATCGACGGGTTCTGGCCTGGCCTTTACTCCAGGAGGCTGCCGCACTCGGGCCATGGAGCTGGGCCACGGCGCTCAAAGAGGATCCGTGCCCGCTTGTCCTGCTCGATCTCGGTGGCAACGGCTGGGTCGCCAGTGCCGCCAACGCTTTCCCAGGTTGGCAGGTCGAACTGGTAGGCGCCCCGGTATTTCCCGGAGTTATTGATGGCCTCGTAGTCGCTGGTCGCTTCGCAGTGGCGAAGGTCGGCCCAGCGTTCGTTCATCGACTTGCCAGACTGGTTTGGGATCGTCGTTGCGTCGGTGGTGCGCGGCAATGGGCGAACGGGAGTCCCGGTTACCTGGAAGAGCCGGTCTACGGCTGAGGGCAGCGCGCTAGACGCAAGCTCGAGTCGTGGATTCAGCTGCATTGCACTCAAGGCGGAGGTGGCTGAAGCGACCGGCGTTGGTGGTGCCGCCACAAACAACTGTTGGGAGGCTGTGAGATTCGCTAGGCCAGCTCCCACATGAGGGGCGGCGAGCCCAACATGCAGGCTCGGAGTTGCGGCGTAAGCGGGATCGACCACCGAAGCCTCGGGGGCAACCTGGAGTGCCAGAAGGCCGAGCCCCGTCGCCAACCAAGGGCCAAGAAGCGATGGTGGGCGTCCCAATACACGCGCCGATGAAGATTGATTTGTAACCGCTTCGCCCACAGTACCCTCAACGTGCTGTTCGGAGTTCGGTGGATTGTAGTCAGAAACGTGCGGTTTGGGTCAGTCATTGGCTAAGGTCCGAATCTGCCGGAGAAACCACGTGGCGACCCCGGCGGGGCGAATTGCTGCTGGAGGGCGCAGGCGATGGACCAGGCACTAACTAGATCGACCGATGCAGGGCTGCGCGATGCGCTGCTTCCTGTCGATCTTGACTCAATGCTTGCCGACTGTGACCGGGAGACAAGCTTCTTGTCGCGCGTTCTCGTGAGGGCATTTGATATCTGCGGGGCGAGTTTCCTTCTCGTTCTTACGTTGCCGGTTATCGTTCTGAGCGCGCTGGTTGTCCGCCTGACGTCACGGGGACCTGCCTTTTATTCGAGTGTGCGCCACGGCTGCAACGGGAAGACATTCGGTGCCTTGAAGCTCCGGAGCATGGTGTGCGAAGACGAACAGCAACAGCTTCTCTCGGAGCACGAGCGACACCGTGAGCAGCTAAAGCATGATTTCAAGCTCGTCGACGACCC
>JBBKWJ010000096.1:0-4242 GCA_037968895.1 Acidimicrobiales bacterium
GCGAAGGCATCGTTGGTTGGTGCGAAGATGGTGAACGGGCCGTCACTGTTGAGGGTGTCGACGAGGTCGGCTTCGACTACTGCGGTTACGAGTGTGGAGAGCAGGGGGTTGTTCGATGCTGCGGTGGCTGCGGTGTCGTCGGCCATGCCAGCGAAGGAACCTTCACCGTCGGCAGGGACTGCGGCGCAAGCCGGGCCGAATGCGCCGAGCATGTCAGACATTGCTTCGGTTGTCTCGGTCATTGCTTCGGTCGTTGGTGTGGCTGTATCGGCGTCGCTGCCGCAGGCGGCGAACAAGAGTCCGGTTGTTGACAGCAATGCTGTCATACGGAGGCGACGTGAGTTTCGCCGTTGATTTGGGTGGGTCTGGGTCTGCATCGTGTTGCTTTCTGTTTGGCGAGAAAGGGGACTTCTCGGATGGTGTCGGTGCCCCTGTGGGCACCTTCTGCATGTCATTCGGGGCGGCCTATCCGATGGATTGGAATTCGCCCAGATTTTGTTAGAGGCGCTGGTCAGGGGCCGACTAGGCCTCGTCGACCAGGACAACCACGGTGTGGTGGCCCGACGCGCCGTTCGGTAGCGGCTCGGCCCGCTCGTCGGTCTGCACCTGGCCATTGCGGTCAGTGGAGCGTGCTTCGATCGTGTGACGGCCTGGCGTCGCGTCCCATTGGTGCGACCACTGCCGCCAGGTGGTGTTGTTCAGTTCGGCGGCGAGCGTGGCGTCGAACCACTCGCCTTCGTCGATTCTCAACTCAACCCGGTCAATGCCAATGGTCTGCGCCCATGCGACGCCACCAATAGCAAATGGGCCGGGGGCGATCCGATCGAGCCCGCGTGGGGCGTCAATGCGACTCTGCATCTTGATCGGCGCCTCGACTGAATACCCGCGCGGTGCCCAATAGTGATCGAATGCGTCGAACGTGGTGAGCTCGATTTCTGACAGCCACTTCGTTGCCGAAACATAGCCATAGAGCCCGGGAACAATGAGACGAGCCGGAAAGCCGTGCTCGAGCGGGAGGGGCTCACCGTTCATGCCGATTGCGATCATCGCGTCTCGACCATCGAGCGCCGAGACGGGGAAGCCGCAGGTATAACCGTCGACTGAACGGCCAACGATCTGGTCAGCAGAAGCGTCGATGCCGGCCTCAGCCAACAAGTCGTCTAGGCGGATGCCGAACCAGCGGGCGGTACCGACGAGTTCACCACCAATGGTGTTCGATACACAGGTCAGCGTGATGTCATGTTCGACGAGTTGTCGGTTGAGGATGTCGCTGTAGGACAGCCGCAACTCTCTATCAACCAAGCCGGTGATCTTGAGTGACCAATCCTCGGCCCGCACCTGGGGCACTGTTAGCGCCGTGTCAATCCGGTAGAAGTCGGCGTTCGACGTGAAGAAGGAGGCGGCGCTTTCCGCCTGGATGCCGTCGGGGACGGCGCCAGCAGCAACGTCGGGGAGAGGGAGTGAGAGAGCAGCCCGTGACTCGGCCGCGCTAAACCTTGCTTGCAGACGGCGTCCCGTCGTGGCGACGACGCCAGCGCCGACGAGGAACGCGGCGCTTCCGGTGAGGAATCGGCGACGACCATTTGGGTTCGGCTCGGTACCAGTCGATGGTTCAACATCGTCGAGCTGACGAAGTCGATTCAGTCCGTAAAACCCGAGGGCAGCGACGCCAGAACCGATGAGGGCGGGAAGGGCAGCGAACTGCGACCCGCTCGACCGCGACCCTAACGCGGCGAGCGAGCCGACGACTGCGAACAGGGCGATTCCGCCGTAGGCGATTCGCATGTTTCGACGGAATCCGAGGACGCCAAGAATGGCGGCGTAGATCACTAGCGTGACGGCGATGCCGACCAGCAACGCGATCTTGTCGTTCGTCCCGAAGAGTTGGATTGCGATGTCCTTCATCCAGACTGGCACGCGGTCGATGAAACGGTCGCCGACGTCAAGGACGGGCGAGCGCAGTCGAGCGCTGGTACCCGCAACAACCTCGGCCACCGATAGACCGAGGGCGGCTGCCGCGACGCCCCCGATTGCACCGGTCAATTTCGTGGGTCTACGAAGTTCGATCTGATCGTCCATGCCCATTGTTCGGAGCCGATGGGCGTGCAGATTGGAGAGATAGCTCGCATCTGGCTGAGCTACTGTCGATGCCACACCTGGTTCTGGAAGGCCAACGCATGAGAATCAATCTGACCAGCATCTTCGTCGACAACCAGCGGGAGGCGCTCGCGTTCTACACCGACGTTCTCGGCTTCTCACTGAAACACAACATTCCAATTGGTGAAGATTTCTGGCTCACAGTGGTCTCTCCTGACGCTCCTGATGGCCCCGAGCTTTTACTTGAACCATCTAACCATCGCGCCGTGAAGCCTTACCGCGACGCGCTCGTTGCCGACGGAATCCCGCTTGCGCAGTTCGACGTCGACGATGTCGAGGCGGAGCACTCCCGCCTGAGCAAGCTGGGCGTGGTGTTCGCAATGCCGCCAACCGATGTCGGCGACGTCATGGCCGCCGTCTTTGATGACAGCTGCGGCAATCTCATTCAGATCATCAGCAGCAAACCAAGCTGAGGTCTGCTGTCAATCGGCGTTCGGCCTGGTGGCAGAAAGTACGCGGGCGATGGCGGTTCGGGCTTGATCGATGATGGCGGGGTCGTCGTGCAGAATGAAACCAGTGTTCGCCGCAATCACGAGAGCGTTGAGCTCGAATACGAGAGTGGCAACGTCGGTGTCGGTACGAAGTTGGCCCTTATCTTTCGCTGCTTCGGCGGCTTCAGTGAGAACGCCGATCCAGTCCCGTTGGTTCTCTGCGACGCGCTCTCTCAGCGGGCCCGGCCGACCACCAAGTTCGGCCGCGGCGGCGGCGAAGAAACAGCCGCCTGGCAGCGTGCGGTTCTCGACGTATGACAGAAACGATTCGCATAGTGCGATGAGTCGCTTGAGTCCATCCGCTTCGAACGCAGGGAGGACGACGTCGTCGACAAAGAGAGTTCGAGCGGTCTCCACGGTGGCCAATTGCAGATCTTCTTTGGAGTCGAAGTGCGCGTAGACGCCGCTCTTACTCACACCGGTGGCGGACGCGAGCTTGCCAATGCTGAGTCCGTCAAGGCCTTCGATCGTGGCGAGCCGCACTGCCGTTTCGAGGATGTGACGTTTGGTGCGTTCGCCGTCGGTTCTGGTTCGTCGCGTGGCGTTGCCGGTCGTGGTCATTGATTGACAAGATAGCACGATCGGTCGTACTGTGTCAGATAGCACGACCGATCGTGCTATCTACGGAGGATTCTCTATGACCGACAACACGCTGGTCGATACCGATGCACGTCGTGACGTCTGGATGGAAGCAGGGCGTGGTTGGGGTGCAAGGGCAAAGGAGTGGGCCTACCAGTTTGAGCCCTATTCCCTGCCCGCGAACCACCTGCTGTGCGATCAGTTGGGTGTTGGCGAAGGAACGGCGTATTTGGATGTCGCCTGCGGCTCAGGGTTGGCGGCGAACGTCGCCTCACGTCGCGGCGCCTCGGTCAGCGGACTCGACGCGTCGTCAACGCTGATCACCATCGCGCAGGCCCGGACCCCTCAGGGCGACTTCCACGTCGGCGATATGTACTCCCTTCCGTTCGACGACGATCGCTTCGATGTAGTGACAAGCTTCAATGGCATATGGGCCGGATGCGACCAAGCGCTTGACGAAGTGAGGCGGGTGCTCTCCTCGAAGGGGCAGTTCGGAATGACGTTCTGGGGTCCGTATGAGCGGATGGGTCTCTTGCCGTACTTCATGAAGATCATCGAACACTCGCCTCAGAGTCATCAATCAGCAACGACGGAATTGGGAGAGACCAGCGACGCCGTTGCCGCCATGCTCGAGCGGACGCAGTTCAAGATCCAAGAACGCGGAACTATCGAAGTGACAAATGAGTGGCCCGATGTTGAAACAGCCGTCCGTGCCCTTGCGGCCGCAGGTCCCGCAGTCCCTGCAATCGAGTCGGTCGGCTACGACGCGTTCTGCGAAGTGCTGCGCGACTTCATCACTCCGCTGTGTGATCCGCACACGGGAGTGCGCATCTCGTCCGACCTCGGATGGGTGACAGCCCGACCATCCTGAGTTGACATGAGATGGATTGAACGCTCGAGCGTTGACCTAATCGAAGTCCTCGTCGCTGAGATCGCGACTCGCAACCTCACGCATCTGTTGGTCGAGTCGTCGGTTGAGGGTGAGGAGGCGACCGATGATCGGCAGCACGAGCAG
>JBBKWJ010000097.1:0-9193 GCA_037968895.1 Acidimicrobiales bacterium
GCCCCAACAACCGCAGCCCCAACAACCGCAGCACCGACGACGGCGCCAAACGGGACGCAGCCAGATGCTCCGGTAAACGTCGGGGCGCTCATCTTCTCCGACGAGTTCAATGGCACGACCCTCGACACCGGAACGTGGGAGCCCGCATGGTTCGCCTCGAGCGGGTTCTCACCACCGGTGAACGGGAACGAAGACTCGTGTTTCCACCCCAAGCAGGTCAGCCAGCGGGACGGCTCGCTTGTGCTGCAGATCACCGCCGAGACCGATCCAAACTGCGTAAAGAAGAACGGGCAGCGAGCTGATTACGTCGGCGGCCTCATCAACTCCCGTGAGACCTTCACATTCTCCTACGGCTATGCCGAGGCCCGAGTGAACCTGTCCGCTTCAAACGGCAGGCTCCATAACTGGCCAGCGTTCTGGCACAATGGATTCGACTGGCCCGCTGCTGGCGAGGTCGACATTCTTGAAGGGCTATCCTCGGGCCAGCCCTGTAGCTACTACCACTTCGCCGATACCTCGGGCGCCCATGGGCAAGACGGATCGTGCGTCAACTGGGCCAATCCCGGTGGATGGCATACGTTCGCAGCACGCCGGGAACCGGGACTCATTACGTTCTACTTCGATGGCGTTGAAGTCTTCCGTACGACGCAGCAGGTAACGGCAGATCCCCACTACCTCATTCTCAACTACACCACCGACGAGTCCTTCGGCATCGTTCCCGACACGGAAATGCTTGTGGACTACGTCAGGGTTTGGGAGAACGAGTAGTCACGTTTGCGACGTCGCAGCTGGCGTTAGTGGTCCCGGAAGCCGATGAGGCGCTTCGTCGTATTCCGGGCCCACCCATCCAGGGTCAGTAGCGGGAGCCGCTCGATCCGGTACTCGTTGTACTCGATCGGTTCAGCACCAAATCGCTCCTTATAGTCAGACAGCGATCGATTGTTGCCACTCTCGCCCAATTGGAAGCTGCGATGGCCAGCCTCGCATGCATCTTTGATCGACGCCCACTCCGCAGCGTATGCGGCTCTGCTACCCCGAGCCTTGTCACCATCCATGGCGCCACGGGTCGAATGGGAGTTGTTCGGGCCTGCGAGAACAATATTGCCAGCGACCGGCTCGCCGTCTAAAAACGCCAGATACATACGGAACGAGTCGCCGAGATACCGGGCGAGCGTTTCGAGCTTGGCTAACGGATCTCGGTGGCGGCCGCGAGCGCGAGCAAGCACGAGAGGCTCGCGCTGCCGCTCGGCCCATCGCTCGACCGACACCATGTACAACTTCTCGTAGTACACATCGAGCATCTCTCCGCCAAGGAAAACGGAGACCTCTACGCCGCTTCTTTCGGCCCTGCGAATCCCCACCCTGCCGCTTTTGCGGAATCGCCTCTGTGTTGCCTCAAGACCACCAGCGAGACTTAGGACATGGGCACAGCGCGGAATCGACCGTGCAACAGATGTGTCCGCCTTCTCCCAGATCGCTGCTTTCAGCGGGTTCGGGCGGAGGTGCGTGTAGATCGCTTCGTCGGCAGCGAGATCAGCCAGAATTGCTTCGACGGCCACGGCATCAAGATCAGGGCCGACGATTCCGCCGATCCCCCAACCAGAACCGAAGGCCATTCGTGGCCCGTACCGGACCGTGTGCCGCACAAGTGGAACAACAAAGGAACGGCCGTCGTCGAAACGGTAGAGCCGGCTAGCGTCCTCGAACCGACCAGCGCTGCATATGGCGTCGACCCATTGGGGAAGGTGCTCGGTCAACGAGTCAGGGTCAGCTGCAACAATCGCTCTCCAATCCGAGCGAGGCGCTGGTGTCGCAGCGAGGGAAATGGTGCTCACTTCAACGCCTTGAGGCTTGAGCGATCGTGCACCGACAGCTTGAGCTCAAAGAGAGCGTTGGTCGGTCGGTCGAGGATCCAGTCGATAGCACCCACCGCTGGCGCCATCGCTCCCCCGAACACGACGAACAGCAATTGTGAAAATGTCAGGGACCCCACGGCCAATGCGTCGGCGATCACGACGGTTCTCGCTCGGCCACGTCGAACCTGATGGGCGCCCACAACGGCACCGGTGCGACCTTCGCCCATCTCACAGTGAACGTAGACGGGCGAGTTCGCGACTGCCACCACCGCCTCGAAGCGTTCCAGGTCAGCCTGCGTGGGAGCCTTGGTGTTGTTGATCGGGATGTGTGTCACCGTCAATCCAGCGGATGAGGCATCGCTGTGAATCGAGTGGGTCTCCACCTCGGATCGCAGATCGATGACCGTACGTACCCCTGCGGCGGACAAACCTTGGTACGCCTCGATCCCGGCAGGAGCGGGCCCCCGCCAAAGGGCGGGCTCGACCTCGAGTACCTTGTTCGACCAAGCCTGGGGCACTCGAGTGCCCACCCGCCGATGGGAGAGCAGTCGATCGGCCAGACTTCGCGCCGCTACGGCAACCAACGACGCCAAAGCCCACCCATAGACGAATCGAACTAGTCTGACTTCCACCGGATACCTCTTTTGGCCTTCGCAACGCCTGCGAAGGCCATCAACGGTAGTAGCGAACGCCCTGCTCTTCGCCGATTAGGCGATTTTACTCAGCGCCCAGCCTGGCAGGCCTTCGATCGTCGATTTGTCGGCTCGACTTCGGTGAAAACACGAGTACTGCTGCGCCATCGGCCGCCGGGTGCATCCCAGCCGAAGGCCCTCGTCGAGCGGCAGGATCTGGTTCGCATTGTGCTTACTGCGTTATGAGACTCTCAACCCGCGAAGCCACGTCGGTTGGGCGCCGACAGTGGAGCAAGAATCGGTTGTCAGGTCCGATGCGGCCAGCCTTGGACGTAGACGTTTGCTGTGTCGGGCTTTAGTCTTCTGTCTCTATGACCACGACGCAACACCACATCGCGACTCGTCTGATAGAGCTGAACGCCGTTGCCGGGCGACCGCTGACGTTTGCGGACCTCAACGCAGCGAGCAATGGTCTCCGTGAGCCGGTCGTTCTGCGGGGCCAGTGTCTGGCGGAAACCGTCGACGACAAATGGACCCTGCAAGGGTTGCTCGACCTCGAGCCCGACACAGAGGTAACAGCCGAGTACTACGCGGACGCCGACCGCCGAAAAGCATATGTGCATGTAACAAAATCGTTTCGTGAGATTGCCGCCAAAATGTCTGCTGAAACGACGAAGTGGTTCCTGGCAGAGCTCGACTTCGACCAGGTATTCGCAAGTGCAGCGAAGCGTTTGCCGCGCCTCTCGGTTCTACCCAACGACGCGAAACACGTCCTACGTTTGGTGTTCTTCGGTCATGACTCACAGAGCGCAACCCACTTTCACGTAATGGATCAAGCAATTCTGGCGCATCTGCGCGGTCACAAGACGGTCATTTTGGCGTGCCCACAAGCAACCAAGGGGCTCGCCACGAACTCACTCTTTGGGCGCCGGCCACAGTTCAGCACCCACGGACCCGACGCCGGAGCTGACGCTCTCGAGGCATTCACCAAGCTTGTCGGCGACCAAGCGTTCGCCGTCGAAATGGAACCAGGCGACGCATTGTTCATTCCAGTGCACTGGTGGCATTGGGTCGAAGGTCAGGGTGAGTGTCTCTCGGTGTCCACGTTCTGGCGGGCGTCATTGAGAGATTGGGCTTGGCCGCATCCCGGCATCCGAGCTGCTATCGCCATGGCCACCGGCACAGCGTCGAATGTCGTTCGTCGGCCTCTCCACCTCGTTACGAAGGGCCGAGTGCGGCGCACCGATCCGGCCCGTTAGTCCGAACAATACTCACCGCCCCTTGTCGACGTCGCCCAACCGCAATTGGCTGTTCTCACTCAGCGCGCGAAGTAATTCACTTCCCGCTGATAAAAATCGCCTCGAAAGACAACGGGGAGATTAATAGCTCATCCGTCGTTGTGACCACGGTCAGCGTCGGATTATGCTCCTAAGCGGCGACACAAGAATACGGCTGGACGGGCAGCGGTCCTGACAGCGGCAAACTCCATTTACTGGCGGGAATTTACATTGACTCTGCAACAACGACCTCTCGTCGATGACGAGCTGATCATCGATCTACGCGATGATGGTCGCGTCACCTTGGAGTGGCCGACGGTCACCGTGGTGATCCCGACGATGAATGAGGCGGAGAACCTACCGTACGTGCTTCCGTTCATTCCGTTCTGGGTCGATGAAGTGATCATCGTCGATAGCTCCAGCACCGACGGCACCCGCGAGGTTGTTCGGGCCCTCATGCCGAAGGCGGTCATCGTCGATGAACCACGCCGCGGCAAAGGGCAGGCGTTGAAGACGGGCTTCCTGAGGGCGACGGGGGATTTCATCGTGGCTATCGACGCCGACGGTTCCACAGATCCTCGTGAGATACCGGCATTCGTGGGCGCACTTCAGGCGGGTTCGGATGTAGCCAAGGGCACCCGCTTCGTTCAAGGCGGCGGAACCGACGACATGGAACGGCATCGCCAGTTCGGGAACTGGTGTCTCACCGTCGCGGTGAACAAGCTCTTTAGCGGCAACTACAGCGATCTCTGCTACGGCTACTTCGGGTTCCGTCGAAGCGTTCTGTCCGTCCTCGTGCCCGCTGAAGAAAAGACGCTCGGCTTCGAAATTGAGACGCTCATCAACATTCGTGCACTGCGAGCTGGCTTACATATCCGCGAAGTCCCGAGTTTCGAGCATCGTCGAATATTCGGCACGAGCAACCTTCGCGTGGTCCGCGACGGAATTCGAATCGCCAAGGTCATCGTCGCCGAGTCGCGATCGCATCGCCGTAAAACATGACTTCGCTCTCTACTGCGGCAATTGTCTGTGCCCACACCCTGGACAGGTGGGACCTCCTGCTTCGGTCAGTGGCCTCGCTCGTCGATCAGACCCGTCCAGCCGACGAAATCATCTTGGCGATCGACAATAACGACACGCTGGCGCAGCGCTGCAGATCCGAGTTCGGCTCGATCGTGCGAGTCGTCGAGAACACCGACAGCCCTGGCGTCTCCTCAACCCGCAACGTCGCCGCTGAAATTACCGACTGTGACATCCTGGCGTTTCTCGATGATGACGCTACTGCGGTCCCGGA
This sequence comes from Acidimicrobiales bacterium, assembly GCA_037968895.1. GTDB lineage: Bacteria > Actinomycetota > Acidimicrobiia > Acidimicrobiales > SZUA-35 > JBBKWJ01. The sequence goes on from JBBKWJ010000097.1 coordinate 5,060, forward strand.
GTGGATCGAGTCGCTGGTGGCGCCGTACGTGGACCCGGAGGTACTTGGCGTTGGCGGAGTCGCCAATCCTGACTGGGCGCTTCCGGGACCGCCGCCATGGTTCCCCGCTTCTTTTCACTGGGTTGTCGGGTGCTCACACTCCGGGATAAAGAACGAACCCCACCAGCTCAGGAATTTCATTGGCTGCAACATGTCGATTCGTCGCAAGGCGTGGGAGGCGATCGGCGGATTCTCCAAGGAACTTGGACGCGTCGGTTCGAATACCGCCGGCTGCGATGAAACCGACTTTTGCATCCGCCTACGGGCCACATTGGGCGGGATAATTCTGCACGCTCCAGCAGCGATCGTCGACCACAGCGTGCCCCCCGGTCGGCAAACAGTTCGCTACTTTCTTAAGCGATGCTTTAGCGAGGGTGTTGCCAAGGGACAGATCACAAATCAGGTCGGCTCGGACGTGCTTGGTGATGAGAAGCGCCATCTCACTCAGACGATGCCGCGGGAATTCCTCGAAGGTCTTATCAGCTCACTCCGCGGCGACCGCTTTGGCGTTGCCCGGTCCATCATGATCGTGGTCGGGACGGCAGCGACTGGTCTAGGGTTTGCCCGTTCGCTGCTGCACCGGAAAGCACTCAGCGACTCTCCCGCAACCCTGTCATCTGAAAGTAGCGATGGACCTCTGTCGCCGCCCGACTTCATCCCATCCCGGGTCGTCGTCGTCGATGTAGACCAACCCGACCACGCAGCCTTCGATGAAACCTCCGACAGTCGAGTCTTCGCAGTGGCCCGTCGCGGATCGCAACTCCTCGGCGTTGTGCCCAATGCCTCGGTGTCGTCGTTGGCCAAACTACGGGATACACCCGCTCGTGTTTCAATCGAGCGTGCTGACCAGCGGAACGAATCTCGAACCATCGCTGTGGTAATAGCAACCCGAGATCGTGCCGAGTCGCTTGAGCGTTGCCTCACCTCGCTCGTGGCTAGCGCGATCGACGCCGATCAAGTCATCGTGGTCGATAATGCTCCGTCCTGTGCTGAGACTAAAGACCTGATCGAGCGCTGGAATCAACGCTCCGGTGTCCATGTCACGTACGTCCGGTGTGAGCGCCCCGGTCTAGCGAACGCTCACAATGCCGCGCTGCCCTTCGTTAACTCCGACATCGTGGCGTTCACCGACGACGACGTGCTGATCGATCCGCTGTGGATCGATCAGATCAAGCATGGTTTCGAACTCAGCGACGGCGTGGTCTGCGTCACCGGGGCGATCATGCCCGCAGAACTAGACACCTGGCCCCAACAGTGGGCAGAAGATGCAAGTCGTTTCAACAAGGGTTTCGAGCCCTCTATTTTCGACACGTCCACCAACCGTCCCGCTGACCCGCTCTTTCCATTTACGGCGGGAACCATGGGATCCGGTGCGAACATGTCCTTCGATTCGGAATGGTTGCAGGCCAACGGCGGCTTCCGCAGCGAACTGGGAGCCGGCACGATCGCCCTTGGAGGAGATGATCTCCGAGCGTTCTACGACGTGGTGATGTCCGGTTATCGCTTGGTGTTCAACCCCGACGCAATCGTCTTCCACCACCACCACCGCACTCCTCAAGCGATCGCCAACCAATCGCACGGCTACGGCTCGGGCCTCACCGCCTTCATAACCAGCGTGCTCCACGATGACCCACGGGTCCTTGGAAGAATTATCAGCTCGGCACCAAGAGCGCTGCGTCGGGCTCGTTCCATTACCCAGGCAGCCGATGCCACCCTCTTTCCCGAACACGCTCATCGAGCTCGACTTCATCGCCGAGGTATGCTCAGCGGGCCGGTCCGCTACGTGCGAAGTCGGTCGAGTCAAGGAAGTCGGGCGAGTAAGGAAGTCGGTCCAGTCAAGTGACTACTCTTCAAGCACGACGGTTGCCTATTCTCAATTACCACGGTGTCGGGCAATCGGCGTCGCCCGAGGTCGATCATTGGACCGTGCCCACGGAGAACTTCGTGGCGCAGCTCGATTTTCTGGAGGAGCAGGGCTGGCAGGGAGTCGCCATGGAGCAGGCGCTCACGGACCCACAGGACAATCAAATCGCTCTCACCTTCGACGACGGGTTCTCTGACTTCGCAACTGTGATTGCCCCGCTGCTTCTTGAGCGTGGCTTTTCCGCCACGCTCTATGTTGTCGCTGGCGACATTGGCGAGCCACCGAATTGGCTCCCCGATGCGAGTGGTCGGATAGCAAATTGGGAGGAGCTGCGCCGGGTCCACGACGCAGGGTTCGAAATTGGTTCGCACAGCGTCACTCACCCTCAGCTTGACCTCCTCAGCGTCAACGACGTCAAATACGAAATTGGCGAGAGCAAAAAGATCCTCGAGGCCGAACTCAAATCGGAGATCACTGGGTTCTGCTATCCGCACGGTTTCTCCACGGCTGCGGTTCGAAGCGCGGTGGTCGAGGCGGGATATTCCTACGCCTGTTCGGTCCGGCATAAATTGTCAGTACCGGGCGATGATCCCTATGCGCTCGCAAGGATCGTCGTTTTCGACGACACCACGATTGAGCAACTGGATCGCTGGATCCGTGGGATCGGCTTACGGCGCGGTGGGGTCCGGCTGGAACGCACGCTCGCAACTGCTTTTCGCGCGTACCGCCGCAACCATCACCGCCGGTCTCACAAGCCGGGCGAGCCGGCGCAAAACGAATGCTGACTCGGCTTAAACCCTTTCTCGGTGACCCTCAGGTCAGAGCTGGGCTCGACCTAGTTTCGGGGGCTGGCCTCAATGCTGTCACCGGCCTCGGGTTCTGGTTTGTGGCCGCCCGAACCTTCGACGAGTCCACCGTTGGTGTAAATGCTGCGTTGATCTCCACAATGACGCTCGTGGCCGCGCTGTCAACACTAGGGCTCAGTAACGCCCTCATCCGATACGTACCGCGCTACGGCCCGTCGGCTCGGCGGCTCGTTCTGCGCAGCTACGCCATCGTCGGATCGGTAACACTGGTGGCTGCGCCCATAGCGGCGCTGATCTTCGGTCGGTATAGCGACAAACTGCAAGCACTTGATTCGCCCCTGGGCGTCGCCGGATTCACACTGGCATGCTTACTCTGGGTCGTCTTTGTTATCCAGGACAGCGTCTTGATCGGTATCGGAAAGACGAAAATCATCCCGATCGAAAACGGAGCGCACTCCGTGATGAAGCTGCTTCTGCTGATCGCCTTTGCCACCTTTACGCCGCTATGGGGCATCTTCGTGTCATTTGTTCTGCCGGTTGTCGTGCTGTTGCTCGTTGTCAACCGCATCGCATTTCGACGCCTTGCCGAACCCGATTTCATGGAATCTACCGCCGAGCCAGAAGATGGTCTCGCCCGTTTCGCGCAGGGTGAATACGCCGCTCTCGTGGTCGACATAATGTTGGCTGGCTCCATTCCACTGATCGTGCTAGCGATGCGAGGTGAGGAAGCAGCAGCGTTCTATGCGATGGCCTGGGCTGTTGCGTACACACTCATGCTTGTGAACTCGAGCATCAGTTCCGCGCTGCTCGCCGAAGCCGCCCGCACCCCGTCGCGGCTCCCGCACCAGGCGGCCAAAGCAGCTCGCCAGATGGCAATGTTCGTGGTTCCAGGTGCGGTCGCCCTTCTCGTAGTAGCTCCCTACATTCTCCGGGTCCTCGGATCGAGCTACGCCGCCGAAGCGACAACGTTGCTGCGACTGCTTGCCTTGACTGCAGTCGCAAACATCGCCGTGGCGGTCTCCGACGGTTGGCTTCGGGCCACCCGTAGCGTTAAGAAACTTGTGGTTGTCAATGGCATTCGAAGCCTTCTCATCCTGGGTCTGGGCATACCGATGCTCGCCACCTATGGACTGGTCGGCTTGGGATTGAGCTGGCTCATCGGCGAAACGGTGCTTGCCATCGGCTTGGGCGCCACCCTCCTTCGACCACTTGTAATCGACCTCATTCCTCGGCCGGTCATCGCCAGCCTCAGCGAAATCCGCTCTCGCACTTTCCGAAAAGCTGCTCGTCGGCGCATGCAAACCCTCATCTCCAACGGCATCTTGCACAGCCACACGAACGCATTCGTAGCGTCGGCCACATCCGACCGGGCTGTCTTCGATCTCGGTGGAAACGAGATTCTGAAGGCGGCATGGTCCGAACCTT
>JBBKWJ010000098.1:0-5360 GCA_037968895.1 Acidimicrobiales bacterium
AGATTTGTCGTGAGCCTGAGCGACTCGACGTCAATGCGCTCGTCGTGGCCGTGGAACCGGCTCGAAAAGTCGCCAGCTTCGAGACTGGGGCTGAAGAGCCCGGCGCCATATGCGACCGAACCGAGTTCGCGATAGATCCGCGAATCGGTGAACCCGACCGACAGGCCAGGCGAGAGCCGTGCCGTCGGAAACGGCTTGTTCACGGCACGCTGGAGCGAGTCCCACATTGGGTTGTTGGTCTGCGAGATCGAGGACTTGTCGTTCATGATTGGTTCGACCTGTACGTGCTGGGCCAAATCGCCGAGCGCCAAATCGAGGTGAGCTTGCACCTCTTCCGGCCCCTCGCCCGGCAGGGTCCGAATGTCAACTTCGATGGTGACATCGTCGGGGATGACGTTGGTCTTCATCTCGTCGCCGCCCTGCAGCACATTGCACGAGAACGTCGTGTGCGTGCACGCGTGGAGGAACGCGGCGGTTGGCACGCTCGGCATGACGTCGAGCGCTTCGTCGAGCTTGACCGGATCGAGCATGATGGCCTTTGTCTCGGCGTCGAGCTCCATCGCGTCGATCTGCCCTCGCCAGAGTTCGTGGAATCGAGCAGGAGGTCGGTAGTCGCCCAGCCGTTGCATCACGCCAGCCGCCTTTAGCAAGGCATTGTCCTTGCGGAACGGCATTGATCCATGGCCCGGCGTTCCCGTGATCTTTAAGCGGCGCCAAGCGACACCCTTCTCCCCCACGGTGACGCTGATCGACGGACTCTCCGGGTTTCCCGAGTGAAGGCCACCGTTTTCGGTGAGGACGTAGTCGGCGTAGATGTCGTCTCTATGGTTGTCGGCCATCCACCGGGCACCGTGGGCACTCCCCGACTCTTCGTCAGCAACAGCGAAGAAAATTAGATCGCCCTTTGGCCGGAAGTTCGTGTCGGCGAGGTGGCGAAACACCACTGCCATCGACGCAGTGAGGTTGAGCATGTCAACGGCACCGCGCCCCCACACCTCACCATCGACTAGCTCGCCACCGAACGGGTCTCGCGACCATCCGGCTGGGTTGACCGGCACGACATCGGTGTGCCCCATCAAGCAAAGGCTCGGGGCATTCGGGTCGGACCCTTCGATCTTGCTCACGAGCGAGACCCGGCCTGGCGTCGGTTCGTAACGCTGGAAGTCGAGACCCGTGCCTTCGATCACCGATTGGATTACATCTGCGTTACGAACCTCTTGGCCGGACTCGGCCCGACCGTCATTCACGCATGCGTTGCGGATCAGGGTTTGGAGGAGTTCGACAGTTGCATTAGTCAGATCGACGGCCATCGCCGCAGTCTGTCAGTTCATACCGTGTCGCGCTAGCTGATGGCCTTAACCCCAGCAGTGACGGCTGGCGTACCAAGGCCGCGTTCCGTCGCGTTCCCATGTCATGAGAGCCGCTTCGTCCTGCTGCGCTGGAGTTGCCTCGGCCGCCGTGCGGACCCAGTATCGAGACGAGTGCCCGTAGGCGGCCCAGCTCGAGTTAAGGAACTGGTAGGCGCCACTGGCTGTACTTACGGGGTTCTGAGCGGTGTAACTATGACCCGACTCGCAGGAGCGGATATCGATCAGGATCTGTGGCACCCAAACGCCACTGCCGGCGTCAACCCAGCCGGCTGGATGCTCGGCTCCGGCGGCTGTTGCACCGTTCGCAAGCGGCGGCTCAACACGAGCAGGAGGTGGAAGGGTTCCGGTAATCATCTGATGCTCGACCGAGTCCGATACGGCAGCAACGGCGAGCGCTGGGTCGTCAAACTGGCTCCAGTATGCGTATCCGCCCTCTTCTGGCTCACGGTCGAGCGCCCAGCGATAGGCGTCAAGGATTACGTCGCCTGATCGTTGGCGGGCCTCTTCGCTGTCGAGCATGAAGCGAGCAACCTCTGCCAGGGGGTAGCCCTCACGAAGACGGTCGGCCCAAAAGGCTTGTCCGTTAGGCTCTGCCTCACGGCCAAGGGTGGTGCGGTAAAGGCGCCCCGCCTGGTCGAGGAAGGGGTCACCGTCCGCAGGGGCAACGAGATCAGGGGACTCGATGGCCTCTGTCGTCGCTGCTTCCTGGGCATAGACAGCTGATGAGCTGCTAGCCAGGAGAAATGAAATTGAAATTGCAAATACTGTAAATAGCTTCTTCAGCATAGTTAACCTTCTGCCTCTGACTGTCCGCCGGGTACGCGAAGAACAACGAAGTGACAGTGGATACGCGACAAGTGCTGCTTTCCGCCCTGTAGTAGGAGCAACACGCATGTCTTCGAAGACTGTCGATCGATGCCCCGCTCTGCCCGCCAGACAGGTGCACGTCTCGTCCAAGTTTTAGGCCCTTGGAAAAGCCTCGAATCCGTAACATATCGACCCCTGAAGCGCGAACCCAAACTATTCTTGCGCGTCGTGCCAGCTGTCACAGAGTGGGATAGGGGTGCCCCAAAGGCCCGATACCCTTGCTATTAAGGCACTTTTGGAGGGTTTTTGATGACTGATTCATACGTCGCTTGGAATGGCGAAAACTATCCCTGGCCGCCCCCAGATGGGTGGGAAGAGAAGGCAGATGGGCGATATTGGCCCGCCGATTCAGCCCCCGTTCTCGACACTGAACGGCCAGTCAGCCCACCCCCCTCAGAGGCCCAAGCACCCCAAGCAGCACCGGCTCCACAACCAACCCCGGCGCCTCAATGGCAGCCCCCTCCTGCGGCGACCCAACCGGCTCCGCCGTCCGGCTATCAGCCGCCTCCGAACGTCACTCCGATGGCCGGAGTGCCATATGTGCCCCCTGAGAAGAAGACGTCGGGAGCGAAGAAGGTCCTCATAGGCCTCCTTATCGCGCTCGTGGTGCTCGTCGGCGGCTGCGTGGCGACAATCACCGTGGGCGGCCTCGTGTTTGGCAACAGGATCGAAAATGCCGTCGAGGATTTCGTCGACGCACAGGAAGAGGCAGCCAATCAGACCAGCCTTGATCTGGAGACGTGTACCGACCGTGACGGGAAGTCTGTCGTCGAAGTGACGGTTGAGAACACCTCGGGGGGCACGTCCGACTACTTCATTACGTTGCGGTTCCTTGGCCCGGCCGGCGAGATCGCGACGGCGGAACTCGAGATGGCTCGGGTCGAGCCCGGCGAAACACGAACTGAAGAAGTGGTGTCGAATACTGGTCTCGGTGCCGAGACAAAGCTATGCGAGGTCACGAATGTCTTCCGACTCGGAAGTCGCTGAGAAACAGATCGTCGACCTCGCGTCTACCAGATAGCGTCGTCGTAGCGCCCACGTAGCTCAATTGGATAGAGCAGACGGTTTCTACCCGTCAGGTTGGGGGTTCGATTCCCTCCGTGGGTACTAGGGAACAGGCCAAGCGATGCCTTGGGTGTAGAGCTGAGTTTTGTGGCGGTGACATGGCCTGCACAGCATCTGGCCGTTCGACGGAATCGTTAAACCGCCCGACGATGCTTCCTGTATGTGATCGGCTTCGCATCTTGCGGCTGGAGCATCACAACCCGGTCCTCGGCACACATAGTCGCGAATTACCATCCCGAGGCGCTTCGATCCTTTGAAGAGGCGGGTTGTTGCGGTGGCCTGGAAGTCGAGATTGTTCGCCGTCAGGACGAACCGACGAATTGAGCCGGCGAGAGCGAGCCGGACAGCAAGGGCCGGTGAAACTGGCAGACCGCTGCTCGTGTGGCACCGATACTGCTCCACGTGGGCTGGCTTAGGCGAAGGCGGATTCTGATCTGAGTCTGGGTCTTGTTCGAAACGTTCAAGCTCACGCTCGAGAGTTTCCCGATCGATGATGACGTTGAGGATCGCTCGAATGCCCGGATCGACACTTTCACCGTTTGATGCCGCACCGAGGCGGACAAGCTCCATCAACGAGTCGACCCACCGCTGCCGATCGGTTCGGGCCAGGTCGGTGAATGTTGCGTCGGCGCCGACAGTTGAGCGAGCCTCGGCCCATTCGGCTTCGAGCAGTCGTTCATAGATCGGGCGCATTGAAACCAGCAGCACTTCGAAGCACTCGTTTGGAATCGAGAGCTCGACCAGCATCGTGTGTCCGACTCCCTGAGCCCAGATCATCCGACGGTCTTTGTGCGCGGCATCAAGAAGGTCTTGAGGATCTGTGTCGTCCATGAGCTCGGCCCACGAGTCCATGAAGCGAGCGAAGAACGGCCACGATTCCTTTGACCATGTGAGGAAGTATGCCTGATCGCGTTCGGCCTCTTCGGTGAACTGCATGCCAATGGAGCAGATCTTGTTGGCGTGTTGAACCGAAATCTCGCCCGCCGCGAGTGCTTCGTAGACGAGCGGAACAGTATTGGCCAAGAATTGGGCCCGCTTCAACTGACCCCCACATTGGCCCTTTGACAATCCGGTCAAGTTACTGACCCACGTAGCCGCTGACCGAAACCCGGCACGCCGGAACACTCGCCGGCGCTGCGCCTCGGCCAGAACCGCCACGTGTTTCGCTTCAGCGATGGCAAGCATTCTCGAGGACTCTTCGATCATGGAGTCGAACTCGATCTCGCGTGCGTTTTCGAAACCATTCCTGAAGTAGCCGTCGATATCGAACTCGTCAACCACGCCGGCCTCGTAGCGCTCACGCGCCTCGATGCGGAACTGGTCCATCATCTCGTCGAGTTGGGTGGTGGTTGACATGGTCCAATTGTATCGAACTTACGTTCTGAATCATCCTGTTTTGCCCTTTATTTATTGATACTTTTTGTTCACCAGGCTTACAGTTAGCTGCTGTTGCGGCAAAAGTGGATGGCGGCGGAGAGCTACCGGTAAGCCGAAGCCGGTGTGCTAATCGCTAATCGTGTCGTCGAAGCCAACGATCTGCGCTAGCATCAATCGCTCTTGGTGGTCGTAGCTCAATCGGCTAGAGCATCGGGTTGTGATCCCGAAGGTTGGGGGTTCGAAACCCCTCGATCACCCAAAATGCGAATCCGATCTGTCCTGTGGGAGAAATTCCGCAGGACGCTAAGATCGGTTCGCTACATGCGCCTCTAGCTCAATTGGCAGAGCATCGGACTCTTAATCCGCAGGTTCTGGGTTCAAGTCCCAGGGGGCGCACACCGGATTGACGCGAAACCCCAGTTCAACTGGGGTTTTGCCGGTTTTGCGGCACAGTCTATCAGGGGCATCGTGGCACCCTGGGTGCCATAGACTGCGCGATAGACTGCCGATAGACTTTCTGAAGTCGCATTCGTGGCAGCCCCTGAGCTCCGCTTTGGGCACCAAAAGCCGATCCGACGAGCAGCGCATCGACAGCCGAAACCTCGCAAAACGGATGAGAGCGTCAACCGATCCAGAACCGCATCCGCACCACCCGCATGACCACGACCAGCAAGGGTGGTC
>JBBKWJ010000099.1:0-24597 GCA_037968895.1 Acidimicrobiales bacterium
CAGTGCCTATCGCATCGTTCGTGCCGATGATGATGTTCGCCATCTTGTTCGGACTCTCGATGGACTACGAGGTGTTCATCCTGTCCCGGATCCGTGAGGAGTATCACCGCGGACACTCCAACATTGACAGCGTCGTCGAAGGCCTCGGTGCCACTGCGAAGGTCATCACCGCAGCGGCTTTGATCATGATCAGCGTGTTTCTCGGGTTTGTCGTGTCCGATGACCCTGTCGTCAAGATGATGGGCGTCGGCCTCGCCACCGCAGTCGCCGTCGATGCCACCATCGTCCGTATGGTCTTGGTCCCGTCAACCATGGCGCTCGTCGGTGACCCGAACTGGTGGCTGCCAAAATGGCTCGACCGGATCCTGCCAACGCTCGACATCGAAGGCGAGCCCGAGCTACCACTGCCGGTCGAGAGCGCCGGCCTATCACTGCCTGCCGGACTCGAACTGACCCGCACCACTGATGTGTTCGACAACGACACGGTCCCCGCCGGGCTCCTTCGTGCTCACCGGGTCGCGGCCGGGGTCTGGGGCCGCCTCGTGGTGCACTCCGGCACGGTCGGTTTCGTCTTCGAAGCCGAACCCGATACGCCAATCATGGTCGGAGCGGGCGGCAGCGTTGTTATCCCTCCTTCACGTCTTCACCACGTCGAACTCGATGGCCCGGCAACGTTCGCCGTCGAATTCCACCGGCTTCCGGGCGACTCGGCGGCTGGGCTCGAGACCTCCGGACTTGCCGCCATCGGCAACCTGGACTCGCAGTGATAGCGGAAGGACAATCAACAATGAGCATCGACGTCATCCAACCTGTTACTCGCACGGACTCAGCCATACGAGTCGAAGGCCTCACCAAAGACTTCGGCCGCCACCGTGCTGTCGACAGTCTGACCTTCGACATCCCCGCCGGCGGGGTCACTGGCTTCGTCGGGCCGAATGGGTCAGGCAAGAGCACAACGTTTCGCATGCTGCTTGGCCTGATTCGACCAACTTCGGGCAACGCCTGGATGCTCGGTCACCCGATCAGCGACCCGTCTCGCTACATCGCCGAAGTGGGGGCTTTGGTCGAGTCACCGGCGATGTACCCGAAGCTCACCGGCTACAAGAACCTGCTCGCGCTTGCCCGTCTCGGCCGCCTCCCCACCACGAGAATCGACGAGGTTCTCGAGATCGTCGACCTGACCGACCGGGCCAGCGATCGATACGAGAATTACTCCCTCGGCATGAAGCAACGGCTTGGCATAGCTGGAGCGTTGCTTCAGGCCCCCAAGGTATTGATGCTCGACGAGCCAACCAACGGCCTCGACCCTGCTGGCACCGTTGAAATTCGGGCCTTGTTCCGGCGCCTGGCCGAAGCTGGGACCTCTGTCATCGTCTCGAGTCATCTCCTGTCAGAGATCCAGGCGGCGTGTGACCGCCTCGTGATGATCCAAGACGGACACCTGTTGTTCTCGGGACGGCTCGAACAACTTCTCGCTGCTCAACACTCGACGGTCGTGGCCGTGACGGCCGACCCGGCTGACGCTCCCCGCCTCGCTCAACTCACCCGTGAAGCGGGCATGTCACCGTCTATCGATGGAGCTCGGATCGAAGTCGACGCCAAACCCGATTGGTCGCCGCAGCTCAGCAGGATCGCTCTCGATGCCGGGATTGTGCTGCGTGAACTTCGCCCGATCGAGGCCAACCTCGAGACCACCTTCCTCGACCTCACATCGAACCATGAGAGAAATGCCAAATGATCGCCTCCTTCCGATCCGAACTCGTCAAACTCCTACGACTCACAACCATTTTCGGATACGCAGCAGCAGCATCCGGATTCACGATCATGCTCACAGTCGTATCGATCCTCAACGCCGACAACCCGAGCGGGCATGGTCCGGGCAACCGAGACGGTGTCAGTCTCGAAACACTTGCTGAGCCCGGTGGCTATCTCGCCGGCTTTGAATCGGCCAGCAGTTTCCTCGGCATCGTGGCCCTCGCCTTGTTTGCGTCGAGCATCGCGGCCGAGTTCTCAACCGGGACTATCCGAGCATTGCTCACCATCGACTCGCGGCGCCGTTCACTGCTTGCCGGCAAGGTCGTTGGACTGGCATTTGCACTGATGGCAGTAGTCACCTTCGCGGCGTTAGTCGGAGCGACCATCGCGTTCGTTATTGCGGGTCCACAAGGAGTTGAGACCAGCGCGTGGGCCACAGTGGACGGGCTCAGCGAGGGGCTCAGCATCTGGGCCAACAGCGTGATCGCCACGATCGTATGGGGGCTCTTTGGTGCCCTCATCGCCATGATCTCCCGCTCGGCGGCGCTTTCAATCTCAGCCGGAGTCGCCTATTTCCTCATCGGCGAACAATTCATTCTGCACTCGCTATGGCCATCAACCGCCGACTGGCTTCCCGCTGGCGTGCTCGACACGCTCGCGGTGGGCGGCACCGACACTCTCTCCTACACCGGCGCTATCGCGCTCGCCGGGCTCTACGCCGTCGTCGCCTATGTGGCCAGTTCGGCTGTATTCGAACGACGCGATGTTACCGACTAACGCCGTCCTGGCCATCCCTAACCACTCACCCGCAACACGACAAAGGAACCTAGAACCATGACCACGAAAGAAACCCCGACGATGTATGCAAACTGGCAGGAGACGGTGAAGTTCGGTGAGAAAGGCCCATCGCCGACCGTCCTGATCGAAACCCCGCGCCTCAAGGCAGTGTTGGGCGGACTCCGAGCCGAGCAGTCCATTCCAATGCATCCGTCGCCCGAAGCGATCTATCACTTTTTGAAAGGAACGGGAACCATGACGGTCGATGACGAGAAGTACACGGTTGGACCAGGGATCACGGTGACTGTTCCCGATGGAAGTCAACGCGGGATAACGGCCGAGACCGACGTCGTGTTCATTGGCACTACCGTCCCAGGTTGAGCATTGTCCGCTGCTGTTGCTCAATCTCTGTTCAATGCTTCGGGTGAGGGGCTTGCCTTCTACTAATAAACCAGTAGTCTTGTAGTATGCAACTAAGGGTTAGGCCGATGGCACCCACACGGGCTGAGAAGTTGGATACCTCTCTGTCGTGGCGATCGGTCGCCCTGCCGACTGAACACGGCGGCTGGAGCCTTACCGCCGAGCCAGCAGTGCTTGGCCTGCTCGTCGCTTGGTCATTTTCTGGCCTCGCCCTCGGCCTTGCCGCGATGATCGCGTTTATGGCCCGGACACCATTGAAGCTGGTGCTTGTCGACCGCTTTCGCCATCGTTGGCTGGCTCGGACAAGCTTGGCGGCAAAAATCGCCGCTGGTGAACTGGCTGTGTTCTTTGTACTCGTCGCCTATGCCGCAAGCGCTGACGCTCGCTTCTGGGTTCCGTTGGCCGTCGCTGTTCCCCTGGTCGCCCTTGAGTTGTGGTTTGACATGCGCAGCCGGGGTCGTCGTCTCATCCCCGAGTTGGCGGGTTCGATCGGAATTGGCTCTATAGCGACAGCCATAGCGATCGCGGGCGGCGCCTCATCGAGGGTGGCTTGGGGCCTCTGGGTTGTCATCGCCGCTCGCTCGGTTGCTGCCATTCCATACGTGCGCACTCAGATCTTGCGAACCAGGGCCCGACCGGGGCCGATCTGGCACAGTGACCTCGCCCAGTTGGCTGGAGTCGCGGCGGTAATTCTGGGATGGGCGTTTGACATTGTCCCTGCCGCCGCTGCCATTGCGATAGCGGTGCTCGCCGCCCTCAACGTCGGGGCCGTCCGCTTGACGCCTCGGCGCGCAGTCGTGATTGGGATCCAGCAAATGATCTTTGGGATTGCGGTAATCGTCGTGACCGCAATCGCCGTGACCTAACTACGCACGACAAGAAGGAACGCACGCCGTGTCAACCATCGAATCAAACGTCACACTCGCCGAGCTAGTCATCGCTCGGCCCGAACTCGCGCTCCGCCTCGACGATCTCGGATTGGACTACTGCTGTGGCGGCCAACGAAGCCTGGCGGATGCGGTGACTGCAGCTGGTCTCGACCTCGCCGCAACGACTGCCACGCTCAATGCAACTCCAACGTCGGCAGCTCCACCGTCCGACTGGGTAGGCATGGATGGTCTTGTCGATCACCTTGAAGCCACCCACCACTCGTACCTAAAAGCAGCGCTTCCTCGACTCACTGCTCTGGCCGACAAGGTTGCTGGCGTGCACGGGGCCAATCACCCCGAACTCGCCACTGTGGCCAAGCTGGTGCACGAGATCAGGGCCGACCTTGAACCCCACCTCCTAAAGGAGGAGCAGGTTCTATTTCCGATGATTCGTGAGCTCGCAACCGCTTCAACGACGCCGGCGTTTCACTGTGGCTCCCTTGCGAACCCCATTCACGTGATGCTCAGCGAACACGACGCCGTCGGCGACCTTCTCGCCGATATTCGCAGTGCTACCGGCAACTACGAGGTTCCTGACGACGGTTGCGCGAGCTATGTTGCCCTCTACGCAGGCCTAGCCGAACTTGAGGCCGATACCCATCTTCATGTCCACAAGGAGAACAACATGCTGTTTCCTGCGGTGTTCGAGGCTGAGCAGGCACTAGCCGTAGACGGCGCATGAGCGACGAGGACCTCGCTGGCGATCCGCCATGTTGGGCTCACCTTTTCGAAGATGACGACGAGGTCGAGACCGCGTCGAGCGATGACGTAACCGACTCTGGTGCAGCCTGCGACCCGAACTCTACGGATGGGTAGCGTCGGGCCAGCGGAGAACCGAGGTCGTGATCTCGACACCCGTGATGAGATCGAAGAGTTCGTCACTCGCTTCTATCGCGAGATTGCTCAGGACGAACGCTTCCACCACTGGTTCGAAACCATTGCCAAAGTTGATTGGCACGCTCACACCGGTGATCTGACCGACTTCTGGGTTGGCGTGCTCCTCGGCGGTCCACACGAACCGGCCGACGAGGTCATCGAAGGACACCAATGGCTCCACGACGCCGACCCTTTCGATGCCGCGTTGTTCGAACGATGGCTTGAGATTCTCGATACCACGCTTGATGAAGGGTGGCACGGTCCGCTGACCGATGCAGCCCGACGCCGCGGTCATGGGATCGCCTGGGCGATGGAAAAACGCCTCACTGGCCAGGCCCAGCGACCGGTTCAATAAGCGAAGCGAGGCGGTCGGCGAGGTATTCACTTTCGACCTCGTTGGTGCACAACCTCAACGCTGCTTCATAGGAGGTGCGGGCCAACTCAATGTCGCCACCCCTGCGGGCGAAGTCGGCGCGCACGGCATGGACCCGATGGCTGTTTGGGAGCAGCCGGTCGAGGCCAGCAAGCATGACGAGGCCTGCGCTCGGCCCCTCCGATTCAGCAACCGCGACGGCTCGGTTGAGTCTCACGATGGGTGATTGGGTCAGCGTTTCGAGCTGAGAATAGATGACAGCGATCGTCGTCCAGTCGGTGTCTTGCGAGATGACAGCCTTTGCGTGCTCGGCCGCAATCAAACCTTGCAGCCGGAGTTCCTCCGCATACCCGACGTCGGGCTGGAGCTTTGTGACGAGCTCTCGTCCGATCTGCATCTCATCGTGACGCCAGAGCGATCGGTCTTGGTCACCGAGGGTGACAAGCTGGCCGCCGCTCACGCGGGCATCGCGTCGAGCGTGTTGCAGCAACAGCAGCCCATACAGGGCCTGAACCTGTGGGGCGTCGGGAACCAGCCGATGCAAGACCGACGCGAGTTCGACCGCTTCGCCGGCGAGGTCGATGCGTAACAAATCTGGGCCATGGCCCGGCGTGTACCCCGCAGTAAACGCGATGTAGATCGTACGGCAGACGTCAGCGAGTCTGACCCGCAGTTCTTCGTCGACCGGCGACGAAAGCGGAATGCCCGCGACGACGATCTTCTTCTTTGCCCTCGTGATGCGAGCCGCCATTGTGGCGGGGGAGACGAGGAAGAGTCGTGCTATTTCGGCAGTCGGTGTGCCAATTACTAACCGCAAGGCGAGTGGCGATCGCGCGTCGCGAGATAGGGCGGGGTGACAACAGAGAAGGATGACCGCCAGCCGCTCGTCACCGAGGTCGTCGAGCTCGCCCGCGGCTGGCGGTGCAACCCAATTTGGATTGACCGCTAGCAACGGCGCCTTGCGACCGTGGATGGCCTCGGAGCGGAGACCGCCGATGATCAGCCGAGATGCTGTGGTGTAAAGCCAGCCGACTGGGTTGGATGGGGCGCCGGCGGTCGGCCATTGGGCTGACGCTCTGGCAAAGGCCTCGCCCAACGCGTCCTCGGCAAGGTCGAGTCGGCGCGTGCGAGCAACGAGGAGGGCGAGCAGCCGGCCCCAATCTGAACGATACGTCTCGGCGACTAGTCGCTCAGCCGAGGTCGAGGATCGGCCGGATATCGATGTCATAGGCGGGGAGGATTCGGCAGAGGTCAACGACCGTATCGAGGTCAGGGGCTTCGATCACGTAGTAGCCGCCGATCTGCTCTGCGGCCTCGGCGAATGGTCCGTCGGTTACAGACAACTCGCCGCCACGAGTGCGCAACGTTGTAGCCATCGAGCCGTCACCTAGCGCCTCGCCGCCGAGCATCTCGACGCCCGATCTTTCTTCACACGCCTCGCCGAAGGCGCCATGTTGTTCCATACCAGCCTGTTGTTCTTCGGGCGACTGCGAATCAAAGGGCGCAAGTTCGCCGTCGCCTGCGAGCAGAATAAAGTACTTCATCGGTGGTTCCCTTCATCGGTGATGGCGATCGCCGCCAACACTAACAATGACGCGTGAGTGGGTTGAAAATCGACAAGACCACAAAAAAGTTTCTCTGAAACGAAAACAACCTCGGTCAGGCGCCGCTTATTCGCTCGAGCTTCGCGCTGGCGATTTGGCCAGGCTCGCGGTCGAGTTCCGTCGCTGTCTTGCCGTCGGGTCGCCAGATTGCGGACCGGCCTGCCGTTTCGGCAAACCCGCCACCGGTCGGCCCCGCGAAGCTCGCAGTGGCGACCCACACATGGTGATCCGCAATGACCCTCGCCGCTCGGGACGACTGCACGAGGCAATCGTCCTCGGTCTCACAGACACTGGCGACGTAGACATCCATCCCTAGAGCGGCCGTGGCTGCTGCGTGCTCCTCAATCCCGGTATCCCTACAGATCGCCAAACCGAGACGCCAACCGTCCACCGTGATCACAGCCGGACCGGTACCTGGGCTAAACGAGCCAGGTTCCTCGCCGCCTAGCCACAACTTGTTGTAAGCGCACGTCACCCCGTCGCCGTCAACGCGTAGCGTCGAGATGTGGGTGGCGCCAGCATCACCCTTTGTCGGCGCTCCGATCAGGGCAATCGTTCCCGACGCTTCACAGGCACTTACGATAGGAGCAAGGCGGTCATCGTCTGGGTCGATCGGTTGAACGTCCATCGCGTACCCGGTCACTGAAAGCTCCGGGAACACGATTACGCGCGCCTCGGCATCCCTAATCGCTGACGCGTGCCACTCAACGTTGAAGTCGACGTCGTACAAAGTCGACGCTGGCTGAGCGACCGCGATTGTCAGGAACTGTCTCATGAACCACGCCTTGTTGAACCGATCACCAAGATAGCGCTGTGCTTGCGTTCGCTGTAATGATCATGGGCTCGAGCGCTGAGAGAATCAGGAGGCAACGCGTCACTCGGCAGAAGCCCATTCCGCCAGCCACTGCGCGAAACGATCGCCGACGGGGGTACGCCCCGCATTGTCGAAAAGCGCATAGCTAGGGTCCGAGACGGGTCGACACGAGACGAAGGGACACGAACTCACGTGGTCGTGGATTTCGCATGAACGTAGGGTCGGTCTGCAAATGGACAAGAAAGCGACCACAAACGTGTCTGGCAGCCGCCGGCCGATCCCGGTATAGGTTTCACAGATGGATTGGCATGTTGTTGAACAATTCGTTGAAGGCAAGTCTGACGCAGGCTGTGAAGATTCGATCGTGGTGGGAGAGCACTGCTTCGCCATCATCGACGGTGCAACGGACGAGACTGGCGCCCAATTCGGCGGTGTCAGTGGCGGTCGATTTGCGGCGGACGTTCTTTCCGCCGAAATCAAGAAGCTGCCGTCATCCATTGGGCCGAGGGCTTTCGCTGACCGCCTCACGGTTGCGCTGCGAGACGCAGTCGCATCTGAGCACGGCCCGCTTGACGACGAAACAAGGTGGCCTGTTGCTAGCGTGATCGGCTTTTCACCAGCTGCCGGGGAAATCTGGCGGATAGGCGACTGCAACCTGGTGTTTGACGGTAAGGAATGGCCGGGGACGAAAGCCGTTGACGATGCTGCATACAGCTTCCGCGCCGTGATTAACGCAGCACATCTCGCCCGTGGAATGTCCCTCAATGAAGTGATCGCGACCGACCCGGGTTCCAAGGCCGCTAGACCGCTGCACAACCTCCAGCAACATCTTGCGAATATCGCCGGACCGTGGGGATTCGGCTGCATCAATGGTCGACACGTTCCCGACGACCTCATCGAAGTTATCCCGATCCCAGCAACGACACATGAGGTCGTACTCACTAGCGATGGCTATCTCGAACCTGCGATGAGTCTTGCTCGATCGGAGAGCCGGCTGAAGGAGCTGGTGAAAGCTGATCCAGCTGCGGTCGACGAGCTATGGCGAATTGGCAAGCCTTTTCGCGCTGGCTTCAACGCACCCGATGACCGTGCATACCTCCGGATTCGCTCCGACGCCAGCTGACATTCGCACGTTCTGTGGCGCTGGTGTAGCTGCGGACGCGTGACCGCCACCCGTAGTGACGGAAACGGGTCTTCTTCGCCTGTCACACCCCCTGAGTAGGCTTACTCGAGCGGAGCTCGAGCGGCACACAATCGGCAGCCACTCGAAACGAAAGGCGGAACCTTCGATGATCACAACCCTTTCAACAGTGTCAACCCGGTCGCCATTGGCGACCAAACTACGCGAAACCGCTGACGTCTGGGCCAAAAGCCAATACGAGTTAGTGGTCCTCGCAGCAGAGTTCGCAGACTCCGGCGAGTGGGTGCTCGTCGGTTTCGATCCTGGCGGATCGAAGCCCTCACCGCCTTTCGGCGCAGAGCGCCGAAACGCTCGGGCGTCGGTTGTAGTGGAGCTCGAGAGCTGTCGTACAAGGTCCACACTGGCCCAACGGCACACCTGTTCCGGCCAGTGTGCTTGACCGGATCGCCGACACAGCCACTATTCGGGCCATGATTCACGACGCGAACGGGAAGCCAATCAATGTGTCTGGTAAGCATCGGCATCCTACGTTGCGGCAGAAGTGGGTGGTGAAGGAACGCGATCGGGTGTGTGTCGATTGCGGACGTCGGGAGTTGCTGACGTTTGATCATGTGACTGAGTTTGAGACGAGTCGACGAACGGTTGTTGATGAACTTGAGTTGCGTTGCGCTCCGTGTCATTGGAAACGGCATCCCTCTGGCAACAACTGAGGGTGTGGTACGAATTCACTCGTTTCGCCCGGCATTGTGGGAAGCTGCTGTCGTGAGTACGCCCGAGCTAGACCGAATCCGATCGATCGCGCTCGCCCTGCCTGAGGTCAACGAGCGCCTTAGTCACGGCGCCCCGAGCTTCTTCTTCCGCGACAAGCGTCCCATCTGCTATTTCCATGGTTCCGACTTCGCTAGCGATGAGCGAGTCTCGATCTGGTGTCCTGCCCCACCGGGCGGGCAAGAATTGCTGATTGCGACCGACCCGCTCGTCTTCTTCGCGCCGACTCCTAGTTCGTCTGGAGTCTTCAGGGATTGGATCGGAGTCTTCCTCGACGAGAAAAACGGTTCCACTGTTGACTGGGATGACGTCGCGGATGTAGTCGAGGACGCCTTCCGGCTCGTCGCACCGAAGAAGCTGATTACCAAACTCGAAGGACGAAAAGCCAAAGACCAGTGAGCTAGCTATGGCGGATCGTTCAAGGTAAGGCTGAAGGAGCCTACCTGTCAGGTAATGGTGGCTTGGTGCTCTTCCGTCCACAATGGACGTTGCTGGCGCCGTCAGGTTCGTCAGGCCAACGACTGAGGTGAAATGCAGACGGAGATGAACGAGTCCATCGGTGTGATCCGGTCGTACTGCGATGCCTGGATAGCCGGCGACACCATGGCTGTGGTGGCGATGTACCACGACGATCTCACCCTCGAATGGCCCGGGCGGCACCGCCTCGCAGGGACACACTCTGGTCAGCAGGCATCGATTAAAGCGCTGCTCGATCTCCAGGCCATCACGAATCGCGTCCCCACCAAGATCGTGCAAGTTCTGGGAGGTCCAGAATCAGTGATCGCGATTGTTGTTGAGCGATGGACAGCGCCGGGCGACCCGTCGGAAACCCTCGAGCACACGCGTGCGCTCGAATTCACCGTTCAGGACAACCAGTTGCACACCTGTCGGATCTTCGAGACGGCCCAACGTGAGATCGACGATTGGATCTTCCGACAGTCAGACTGATGTACCGTTTCTGACGACGACAGAGAGAACCTTATGTATGCAAACTCATGGTCGCTCGAGTCGTGACCTCGTTGATTCCTTGTCGTTTCGTTGACGTCGCAACGAAGGCGACGACTACGACCCAGATCGGGAAGCTGAGGAATGGAGCGAAACCGGCAGGTCCGAGCGGAGCCATGACGCCGAGCACGACTGATACAACCGCGAGCCAGCGGGGTAGTGCGCCACTCCGATAGGCGCTAAGGCCAGTGGCGATCAGTATGCACGAGAGCCCGAGCATCGCAGTGACGAAGTTGTTGCCGTCTGCGATGTTGAGCGTGCGAGTGATCACCGGATCACCGCTGGCGATGCCGTCTTGCACGGCCCTTGCCGAGCTGACGAAGATACTCAGGGTCAATGCCTGGAGGATGGTCCCGGCGAACGCAACATCAGGAAGCCATCCCGGATCGGAAGTTTTCGATCGCAGCATCTGACGCAACCACCCGCCGAAAAAGACCAGCACGATCGCGGCAATTATCAGTGCCGTTCCGGTTGCGAACTGAGCGCCATCGCTTACTGCGTGATTGGCGATGACATCCGCACCAGAGGTTTCAGGTTCGGCCCCCGGGTCGCTCGCAGCAAATGCCGCTACGAACAAAGCGGCGAACGCGAGAGCAAGGGACGGAGCGAGCCAGGACCTGGATTGGGCTTGGCTCGATTGTTCGACTATCTGAGCTGTGGACATTCGTCCTCCTTGGGTTTTGCGTCTTCGGTGAAGTCGCTTAGGTCGATGATGCGCCGCTGCTGGCCGATCTTCATCGGAGCAGGCTCCAATACAGGTCTCGGTGCTAGCACCGAGGCGCTCCAGCCGTTTCGGCGCGAGAATGGCCGAATGCACATGAGGTGGTCGGACCATTTCGTCGAACAACGTGTGGTGCGTCGCGTTGTCGTCCTGACTGCTCTCCTCGACTTGGTGTGCTTTGTGCTGGGGTTCGTGTTCGAGGTGCACTTGCGTGCCGTGGGAAGAAGTGATCTCGGTTCGGTGCCAGAGGGACTCCTGGGTCTCTCAATGGTGGCTACGACGTGGGTTGTAGGAGCGACCCTGGCGAGAGGCCGGCCGGAACACCCGGTTGGTTGGCTCTTCCTTGCGCTTGGTTCGAGTATTGCCGTGGCTGCTCCTCTCGACTTATACGCGACACAGGGCGTTTTGGTCGCTGCAGAACCTTGGCCGGCGGCCTCATTTGTGGCCGTGGCGGCGTCCCTGGTTTTCGTGCCTTGGCTTGTGCTGATCGCACTGATCCTGCACCTCACACCGACAGGAATGCCGCTGCAGCGCGGCTTTGCATTCATGATGCGCGCAACTGTGGTTGCTGGGGTTGCCGCGATGGGGTTCGGAATTCTCGCCAACCGTAGACTTGATCCTCCGCTCGATCAGGTGTCGAATCCCTTAGCGGCCGGTTCGATGGCCGACAGTTTTCGTGTGGCTGCATCGCTCGCCGTGGCGGTCGTCGGGATCGGTGTGCTGGCAGCGGCCGCGTCGCTAGCGTTGCGCTTTCGACGGGCCGTCGGAATCGAGCGACTCCAGCTGCGATGGCTGTCAATCATCGCTTCGCCCGTGGCGATACTTATGCTTGCCGCCTTCGTTCCCGGGCACACTCGTCTCGACTACTCGCCCCTCGTTCCGACAGCTGGAATCGTGCTGCTCCTTGCGGTCGCGACCGGTCTGGCTGTTCATCGATATCGTTTGTACGACGTCGAGCGCATACTCAGCCGAACGCTCACGTACAGCGTCTTGTCTGCGTTGATCGTTGGAGTTTTTCTCGCCGTGGGCGTACTGGCAGGTGCAGTATTCGGTCGCTACGAGGAAGGGACGCGAGTGTCGGCCGCGATCGCCACGCTGTGCGCGGTTGGGATCGCCGAACCGGGTCGACGGCGGCTGCAGAACATGCTCGACCGACGGTTCGATCGACGTCGCTACGGCGCCCTCTCGGTTGTGCGTCGTTACCTTGACGCGCCGGGACCAGTGGCCGACATCCAGGCCGTGTTGAGGGAAGCGCTCGGAGACGATTCGCTAGAGATCAGCTATCCGCTCCTAGCGGACGGCTCAGGCTCGACGCAGTGGGTGACTGCATCGGGTCTTGCCGCAACTGAGGCCCCGATGTCAGTCGATGTGCTTCGGGGAGAGCGCCTGGTAGCGCGCGTGACGTATTCACAGATGGTTATCGGTCCCGAGGTTGCGAGTGCGGTGTATCGAGCGGCGGCGAGCGAGCTCGATAACGCCGGGCTGCGGGCGCTCGTCGCGCTCCAGCTGGTAGAGGTGCAGCAGTCACGGGCCCGGCTAGCTGCCGGGCAGTACGAGGAGAGATGTCGGATCGAGCGCAATCTGCATGATGGCGCCCAGCAACGGCTGTTGGCCCTGGCGTTGCAGCTTCAGGCTGCGTCGGTGAATGGCAATGAGCAGAGGATGAAGGATGCTATTGACGTTGGAATCAAAGAGGTTCGTTGCGCGATTGTCGATCTGCGCAGTCTCGCCAATGGTCTCCGTCCGACGGTATTGAGCGATGGTGGTTTGCGCGGAGCACTTGAGGATCTTGCGGATCGAAACGCGCTGCACGTGACCATGGATTCCTGTTTGGACGGACTTGCGCCAGACCTCGAGGAAACGGCTTGGTTCATCATCTGTGAAGCCGTTGCGAACGCACAGAAACACAGTGCGGCAGACACCATCGACATAACCGCCCACCGTCATGACGGCGTGTTTGAGGTTGCCGTCTTCGATAACGGTTGCGGCGGCGCAGACGCAGACGGTCATGGCCTGCGCGGCCTTCGCGATCGCGCCGAGGCGGTCGGCGGCTCGCTCGTAGTTCGCCGCGCCGCAGCGGGTGGGACTGTTGTGGAGGCGGTGTTGCCGTGCGGGTAGTGATTGCCGATGATTCGATGCTGCTACGCGAGGGCCTGGCGCGTTTGCTCGTCGAAGGGGGCGTTGACGTCGCATCGATCGTCGAAGGAACAGCCGAGCTGATGGAGGCGGTGGCCAAGTTCGATCCCGATGTCGCCATTGTCGACATTCGGATGGCTCCCACCTTCACCCATGAAGGTGCGGAGGCGGCGCTAAGGCTCAAGAGGGATCGACCTGAGCTTGCCATCTTGTTGCTATCGCAATCTCTCGAGCGTCGATTCGCCGCACAGCTGGCGCAAGATCACCCGAACGGATTCGGTTACCTGCTCAAAGACAGGGTCCTCGACATTGCCCACCTGATCAGTGCGCTTGAAACACTTGTCGAAGGGGGCACCGTTCTCGATCCCGAGGTCGTTGCCCATCTGTTGGGGCGCCGCTCTCGTAACGCGCAGCTCGCCCGGCTGACGCCGCGTGAACGAGATGTCGTTGCGTTGCTCGCCGAGGGACGCTCTAACGCTGCAATCAGCCGCTTGCTGAACGTCAATGAGAAGACCGTGAATACGCACATCTCGTCGGTGTTTTCCAAGCTCGATCTACATCAGAGCGACAATGATCACCGTCGTGTGCTCACTGTGCTCGCGTGGCTCTCCGAATAGTGGATGGCCGATCAGGTAGCACGTTTCAGTCTGAGTAATACTGTCGCAATGAAGAGTCGACCGAAGTTATCGGGATCGCCGCTTGCTTATAGCTTGGCCCAAGTCGAGGGGACCGCCGACGCATTCAATGCATTCGGCAAAGCGCTCTGGTCGACCGACGGCGCCGTGTCCCCGCTCATCAAAGAACTTGTGTTCATACGAACATCCATCATCAATCAGTGCGTTACTTGACTGAGCTCGCATGTTGTCTCGTCGAGACAACGAGGGGTTTCAGAAGAACAGATCGAGGCACTCGATGACCCATCACGATGGCCCGATGCCTTTGATGAAAAGGAATTGCTCGTATTGCAGCTCACCGACGCATCTGCAACTGAAAGTCACCAACTTGACGACAAGCTAGTTACCTCGTTGCGAGCTCACTTCAATGAGACAGAGCGGGCCGAGCTCGCCTTGGTCATCGGCCACGCCCACTTGTGCAACCTGGTTGGCAACGTGGCTAAGCAGATCCTTGGCCCTTAGCGTTCAGCAGTTTGCGATTGGACCCCGCGCGTTCGTCCGTCTAGAACTACTGCTCGAACCATGAAGGGCAATTCCGAATGACAAATCCGACTCAGCCAGAACCTGCTCGCTTGGAAAGCGATGTGCTTGCGACCCTTGGCGATGGCAAGGTTCTGGAGTTAGACGGCGAGGCTGGCAGGGCAGTCTTGGAATTCACATGTGCACCGGCGATGTGTCATTCAGGAGGCGTGGCCCAAGGAGGGTTCGTCACGGGATGGATCGACGCGGCCATGGCGCACGCTTGCATCGCCCGCTACACAGACGCCTTCTGGATTGCCACCCTCGAAGTGAAGGTCAGCTTCTTCCGCCCAGTGGGCCCTGGCACTGTTATGGCCGAGGGCTGGATCGAGCGAGCCGGCAAACAAACCGTGTTCGCCGAAGGAAGCCTTTCGGACACCGATGGCAACGTGTTGGCCAAGGCAAGCTCGACGATCCGACTTGTCCCGAATCGAGTGTGAAGCCCTTGCCCTAGGGAAGCAGCACCTGGTCAAGTACGTGAAGGATTGACGGCCCGGCGGTGACGTCGGCGACCACAATCTTGGCTCCTCCGACGGTCATGGCTTCCGCGTCGATGACCAACTTGTCGTCGTTGCTAGTCGTAACCTCGGCGAGGGTGAAGAGATCGGCCGTTGGAATGGCACCGACAGTTACGTGATGCAGCACCAGAGCACGAAGTGCCTCTGGATCGTCGAGAACGGCCTGACCGCCAACGCCGGCTTGCAAAGCAGCAAACGCGTCGTTCGAAGGAGCAAAGACGGTAATCGCGTCGACTTCCTGGAAGAGCTCGACGAGGTCTGAATCTTCGATAGCACGGCGGAACGATGACAAGTCAGGCGAGTTGCGAATTACCTCCCACGCATTTATGCCGTTTGCGGGCGGGACGGTCAGAGCGGTCGTTGTCGCCGGTGCAGCCGTCGTTGTCGTGTCGGCCATGGTGGTTGCGGTGTCTTCGAGGCTAGTTGTATCGGTTGCGTCAGTCGACGACGTGGTGTCTTCCACGACGGTGGTCGCTGAGTCATCGACAAGTGTCGTTTCGGGCACTGACGCTTCAGTCGTGGTCTCGTTGGAGTCGGAAGATAGAGCAATGAACCCGATAACGGCGACAGCGAGAAGGGCGACGACACTAGTGGCGAGACCTGCTGGTGTCTGGAACCAAGGCTTCTGTGGTGTGGGATCGATGATCTCGTACTCAGAGGTCGATGAGTCTCGTGGATCGCTTGGCGATGTCATGATGCGCTTGTCCTAGGTTTTGAAATGGCTTGCCGCTATAACGTGCTCCAATCGGCCGCTGGTCGCGAAAGTTGATCCCAATTTGCGATTGGACCGCCAGGAGGATTGAGTTCAGGCCACAGGCCAGGGATTAGCTGGCTTCCCACAGTTGACTGTTGCCGGGCAGGCGAAATGGTGTTTCCACTAGGGTCGATGTTTGCTGGAACAAAACCACAAACGAGGAGCACCCCAATGCCAAAGTACGTATTGACCTATCACGGTGAAATGAGCATGGAAGACATGCCGACCGACCCCGAGGCTGTGGAAGCCATGATGGCTGTTTGGGGCGCATGGTACGGGAGCATGGGCGAGTCCTTGGTCGATGGTGGAGCGCCGATCTCGATGTCGACCGCCGTTGACGCCAACGGCGCAACCGACTCTCCGGCGAAGCTCACGGGGTACACCATCGTTGAGTGCGCCGATATGGCCGCAGCAACGGTGATCGCCAATGGAAGCCCGGTCCTTGCGAACGGGCACACGGTGCAGATTTCCGAGTGCATCGACATGGGCATGTAGATCTGGACTTTCACATAACTGGAGCGCGTGAACGCCGAAATCGGCGCTCACGCGCTCCAGTTCGCGGATGCGATTGACAGATATTGAACGATCGTTCAAACTGCGTGACATGCGTAACATCGTTCTTCTCATGGCTGATCAGCTTGCTCCTCATTTCACCGGGGCCTACGGCCATCCTGTGGTTAAGACACCGCACCTCGATGCGCTTGCCGAACGCGGGGCTCGCTTCGACGCCGCCTACTGCAACTCACCACTGTGTGCTCCCGCCCGTTTCGCACTGCTCGCCGGCCGATCGGTGTCGGCGATCGGAGCGTGGGACAACGCAACAGAGTTTCCCGCGTCGACCCCGACGCTGGCCCACTACCTCGGCCTCGCCGGCTATCGGACGGTGTTGTCCGGCAAGATGCACTTCGTCGGCCCCGACCAGTTGCACGGATTCGAAGAGCGACTGACGACCGACATCTACCCGGCTGACTTCGCCTGGACGCCCGACTGGGAGCATGCCGACGAGCGGATCAGCAAGTGGTATCACAACATGGAGGCGCTTGAAGAGGCTGGCCAGGCTATGGCCACCTATCAGCTCGACTATGACGACCTTGTCGGTCAGACCTCAACCCGCAAGTTGTTCGACATGGCCCGAGACGGCGACGATCGGCCCTTCTTCCTTTGCTCGTCATTCATCCACCCGCACGATCCTTATGTCGCCCGCCCCGAGTATTGGGATCGCTACGACGACGATGAGATCGACATGCCCGATGCCGTCGACCTCGAGCAAATCGATCCTCACACTAAGCGAGTGCGGGCTGCGATTGAGGCCGACACGGTTGGCTTCACCGACGAGCAAACAAGGCGCGCCCGACACGGCTATTACGCCAACGTCAGCTACTTCGACGACTGGGTGGGGAAAATCGTCAACAGTCTCGAAGAGTCAGGACATCTCGACAACACGGTCATCATTGTCACGAGCGATCACGGCGACATGTTGGGCGACCGTGGCACGTGGTTCAAAATGTCGTTCAACGAAAGATCGGCTCGTGTCCCGCTCATCATGGCCGGGCCAGAGGTTGTGGCAACGAACGTGCCAAATGCGTGCTCACACCTCGACCTGCTTCCCACGCTGCTCGACATAGCTACAGGCAGCGGTGAATGGCCAGAGCTGGCAACCAGTCTCGATGGCCGAAGCCTGTGGCCCGCTGCGACCGGCGGTCACGACGATGTCGACGAGACGACCGGCGAGTACTTCGCCGAGATGACATCGCATCCGATGTTCATGATTCGCCGAGGGTCGCTGAAATACATCCATTGCGACACCGACCCACCACTTCTTTACGACCTCAAGACCGACCCACTCGAGCGAACCAATCTCGCAGCTCATCCTGACTACGCCGATGTAGCGGCTGCCTTCGCGACAGAGGTGACCGACCGCTGGAACAGTGATGCTCTGCGAGAACGAGTGCTCGCCTCACAACGTTCACGCCGGGTGCTGCACAAAGCCAGAACCAACGGCCCCCTGGTGTCGTGGGACTACCTACCGCCAAACGACGTTGCCAACTCGTATGTCCGCAACCATCAGGATTGGGCCGAGGCTGGGGCCCGCCTCCGGTTTCCGCCACTGTCTGCTGCGGAAAGCCAACCATGACCAGCGACGTCCCCTCTCGGATCGACGCGGGTTGGACGACCAACCCGGCATCGTCGATGTCGCTTCACGCTGATGCCTATACGAGGCCCGAGTGGTATCAGCAAGACCAGCAGCAGATCATCACCAAGAGTTGGCAGTGGCTTTGCCATATTGAGAAGCTGCGAGACCCGGGCAGCTATGTCACCGACACCATCAGTGGCATGCCAATCGTCGCAGTTCGTGATGGCGAAGGCCGGCTACGTGCCTACTACAACGTCTGCAAACATCGAGCCCATGAGCTTGTCAGCGGCGCAGGCTCAATCCGGAACATCGTCTGTCCATACCACTCATGGACGTATGACCTGAACGGTTCGTTGACATCGGCCCGCCACACTCGCCATCTCGAAAACTTTGACAAAGGCTCGATCTGCCTCGACGAGGTACGCGTCGATGAGTTCGGAGGCTTCGTGTGGCTCAACCTCGATCCAGATGCACGGTCACTGGCCGAGTTGTCAGGAGACCTCGGATCCGAGATCGCACATTGGGCCCCAGACGTCGCCGACCTCACGTTCGCTCATCGGCTCACGTACACGATCAACTCAAACTGGAAGAACGTCATCGACAACTTCCTTGAGTGTTACCACTGTCCCGTTGCCCACAAAGACTTCGTGTCGCTAGTCGACATGGACACATACAAAGTGACAACGCACGGTCTCTACTCGAGCCATATGGCTGAGGCCGGAAAGACTCAGAACACCGCGTACGACGTGTCTGAGGCGACCGTCACCGATCACGCAGTCTGGTGGCTCTGGCCAAACACTTGCATCATGAGATACCCGGGGCGTGGCAACATCATCGTGTTAAAGGTCATTCCCGCCGGTCCTGATCTTACGTATGAGACCTACGACTTTTATCTTGAGTCGACTGAGCCAAACGAGGCTGAGATCGAGTCGATTCGCTACCTCGACGAGGTGCTGCAAGTCGAAGACATCAATCTCGTAGAGAGCGTGCAAAGAGGCATGTCTACTCCGGCGTTCACCCAGGGCCGGATAGTGGCTGACGCCGCAGGGTCAGGGCTCTCTGAACACGCACTGCATCATTTCCACGGCTTGGTGCTCGATGCCTACGACCAAAACAAGAACGACGAGGAGTAACGAATGAGCGGAGCATTAGAAGGTCGGGTCGCACTCGTCACAGGCGGTTGCGGCGGAGCGGGCCGGGCGGTGTGCAAGCGGTTCATGGCCGAGGGCGCCACCGTCTACACCGCCGATCTTTCGCAATCGGGCCGCCTCGATGTCCTTGTCAACGCCGCCGGCATCGAGCTTGAGTTGACCATCGAGGAAACCAGCCTTGAGCAGTGGAACCGCATCATGGCGATCAACGTGACAGGTACGTTCCTGACGGCGAAGTACGCGCTGCCGCTGCTCCGTCAGGGGCAGGGTCCGTCGATCATCAACTTCGGTTCATACGACGGCTATATCGCTGACCCGAAGTTGGCTGCGTATTGTGCGACGAAGGGAGCGGTCCACGCGCTCACCAAGGCAATGGCTTGCGACCATGGACCGGAGGGCATCCGTGTCAACGCGATTTGCCCTGGCTATATCGACACGCCGATGCTCAATCAGTTCGTTCCCGACGGGGTCGACGCCGAAGCGGCAAGAGAAGAACAGAAGCGAATTCATCCGCTTCGTACAATCGGCACGCCAGACGACATGGCCAACCTCGTCAACTGGCTTGCGTCAGACGAAGCCCGTTATGCCACCGGCCAACTCTGGGTGCTCGACGGCGGCCTGTCCGCACAAGTCCAACAGATGAGGTTCTCGTGATGGCAACCGCTCGAGGAGCGTCGCTCACACGAACCGCCTCGCTCGGCGGCGGCGTCATCGGAGCGAGCTGGTGCGCTCTCTTCCTGGCGGGCGGAGCGTCGGTCGCGGTCTACGACCCCGCGCATGGAATCGAGCGGAGCGTCAGAAAAGCGATTGAGACCGCATGGCCAACACTCGACGCGCTCGGCCTGATCGTTGGCGGCAACCCAGACGCGGTCAGTTTCCACGCCGACCCAAAGGCCGCGGTTGACGGTGCCGAGTTTGTGCAAGAGAGCGTGCCGGAACGAACTGCCATCAAGCACGAGCTCTTTCGTGAGATCGAACCGGCGCTTTCTCCGGAAGCGATCGTTGCCTCATCAGCGTCTGGCCTCACGTTGGGCGAAATGCAGGGAGGGTGGTCGAACCCAGGACGCTTCGTGCTTGGGCACCCGTTCAACCCACCTCACCTGATCCCGCTCGTCGAGGTACTCGGCAACGAATTCACCGACGATGGAGTCGTCGCCGCGGCTCGACAGTTCTACGAATCAGTTGGGAAGGTCACCATCGAGGTACGGAAGGAAGTGCCAGGCCACGTCGCCAACCGTCTTCAGGCTGCGCTTTGGCGCGAGGCCATTCACCTAGTGGTCGAAGGCGTAGCCAGTGTCGAAGATGTCGACACCGCGGTGTGGGCTGGCCCCGGCTTGAGATGGGCCGCCATGGGGCCGACGACACTCTTTCATCTCGGCGCAGGAGAAGGCGGCTTGGCCTCGTTCTGTGAGCGCTATTCAGACAGCTTCAATCGCTGGTGGGACGACCTTGGCACCCCGCATCTCGATCCAACGATTGCGGCTGAGTTGATTCGTCAACTCAGTGAAAGCACCGGTGAAACAACGACCGAAGCCTTGTCAGCCAAGCGCGACGTAATGATCACTGCCATGCTCCAGGCCGCGGCGGCGCATCGATAGTGAACTCGACACGGAATCCGCCGTCACCACAGCTCAGCGAGAAAGAGGAGCGCATCCTTGATGCGGTAGTTGCCGTCCTCGGCCGAGGTGGCATTGCGGCGGTGAGCATGAGAGCGGTAGCGAAGGAAGCTGACGTCGCTCTTGGGTTGATGAACTACTACTTCGACGACAAATCGGCGCTGATTGCGGCCGCACTTCGGCGCATTGGCGAGAGCGACGCCCGCCTCGTCGAACCGGCCGAAGGACTCGAGCCAGAGGAACAATTCAGAGAGGCGATGCGTCGGGTCGTCGACCCCGAGTTCCTCGATGCCGACTATTTGGGCATTCGTCTTCAACTCTGGTCGCTCGCCAGGGTCGACCCAGAGTTCGCTCGGATCAATCACGAAGCCCAACTCACCTACCGTCAGGGCCTTGCGGCCCTCATTGGGGCTGCCCGGCCCGAGTTCTCTGCTGCCGAAGTCGCCCGCCGAGCAGCCGATGTGCTCGTCGTGCAGAACGGAATGTGGCTCACGTCGATTCTGATTGTCGAGACTGAAGCGATCGAACGGAGCGTCGCTCTCTGCGAGTCGATTGCTCTTACCGATCGCCCGTAGCTGGCGCTTCAAAGGGTTCACAGGGTCCTCACAGTAAGTCTCGTTAGTCTGGCCGAATCTTTCTGAGAGGAACCCTTAATGAATTCCCATCTTCGACAATTGGTCGCAGTATTTGCCGTCTTGCTCGTAGCTGCGTCCTGCGGGTCATCTGACTCGACCGAGGCGACAGCGTCTTCGGCTGAGACGCAGTCCGAAACCACTGAAGCCACCGGAACAACGGAGGCCACTGCCTCGACCGACGGTGTGGCCACAACCAATGCGACTGAAACTGCGGCCGGCGAAGGGGTCGA
Source organism: Acidimicrobiales bacterium (assembly GCA_037968895.1). Lineage (GTDB taxonomy): Bacteria > Actinomycetota > Acidimicrobiia > Acidimicrobiales > SZUA-35 > JBBKWJ01. Next base: position 21,551 of record JBBKWJ010000099.1, read on the forward strand.
CGTTTCGCTGTTCCTCGACGGTGCGCTTGCTCAAGACGTAACTATCGAAGACTGCACGCTCAATGGCGGAGCGGAGACCACTTGCTACAGCATTACGGTCGCCGGCTACCCGGCTAGCCACGACGTTGGCCCCTTTTGCCCTGACACGATCAACGACACCGCCGATGCGGGTGGTATCTGGTTTGACGGCAGCGCGGTGTACGACATCGATGGTCAGTTCATCACTGACCTGGCTGCGACCTACAACGACGATAATTGGAAGATGTACGACGAAGACGGCAACGTGCTCGTGACGGAAACGGCCGAAGAGTTTGAGGCAGCAGCCAGACCAGATGTAGACCCCGATCTTCAGAACCATTGTGTTGAGGGAGCGCTTGAGTGGCTCGACAATGGTGAGCCGATTACATCAACCGTTCTGATCCCCACTGTTCCAGTCGCCGCCGATAGCCCAGCGGCACCGAGAGGAAACCTGGGCGTCACGCTCGATGGAGTTGTGATTGCGGAGTCAGCCCCTGTCGATGCGATTCTCAGCGCCTACACAATTGCGGCGTTTGACGACTGTGGCGGCCACTTCAACCCCTTCGAGGGCTACCACATGCACGGCGCGGTCGGTTGCTCTGAGGTTGGCGACGCCGCCGACGGCGACACCCCGATGTTCGGGTATGCGATGGACGGTTACCCGGTTCATAGTCCCATCGAGGGTGCCGACCTCGACTCGTGCAATGGTCACACCACCGACGAAGCCGGGTATCACTATCACGCCAACAGCGCCGAAAAGAACCAGGTCATTGAGTGTTTGGTCGGTCAGTCGGTGGCAAGCAGCGCAGGCGGTCGCTAGATCTCACCGAGATACAGAATGTCGCTCGTTGGTTGATCGGACCCGCCATCTGGTTCGATGGTCACACCGAACCCGGTCGGCTCGGCATCATCGACATCAAATACGTCGTTGACATTGCCGCCGTCTGGCTTGAATAGTGCGGCTTTCGCCACTCCGTCGGCGTTCACAAACCAGAGTTCGTAGGTCGAACCTTCGGCTGGCGACTCGATGTCAGAGCCGATGATGGCTACCTGGTCACGTTCGGCCGACCACACAATTTGTAGCTGACCGTTTTCGCCGTCAAGGTCGGTTATCACCGCGTCGGGGGCGGCGATGAGGTCATCGGTGTCCGAACCATTCGACAAAAGCTGAGCGCCGAAGATGCCGGCCACGACGATGCATGCCGCCGCGACGGCTGTCGCGATTAGCCGCATGTTTGGGCGCCGTCGGTTGCGAGCTTCTGAGAGGTCGATGACTACGGGTCCGACCTGTCTCGTCTGCGCTACTTGGGCCATGATTTGCCCCTTGAGGTTCGGCGGTGGCTCGGTTGAAGCACCGTCGGCAAGACTTGACGCGGCTTCTTGGAACGACCTGACCTCTTCGGTGCAGATGTCGCAGGTTGCGTAGTGGGCTTCGAACGCGAGACGTTCGTTGTCGTCTAGCGCATCGAGTGCATACGCACCCGCCAGGTGGTGGAGGTCGTCGTTCATCGGGTCACTTCCATGTGGTCTCGAACCTTAATAAGACCGTCTCGTATTCGGGTTTTGACTGTGCCTTCGGCAATGCCAAGAAGAACTGCAACTTCGCGGTACGTTCGGCCGCCGTAGTAAGCGAGTTCAATTGCTTCGCGTTGAGCCTCGCTGAGCGCTGCGAGGGCCTCACGAACTCGCACACGATCGAGTTGTTCGACCATGTCGGCCACAACCTCGTCGCCGACGTCGGGGCCGGTGTGGACTTTGGTGTCAACATCGGCTTGCTCTCGATTCTTCCGTGATTGTTCGGATCGGACTCGATCAACGGCTCGACGGTGAGCAATCGTGGAGACCCACGCATGAGGGCTGCCTTTCGCGGCGTCGTATCGCGGCGCCAGCTTCCAGACCTCAACGAATACCTCTTGGGTTACTTCCTCGCTTAGGGCCTGGTCTCTGATCACTCGCTTTATCACACCAAATACCATCGGAGCTACGTCGTCGTATAGGGCAGAGAAGGCCTGCTCGTCACCCCGACCCGCTCGCTCGAGCAGGTCTCGGGTCGACGGCGGGGTCGCGGGGACCGCCTGAAGGCCGCTGCGTTTCGGTCTGATTGGGTTCACGTCAGGCATTGTCTCACTGTTCCGCATCGGGAGGGCTCATGGGAGATTCGGAGTCACCGGCCGGTTGGATTGGGTGAGGGCCGAAGAAGATCCGCCACAGCCGGTGAGGGCCACGTCGATTCTGGGCGAGTTTCGTGAACACCGCGGCCTTGAGATGTGCGGGCGGGGCGGCCGCGACAGCCTGAGCGAGATGTGATGCTGTCTCACGAAAGGCCTCGAGGTCGCTATCGCATATCCCACAGCCTTCTACCTCCTGGCGGTCCATCGCGGCGTCGGCGGCATGAAGCGCATGGATGGCTGCGTCGTGATGACCGCTGCTCGAAGTGTCACGGGGCCGCCATCTGCGTGCTGCTGCCATGTGCGCTTCCTTTCGCTCGTCCGTTATGTATTGGCTATTCGGTGCCGAAGCTCGTTTGGATTGGCTCCCGCTCACTCTTCCTGACACAAAAACGGTGTTGGGGGTGAGCCTGGTGGCTCACCCCCAACACCGGGAGGATTTCAATTGGTTATTCGGGGTTACTTTCTTGATCAGCCGGGGATCAGAACCGAATCAATGATGTGGACCGTGGCGTTGGCGGTTGGCACGTTCTGGCAGATCGTGACGGCGGAACCGTTGATCGAAACTGCGTCGCCCTCAGCGGCGAAGGTGAGCTCGGCGCCGTTGACGGTGGTGACACTGCCGGCAGCGATGAGGTCTTCAGCGGTGAGCATTTCACCAGCGATGACGTGGAAGGTCAGGACGCTCGTGAGCAGATCCTTGTCAGCGAGAACAGCGGCGAGATCCGCTTCTGGTAGCGCTGCGAAGGCATCGTTGGTTGGTGCGAAGATGGTGAACGGGCCGTCACTGTTGAGGGTGTCGACGAGGTCGGCTTCGACTACTGCGGTTACGAGTGTGGAGAGCAGGGGGTTGTTCGATGC
>JBBKWJ010000100.1:0-16283 GCA_037968895.1 Acidimicrobiales bacterium
CCGATCGTCATACTTAGACCATGATTCATTCACCTGTGCAGGAACAATCCCGCCGCAGAACCGGAGACCCGAACGCTGCGGAAACACTCGCCGCACTCGAGAACGCGGTCGCCAACATCAGCGATCTACCAGTCACAACAATGGGTGCGCAACAAGCCCAACAAGAGCTCTTCGAACTCTGGGAAACAACCGAACGACTCCGCATCGAAGCCCTCCGAAGGCTGACCGCCATCACCCAAGCAGGCTTATCTGGCGTCCTGTACGTGTCAGACACCCGCTACGTCGCACATCAGCAAGGCATCACGAACCAAGAAGCGAAGAATCAACTCAAGCTCAGTAGCTTCTTGGCTTCGAATACGTTGTCGGCCAAAGCAGTTCTCAACAACGACATCGGTCTCGGTCACGCCGACGCACTCGCTCGTGCCTGGTCCGCTCATCCCGAGGATTTCGCTGACGTCGAGCAGCAATTCCTCGACGCGATCCCTGGCCGCGATGTTGATTCGTTCCACCGCCTGGTGAAGCAATGGGAGTGGCGTATCGAAAACAACGGTGCCGACGAAGCGGAAGAGTCTTGGGGGAAACGGCACTTTAGTGCCCAGCGCACGCTTGATGGTTCTGCTGTCGGTTCGTTCCGGTTCGCTGCCGATGACGCCGAGATCCTTCTCGGGGCGATCTCAACGATGCCTGACCCAATCGGGACGCTTACCCCGCCACGATCACTTGGTCAACGACAAGCTGATGCGTTGATCGAAGCACTCAGCGACACCGATAGTGATGTGGAAACATCGGGTGGTTCGGGAGTGAAGATCGATGTCACGATCGATATTCAAACCCTGGCTGGGATTGTTGACGGCACCGGCAAAGAGTGGACCGTCACTGATCTCCGAAGTGAACTCGGTCGCACCGGCGACTTACCGCCGGCGATTGTTGAGAAGCTGATGTGTGATGCCGTATCTCGCTCCGCTCGAACTCACCTTTCGGCGCTGGGGCGCCGAAACGTGTCGGCCTGAGGCCACCGGGCCATACCGGAAAACCTTCGTGAAACTAGGCGCGTTTTTGCGCTAGCAAAAAGGCGGTAAGAGACGAGGCGCAGCCGAGGAACGACTGCGATGTGCATCATCTTCGAGAGAGACACCGGGGTGGCAAAACCGAGGAACCAAACCTCGCCTTGGTGTGCCGGTCGCATCACACCATGTTGCATCTGGGCCAGATTGTGTTGAGCCGTGACCACGAAACTGGCTACATCAGCACGAGCCTCCCTTAGACAGGGGCAGTTCGAACTCAAAGCGCCATTCTTCTACCCCGCACCGACTGTGTGGGGCAGAAAGGCGCCCCCACCCCCGCACAAGACACCGCTCAGCGGCCGAGCAGTGGCACCCTACTTGCTCGGAACGCGGGCAGGCTTGCAGCGACAACAGTGCCGACGCCCACCACGGCGACAAGTGTGAGCAGCGACCCAACCGGAACCGTTACCCCGTCAACGAGATCGCTCGGCATCAGGGAAATCGCGACCATTGCGAGTGCCCCTCCAGCCAAGAGCCCGAGCGGTGTGCCAACGGCAGAGATGTAGAGCGCTTCGAGTCGCACCGAGCGACGCAATTGACGACGACTCATTCCTACGACGCGCTGCAGCCTGAGCTCAGAAGTGCGCTCTGCGACGGACAGCCCCATGGTGTTGGCGACGCCAATGAGAGCCACGACGAGTGTCAGCCCGAGCAAGAGATTCGCCAGGAGAATGAGCTGGTCGATCTGGGTTGTTGCATTGGCGCCGAATGCAGATCGATCGGTCGCCGTCGCTCCGGGATACTGACGAACAACGTCTTCGGCCGCAACGACGCTCGGCCCCTCGAGAAATAGGACCTCGCGTTCGCCACCGTCAGCAGCGGCTACAACACCGGCAACCACGGCGCTACGTCCAAATTGGTCGACCAATGCCCCTTCAACACGACCCAGCGTCTCGGCCGAATCGACAGAGACAATTACGTTCGCTGAAAGCGAGTCGTCAAGTGCGGTTCGGAAGGTCGACTTTAGCGATGCGCCAACGATGCTGACGATGACTATGACCGCGACGCCAAGCATGATTGCCCCTGCCGTCGCTCCCGTTCGTCTCGCGTTTGATACGGCTGACTTGCTCGCCAATCGATTTGCGACGCTTGGCCGCTGAAGGCGAGCGAACAATCGGGACACAACCGCGAGGTACGAACTGAGACCACGCGTCGTTGATGTTGCCTCTGCACCATCAAGTCGGAGAAGGGCGAGCGGCGAGGTTCGGCCAGCCAGTATCGCCGGACCCAGAGCGGCGAGCATCGTGACGCCGACACCGAGCACAAGCGCTATGAGCACCGTTCGAGCACCAACGATGGTGCCAGTTTCGGGGAAGCCCCCGAGTGCAGTGAACATCGTTTTGATCCCCTCGGCGAGGCCGATACCGACGACCAAACCAAGCGCGGAAGCGATGACACCGAGTGTGAGCGCCTCAAGTGCGACCGATCGGACCAATTGACCATGGCCAATGCCAATTGCTCTAAGCAAACCGAACTCCTTATTCCGCTGGCTCACGACCACAGCAAACGTGTTGTAGATCACGAAGATGCTCACCACGCAGGCAAGCGCCGCGAAACCAAGCAATACATTGCCGAGAAGTCCAATGACAGTGTTAAACGGTTCTTGGAAGTCAGCAGCAACAACGTCTCTGGTCACCGCTTCGACTCCTGCCGGAAGCGTGGCTTCGAGCGATGCAAGCACGGCGTCGACATCGGCTGTGTCGGCGGTGACAAGATCGATTGAGTCGAACAGGTTGTTCTCGTACACCGACTGAGCCGTTGGTAGATCGAAGAGGATGAACTGGGCGCCCGCTACACCCTCGGTCTCGGCAAGGCCAACGAGCGTGAAATCCCGTAGGCCACCAATGGTTGCGAGGGTGACTCGACTACCAACGGCGGCGCCGAGGTTGCTGGCGTATTCTCGTGAGATCGCGACCTCTTCGGCCCCCGATGGCGCCGAGCCTTCGCCGAGCCAGAGCACCGCGTTTGCACCACCGGACCATGAGAAGGACTTGATGGGCGGTCCGGCCAGCAGCAACTGTTCACCTGTGGCATCGATTCCGACAACAGTGTTGTCATCGGCCTCAACCGACGGAGTCGCCTCACTAATGCCGTCCTGAGAGCGAAGCAGAGCCAATAGTTCGCCATCGAGTACGGGCTCGTCACCGGTTGCCCTCACCTGCAGATCGATGCCTTCGGTTGATCCAATCGCAATGCCCTCAAAGGTCTCGGTGAGACTGTCAGCTACGACGAATGAGGCCACTACGAAACCGACGCCGGTCGCAATGGCGCAGAACATCATGATGAGGCGAGACGGTTTCTGACGTACTGAACGCAACGCGAGCGTAAGAAGCGGGAAACGCGTCATCAGCGCATTCCTTTCATCTGAGCGAGGATCGCATCAACGGTCGGTTCGAACAGTTCATCAACGATCTCGCCATCGGCGAGGAAGAGCACTCGGTCGGCAAAGGTTGCCGCTACAGGGTCGTGGGTGACCATGGCGACCGTTTGATTCCATTGACTCGTCGCCGTGCGAAGCAGTCCCAGGATCTCGGTTGATGAGTGTGTGTCAAGGGCGCCTGTTGGCTCATCGGCGAATATCAGATCGGGACGACTGGCGAGCGCTCGGGCGATAGCTACACGCTGCTGCTGGCCTCCCGATAGCTCAGAGGGGCGATGTCGGAGGCGGTCCTCCAAGCCAGTTGAGCGCACTACGAGGTTGATCCAATCCTCATCACCCCGTCGACCGGCCAGATCCAGAGGAAGGTAGATGTTCTCTTGCGCCGTGAGCACGGGAAGCAGGTTGAACGATTGAAAGATGAATCCGAGTCGGTCACGACGGAGATGGGTGAGCGCCTTTTCCGACAGCGTCGAGAGTTCGCAGTCTCCGATCCAGGCTTCTCCGCCCGTCAGTCGGTCGAGGCCAGCCATCGTCTGAAGAAGCGTCGACTTGCCGGAACCCGAAGGCCCCATGATTGCAGTGAGCTTGCCTGCCTCAAACGAGACCGAGACATCTCGCAAGGCCGCAACTTGGGTCGCTCCGCTGCCATATGTTTTGCAGGCATGCCGGGCGAAAGCGGCTGCGATTGGTGGGGCAAGAATGGTCATTTGTTTCTCCTGTCGTGGTGTGAAAACCGTTAAGAGGAACGTATGAGGATCTGCCGTTTGACGAATCGGGCCGAAGTGCTATCGCCACTCATCCCTAAGGATGATCGGTCGTGATATCGAGTCGTTACTCGACTAGCCCAGATTGATACGCCACCACGACCGCCTGCGTGCGATCGCGAACGCCGAGCTTCGACAACACCCGTCCGACGTGAGTTTTCACCGTCGTCTCCGATACAAAGAGCGCCGTCCCGATCTCGGCGTTTGATCGTCCTGCCGCCATCTCGGTTAGTACTTCAGTCTCACGTTCGGTGAGTTCAGCGAGGCCAGGGTGGATGGCCGCCCTTGGCCGCCGCATGTGCTGAGAGATGACAGTGCGGGTAACTGAGGGTGAGAGAAGGGCATCACCCTCGTGAACAACCCTTATTGCGTTGGCCAAGTCGTCGGGCGGCGTATCTTTCAACAAGAACCCGGACGCACCATTCTCGAGCGCCGCGAAGACATACTCGTCAAGGTCGAACGTGGTGAGAATGATCACTCGAGGACCGTCCTCGACGGCGGTAATCAACCGAGTGGCTTCGACGCCATCCATCACCGGCATTCGAATGTCCATCAGCACGACGTCTGGTTTGGCTCTCTCCATGAGATCAACGGCTGCAGCGCCGTCTGCAGCCTCTCCAACGATCGTGAGATCGTGTTCGGCCTCAAGGATCATTCGAAAGCCCGAACGCAGCAGCGCCTGATCATCAACAATGGCGACCCGAATCATCCGACCCGCTCCCCTACCGGCAACGCAATCGCAACCTGGAAACCACCAATAGGGCGAGGGCCAGACAAGATCGAACCACCAAGTAGGTCGACTCTCTCCCGCATGCCCTGCAGCCCGTGCCCTGCGCCATCACCAAGCTTGTCTGGTGAACCTCGGCCGTCATCGGTAACGATGATCTTCAATTCGCCGTCGATCTCCCCGATCGACACCGTGACCTTGCTACCGCGGCCACTATGTCTCAGCGAATTCGTGAGCGACTCTTGTAGTAGCCGGTAGCCAGACACAAGCACGGGTAGCGGTAGGCCTGCTGGGACCCCGATGTCGGTCTCGATTGAGAGCCCCGCCTCTTCCATCAGATGAATCAGATCATCGACATCGTCAAGCGACTGAGTTGGCGCCCACTCCGCGTCATCCCCTGTCCGCAACGCGCCGACTACCTGTCGCATTTCATCGAGGGCCGAACGAGCCGACTGCTCTATCAGTTCCAGTGACTCGGCAACGATCTCGGGGTCCTCGACTCGTCGTGCCGCTGCCGCCTGCACCACAACAACTGACAAGTTGTGAGCAACTACATCGTGCAGCTCGCGCGCCAACCTGTTCCGCTCTTCGAGCCTTTGCCGTTGTCCATCCGCGATACGCCTTCGCTCGGCCTCTTCGAGTATTTCTTTCGTTGCGAGCGCGAGCGACTCTCGACTGGCAACGTAGCGACCGAAGATGACGGCGAAGGCGGCGTAGAACCCGACGACGGGGACCGCGAGAAATGGCGCCGATCCGATAGCGAATCCGAAGAATGTCCACGCCGTCAAGATCACGGCTGCCTGAGTGGCTCGTCTGCGCCCGATAACACCACCGTAGTAACCAGCACCCGCGAGCAGGATGGTGGCAGCCAGCATGGTGTCGCGGAACCCGTTCGCCCAGATGATCATCTGCAGAACCGTCGCAATTTCAAGTAGCCGAACTGGCCAGCGACGACGCAATACCAGTAGGCCTGCACTGGCAGAGAGCAATACGAACCCGGCGACTGTATTTGGTGTCGTCGAGTCGCCAAATGAACTTGTGCTGCCGTCGGCAGAGAGCGCAGTGAGCAAAGTCGTAACGCCAACCGCAACGGCGAGCGCGATGTCTTGCGTCATCGGGCTGCAATTGCGCACACGTTCAATGATTGGTCGGAGGCCGCGCATGGATACGACTGTAGGTGGCGCCGAATGGAGCGGCGTCCTCCATAAGGAGGATTCACCACTCACTCTATTTTGTGACGATGGGTATGCCCTCAATGAGCTGACGGCCGACACCGGGGTCGACTACCGAGCCAACGGCCGCGATTGGCGAGTCAGACTCGACCAGCACAACGGCGCTCGCCGAAACCGGCACGAGCTCGACGAGAGCCCGGCCTCCCTCCGGCACAGAAACCCGAATGGGCTCAACAATTCCGCCCGCAACGATAAGGCGAACCTCGACCAGAGCGCCGGCCGGAGCAGTCACAACCACGATCGACCGTCCTCCATCGAGTGTCGGCATCTGAGGAATGATCCAGCGATTCGACAAGATGGCGAATCCTCGGCTGGAGGTGACCCCGATCGTGGGATCTGGCTGCACAGGGGGCGCAAGGGCAGGGTCGCTGCGGCGCTCAAGCAGAAGGGCGTCAGCCTCGGCCTGACCGTCGCTGACCGGAGGCTCCTCCTCAGAGGGCTGGCCTTCTTCGGCCGACTCCGCTGAATCGCCACCGGCACCAATAAGCGACTTATCGACTTCGGGCGTGAGCTGCCACCGTTCGGCAACGATTGGCACGCCGTTAGTCGACACTGCACGAACCCCGAGCTCATACGACACCGGCAACGGGTAGGTCGCCAGCGCATCACTCAGGTCGAAGTGGAGGACGCGGCCTGGTTGCACGGTGAGTTCAATCGGCACAAGGCCGTAGGTTGCCCGATCGGAAGGTTCAAGTGGGTCAAGCTCAAGGTCGACTTGGGCGATCTCAGTGCTTGGGTTATAAATCTCGATTACGTCGTCGCCACCAATTTGAAGCCGGCCCGCAGGAAAATTCCAAGTAGTGGCTGGCGTCGCGACGCCAAGGCCAAGGGTGGCTCCCACGGGACCGAGCTGACCATCAAAGGTTTGCAGGCGCTCGACCGCCAAGCGGCCGCCTTGGACCGTTGTAATGGTGGTTGCTACTAGCTGCTCGCGAGACACGAACTCACCGACGTCGATGATCAGCACCGATTGTGCTGGCACAACTGCGCGGTCAAGCTCGCCAGGCTCCCGAGTGCGAGCCTCGGTCTGGAACGTCGCAGTGAAAACCACGTCGCTGCTGAATGGGTTAAGGAGGGCGATGTAGTTGTGCGCGTCACGGCTAGTGGCCCCTGAGGCGAGGTACCACGTGTCGGAGAGATCGGTATGGCATGGGCCAGATGGCGAGCCGAAGGCCGTTGCGACCTGATGTCCGACTACGGCGGCGCCACCAACAATGTCGACGACGGCACCAGCGACCGCAGACTGGCTTATCTCACTGAGGACCACGGTCTCACTCGTAAAGGCCGCCACCTCGATACGTAACGCCGGGCCAGCGCCAGCCTCGGTAAGCACAGCCACCTCGGCTGACACGACCGTCTCACCAGTATTCGTCACGGTAATCTGATGATCGGCGAATCCGGCGGGGGCGCTGGAGCCAACTGGGCAGTACCAGACCGCAGATTGACGAGCCGGATCAGCGAGTTGGGGCGACGCAACTGGCGCGGCAACGGTTTGCGGCTCACGATCAGGGGCGATCGACGAGCGGTCAAATACCGAGGCGCCGAGAATGATTGCTAGCAGCACGCCAATTGTCGACCAGCGGATCATGCGTCGTCCTTCCGCCGCAGCCGCGCTATTTGCAGTCCAACAAAGACGAGGCCAGCTTGCCCACCGAGCAATGCTCGACGGACCCAGTCTCCCTTGCGACTCATGGTGATAGCTCCTTCGCCACCTGGCTGGATGACGATGTTGCCACCTAAGCCCTCAGCAATTTCCGTTCGGGCGCCATCGACAGCCCAGCCATCAGCGTCAGTCGCCACAACGATCAGCCGGTCTGCGGGAACGATTCCTTCCCAGCGACCACCTGTGGAAACCGTGAGTGGAACTCGCGGCGCCGACGCGAGGTCGACGGCAACAATATCGAGCACTGAGCCACCAGTCGGCGCCTCAGCAACGTCGAGCGCTACGGCTGGTCCATTGCTTGACACGTTGCGGAACACAAGGAGCGGCGGCGTGCCACTCACCCGGCGAAGGTCGAGCTGCGACATCAGGGCATTCTCTATTGCGGCACCGCCAGAAACGGCAGGCGCAACGAATGGAGGTGGTGCAAGCTGGGGCACGACGACTACAAGGTCGATGCCGTAGGCAGACAGAAGGCGGCCTAGGCGAGCGGTATCGCCACTGGCTGCGAGGTCGAGTAGCTCACCGATATGTGCAGACTCGCCGTAGCCGGCAGGCACCCACCGGCGGGTGACATCAAGCGACAGATTGTCTGACACTGCATACGAGATCCCTGCGGGAGTCGTTGCGGTGTCGATCGGCATCACACCGGGGGCGCCGATAAAGAGGGCCCGTACCGTGCCGGCAACATCATCATTGAGCGGAGCGATAGAACTGGTATAGCCGTTGACTGGCATCTCCCAACGACCGTTGAGGGCCGCCCCGACGCCGAGCAACACCGAGGCAACGACGCCAACGGATCCCGCGATGGCAACGCCTTGGCGCCAGCCGAATCGGAAGGCGGCCAGATCGGATTCGACCGAGCGCACTGCTACACCGATCGCCATTGCAAGACCCGCGGCGGCGATTCCAAGGAGGAGGTCAGGGGCAGGCAGCGAAAAGGCTAGCCAACCGCGCCGCTCAACCCAGATAGCGAGGAAGGAAGCGGTCGCCACGATCCAGCCAAATGCGCCAGCGTCGAAGCGGTGCCCGCGTCCAACAACAAGCGCAACACCGGCCGCGACCAAAAAGCCGATGGCGAGTGCGGATGGCCCAGTGGGACCAGGGGCAAACCTGACGAGGTCGGCCATCGAGTCGAACGAGGCATACGGCGATCGTGGGCCGACAAGCCAGGACCAGCTGCCTTTGGCGAACACATCGTATGACCATGGAATATGAAGAGCCGCGGGAGCCACGAGCGACACCACTGCCGCAATCGCGAGACGAGGTACTCCTTCCGGTCGAGCCAACAAGACCGCAGTAAGAACACCGACGGCGCAGAGGCCAAACGCGAGAATGACCACGGCAGGCACAAAGGTAGAAATGAGCGCAACGAGGAGCCCCCACCGGACGAGCCTGACCGACACAGTTCGAGGTACAACGCCAGCTCCCGCAGTGTTGGCGTAGGAGCCAAAGGGCTCAAGACCTTGCACTCGTAAAAGCGATCCGAGAAGGAACGGCGCCGTAGCCCAAATGACGAGCCCATCCCAGCGACCGTTTTCCATCATCGTCGGCACCAGCGGAGTGCAGAGATACAGCAGAGTTGAGACTGCTGCGGCCCGGTAGCTTCCGAACGGCCTCACCAGTCGCCACATACCAAAGAGGCCGAGGCAAAGCGGGCCAACGACAAGGACCAGTTGCATCAACCGATCGCTGCCAAGCAGCAGTGTTTTTAGCGCCGCAAGCACAATAAGCGCAGTGGGAGCGTTGCCGGTTCCCCCGAGACCAGCGCTTCGCCACCCTCCCCACCATTCGCGGAAAAGGTCTCCGAGAGGTCCGACTTCGGGGAACATGCCAACGGCTTCGATTGGCCGAGTCAGGAGGTGGCGGCTGCCAAACAGCAACAAGGCAAAGGTCGCAGCTAGCAATAACAAGCCGTCTCTAACGATCCCCGCATCGTCGTCGTCGAGCGAGCTGCGGACCGACCCAAAGAACCCGAGTACTCGCCCTTGCGATCCGCCGAGCTGGGTACGCACAAATGAAGACACCCGAGCAGAGCCGCCAACCTGCAACGCCCGAATTTCGTTGTCGGGGACTTGTCGTACAGCAGCCAGCTTTGCTCTTCGCTCTCGGATCTCGCCAAGCCGTGTGGCGTTCCACATGATGGCACCGAACGCGTCGGTCGACTGTCGACGCCGCCCCGCAAGTATTGAGTAGACGCCTTCGATGAGCAGCAAGAGCAGTGCAAAAGGCAGTGTCCGAACGAGCGACATCTTCGAACTCGTAATTGCAAGTGTGCGCAGACGACCACGGCTAAGCGCTCGGCGCCGATCGTCAATCGTGGCGTCCTTCAGTTCTTCAGCAGCGTGACGGGCAATCGCCGACGGGACTACCAATACTCGGGCGCCGGCGACGTGGGCCCGCCAGCAAAGGTCGAGGTCGTCGCCAAATTCAGAATGGGCTGGATCGAATCCGTTCAAGGCACGAAAGAGATCGGCCCGAATCAGTTGAACTGCTGACGGAATGACAAAGACGTCGCGGACGACATCGTATTGCTCTTGGTCGAAGTCTCCTGGTTCGATGAGATCAACTTGGGCGCCGAATCGATCGGAGCCCATACCAACCTGATGGAGACGCCGTCGATCGTCCCAATCGACGATCTTTGGACCGACAATGCCTGCGTTTGAGCGGAACACTTCTTCGACCATCGCCGAGAGCGCATGGGCTTCGAGCGCGATGTCGTCGTGGCAGAACAAAAGGAACCTGGCCCCGGACACGAGCTGGAGTGCCTGATCGGCTGCGGCCGCTCGGCCTGGGTTGTTAGTTAGCCGATGAACAAACGCGTCAGGAGCAACAGAAGCGACCCGGTCGGCGATTGGTTGCTCGCTGCCTGCATCGATCACGAGAAGTGAGAGCCCGTCGTAGTCCTGATCGACCAGCGACGTCAGACACTCCTCAAAACGCTCCGATGGGTTCGTGGCTACAACGACAGCGACGACCGATGGCGCAGATCCACCCTCTGAAGCGGGCGTATCGCTCGCCAGAAGATCGGACAGATCATCGGCACTGATCTCATCGGCAGCGAGTGCTGCGTCTTCGGTCTCGGGCTGTGGCGGTGTTCCCATAACGAAGGCCACAGACTACCCCGCCAGTGTCGCGAGTGTTGGTAGGGACCGCTCTGGATTTTGACACAGCTGGTCCCGCGATGATCCCCGGCAAATCCGATCGTGCGGAGTACCCTCGACAGCTTGTAGAGCATGGCCGATGCTCAGTCACGCGGAGTAGTTGATGAAGGCGCTTGTCACCGGAGCCGCAGGGTTCGTTGGACCTCATCTCGCAAACCACCTTCATGACGAGGGCGACGAGATTGTTCTTGTCGATCGCCAAGACGGCCCTGACCTGCTCGACTTCCAGGGGTGGCTAGACCTTTTCGAGGCCCATGCTCCCGACGTGGTGTATCACCTGGCTGGCTGGAGCGACGTTGGCGCCTCATGGAAAAACCCGCGTGCAGTTTTTCAGATCAACGCCCAAGGGACGCAGCACGTTCTTGAGGCAGCACGAGCCCTCGGCGTCACTCGAACCATTCTTGTTTCGAGCGCCGATGTCTATGGCGTCGTTCGCCCAGATGAGCTTCCACTCACAGAACAGTCCTCCGTCAAACCCCGTTCCCCGTATGGCATGAGCAAGGAATCGGCCGAAGCCGTCGCCAGGCAGGCCCACCTCGGGTGGGGCCAAGAGGTGGTCATAGCTCGACCGTTTAACCACCTGGGCCCCGGTCAAGGTCCCGGCTTCGTCGCCCCTGCTTTTGCCGCTCAGATAGCTGCATGCGAAGTAGCCGGTGGCGGTTCGCTTGGCCATGGCGATTTGTCGACAAGGCGCGACCTGACCGATGTCCGAGACGTAGTCAGGGCCTATCGCCTATTGGCCGAACGAGGTCAAAGCGGCGAGGTATACAACATCTGTAGTGGCGTCGACGTTGCCATCTCCGACGTCCTCGCTCGTCTCATTGAACAAGCGACGGTTCCGGTCGAGACGTATGTCGACGAGGCGCTCATTCGGCCAATCGACCTGCCCGTTCACCGCGGGAGCGCGCTCAAGTTACGGGCCGCGACGGGATGGGCGCCATCATTTTCGCTACGGCAAACGCTGACTGAAGTCCTCGACGATGCACGGGCAAGAGCCCGAGAGGCCTAGTGCCTAGAGCGCATCCAATCAATTCGACTCCGTCGTTTGAACCGAAACTCGCACTACATTTGTCCACCGACTCATCAATCTTGGAGAAACTATGGCCCGCAGAGCGCTGATCACCGGACTTACCGGACAAGACGGTTCCTATCTTGCAGAACTGCTGCTCGAGAAGGGCTACGAAGTGTCTGGCATGGTCCGCCGATCAAGCACGCTCAACTTCGAGCGAATTGCGCATATCCAAGACGACATCGAGATTGTCCAAGGCGACCTCCTTGACGAGATGTCGCTCATCGACGTGGTTCGCACGACGAAGCCAGACGAGGTCTATAACCTCGCCGCACAGTCGTTTGTCGCCACGTCGTTCCAGCAGGCCGTGCTGACAGGTGAGATCACCGCACTCGGTGCAACCCGGCTACTCAACGCTATTCGCGAGGTCGACGCCGACGTTCGTTTCTACCAAGCATCGTCGTCTGAGATGTTCGGCAAGGTGCTCGAAGTTCCACAGACCGAAGACACGCCGTTCTACCCCCGCAGCCCCTATGGCGTGGCCAAGGTGTACGCCCATTGGATCACGGTTAATTATCGCGAGAGCTACAACATGCACGCGACCAGCGGCATTCTCTTCAACCACGAGAGCCCTCGTCGTGGCCTCGAATTCGTCACCCGCAAGATCACGAGCCATGTCGCCAAGATCAAGCTCGGTCTCGCCAACGAACTTCGCCTCGGCACCATGGACGCACAGCGTGACTGGGGATTCGCAGGCGACTACGTCGAAGCGATGTGGCTGATGCTCCAACAAGAGACGGCCGAAGATTTTGTCATCTCAACCGGCGAAACGCATTCGGTCGAAGAATTCTGCGAGTTGGCTTTCTCACACGTTGGCCTCAACTGGCAAGACTACGTCGTGCAAGACGAGCGCTTCATGCGTCCGGCCGAAGTCGACCTCTTGATCGGCAGCCCAGAAAGGGCAAAGCAGCAGCTCGGTTGGGAGCCTAAAACGACCTTCCCCGAGCTCGTCACCATGATGGTCGAGTCAGACCTCGAGGTCATGGCACGCCAGCACGCCGCTCTTCAGTAAACCCATGACCAAACCCATCGTTGTGCTCTGTGGCGGCGTCGGGGCAGCGCGGCTGCTGCGCGGGCTCGTACAGGTTGTGCCCGCCGAACGCCTTATCGCAATCGTCAACGTCGCCGACGACATGGTCCTTCACGGGTTATCGATCTCACCCGACCTCGACACCATCACATACACACTGGCTGGCGAAGTCAGCCAAGAACGGGGCTGGGGCCTCGAAGGTGAGTCGTGGCAGGCAATGAAGATGCTCGCCCGATACGGCGGCGACGACTGGTTCAGCCTTGGCGACCGAGATCTCGGCACCCACCTCTACCGCACCCAACGGCTGCACGAGGGTGCAACGCTGGCTGATGCCACTGCGGAGATAACGGCCGCCTGGAAGCTGCCGCTGACGATGATTCCCGTGAGCAACGACCGTATTGCCACGATCATGTCAACCGAAGACCACGGCGACCTCAGCTTCCAAGAATATTTTGTGCGGCACCAACATGGCGTGCCTGTCACTGCTGTGCGATTCGACGGAGCCAAGGACGCGGTCGCCGCGCCAGGCGTGCTTGAGGCACTGCGCGACGCCGAACGCATAATCATCGCACCGTCGAATCCGGTCGTTTCGATCGATCCGGTTCTGGCCGTTCAAGGCGTGCGCGAAATCCTGGTCGAACGAAGGGCCGACGTGGTCGCCGTATCCCCCATCGTTGGCGGCAAGGCCCTAAAGGGCCCAGCCGATCGCTTGCTCCAAGAGCTTGGCCGCAAATCATCGGTTGTTGCCGTGGCCGAGTGGTACGCCGACGTCACTGGCACCCTTTTGGTCGACTCTCAAGATGAGGAACACGCTCAAGCCGTTCGTGACCTCGGCGTTGACTGCCATGTGCTGCCAACGGTCATGACAACGTTGGAGAACGCGATCAGCCTGGCCAAGGCCTGCCTCCCGTAACACCGAGGTCAGCTTGATTTCAGGTACCTCCGTAACACCGCAACACACTGCTCGCAAAGATTTCGACACTGTCGTCCCGCTAGCCTCCGTAGAGGAACGCCGAGGAAAACATGCCCTCAGAGCAGATCCCCAACTCGACGAAGAGACGACGGCAGGCCACGACGGCAGCGATGGTTGTGTGCGGACTGGTGATCCTGGTCGTTGCAGCACGATTCGCTATGGCGAAACTGTCATCTGCTGAAAGTGATTTCGACGGCGCTGGAGCGACAGAGAGCACCGCCGAACAAGTAGTGGCTCCCGCAACCGCCTCGGCCATGGCGGCTAGGTCTTCACCGATGCCCGGTCTGGAGATCGCTGGCCGCGAGATGAGCAGTAGCTTTGTGCTTGGAGACCAGCTCCTTGTCATTGATGAAACTGGCGAAGCGGTGCTTGTCACCCCTGCGACCGGTCAGGTCATCGCAATCGCGTCTCCTCCGATTGTGGGAGGATGGTGGGCTGCTGATGCGTGGACAGGTGAAGAACTCTTGCTGTGGTCGCTTGCCGATCGGGCGGGAATTACGCATAGCAACGTTGGTGTCGCCTACAACCCGTCGACTGGTTCGTGGCGTAGCCTCCCAACTGCGCCTATCGAGGGTCGATCGCCGGAAGCGACAGCATTTGTTGATGGCGAGTTTTATGTATGGGGCGGTCGTACCTTCGATGATGAAACGACCGGTGATGATGTGGGTCCTGGAGTGCGCGAACTCAGCGATAGTGCGGCCTATGACCCGGCCTCTGACACGTGGCGGATAGTCGGATCCGAGCGGCCGTCGTCTGTCGTCGGCCCGTTTCAGCAGGCGACAAACGAGGTCACGTTCCTCTGGCTAGACGGGATGGGTTCCGTTGGTGTCGCTGAGTTCGATTCTTCTGGCGATACGTGGCTTCTGAGGCCGGTCGAAGCTTCGGCGATGTTCGAGCGGCAGAGCAACCCACAGACTGTTGTTGTGCTTAATGGAACCTCGGTTGTAGTGATGTCCGTGCAGCTTCCTGTTGGGCAGGCGCCTGCGACGATTCAGACGCATCGACTGCTCGCAGATGGGAGTTGGGAACAAGTCGAGGAACCACCGCTTGATACGCAAACGGTCATTTGCCTGAATCGCCTTCTTCGGATAGAGGGATTCGTCGTTGCGATCCGTTGTGACAGTGCCGCGGTCCTTGTCGCTGACAAATGGGTCCCACTGTCAGATGTTCCAGGACAATATCTGTTTCAGCTCACCGACACCGTGATCGACGTAGACGCTGCTCAGTGGATCTACGGGATTGAGCCAGCCTCATAGAGGTGGAAAGTGGTGTAGGTATCGGATACGTACACCAATCCGAAAAGATTGTGAGATTCTTTTCTGACCAGGCGAAACGCGCCCTCGACTGTCAGACCCCCTGAGTAGTGTTTACTCATGAACTACTCACCAGTGCAGGTCGCTGCACGCAAAGAAAACAGCGAACCGGACGCTGTCACCGCTCTCGATGGCCTGTCTCTAGCGCTCGAGCGTGTCGCTGATCTACCAGTCAGCACGAACGGTGCGAAACAAGCCCAACGCGAACTCTTCGAACTCTGGCAAGCAGCCGAGCGGCTACGAGTAGAGGCTTTGCGTCGGTTGACGGCGGTGACTGATGCGGGTCTGTCAGCGGTGCTGTATGCCTCCGACACGCGTTATGTCGCGCATCAACAACACATCACCAACAAAGAGGCAAGCAAACAACTCGGCTTAGCGTCGTTTCTGTCGTCGAACACTGCATCGGCGAAAGCGGTCCTCAACGGCGAGATCGGACTTGGCCACGCCGATGCCCTCGCCTCAGCATGGCGATCACATCGCGAAGAGTTCACCGACATCGAACAACAGTTTCTGGATGCGATCCCCGGTCGAGATGTTGACTCTTTCAACCGACTGGTGAAGCAGTGGGAATGGCGGATCACGAAAAACGGGACTGGCGATACAGCGAAGGCATTCGACCGTCGTTCGATTTATGCCCAATCGACACTTGACGGTTGTGTCACTGGGTCATTCTCTTTTCCTGGGGACATGGGCGAAGTGTTCCTCAACGGGATTTTCTCCACGCCCGACTCCACCAGCGGGGTTGTAGAGCCCCGCACCCTGCGGCAACGTCAAGCCGACACGCTGATCGAAAACCTCACCGGCGAGATCATCGGCGACCAAACGGATGACGAAGGTTCGACCAATGCCAGTGGAGCACGGAGTGACCGCAGAACCAAGATTGATGCGGTCATCGATATCGCGACCC
>JBBKWJ010000101.1:0-7386 GCA_037968895.1 Acidimicrobiales bacterium
GTGTGGAAACAGCGCACCGCGATCCTCACCAGCGCCACGATCCCGTCGTCGCTCTCCAACCGCCTCGGCATCGAAGCTGACAGCGTTGACGTCCACGACGTGGGCAGCCCGTTCGACTACGAGTCGAACTCGATGCTGTACTGCGCGATCCATCTGCCCAACCCGAACTCGCCGGACTTCCGGGCGAAGGCGAACGACGAACTCGAAGCACTCATCAAGGCCGCGGGCGGGCGGACGCTGGCACTGTTCACGAGCTACCGGGCGATGGACGAAGCTGCCGAAGCGATGCGGGGGCGACTCGACAACAAGATCCTCACGCAACGCGACCTGCCGAAGACGGCCCTGGTCAAGGCCTTCGCCGACGACGACGCAACCTGTCTCTTCGCGACCGCCGGACTGTTCCAAGGGGTGGACGTTCCCGGCAAGACGCTGTCGCTCGTGGTGATCGACCGAATCCCGTTCCCGCGTCCGGACGATCCCCTGCTGTCGGCGCGACGCGATCAACTCGGGCGGAGCGCGTTCAGCGAGATCGACATCCCGCGAGCGTCGATGATGCTCGCACAGGCCGCTGGACGGTTGATCCGCTCGACGACCGACACCGGCGTCGTCGCCGTGATGGACCCGCGTCTCGGCAAGGCCAACTACAAGTGGGACATCGTGAAGGCACTCCCCCCGATGAAGCGCACGCGCCACCGCAGCGAAGTCGAAGAGTTCCTCAAAAAGATCACCGCCTGACGAATTGCGTCATCCGGTGCCTGGCACCCGATGACGCGTCCGCTTGTCAGGCGAGCGTGCCCACGTTGTTCAGTTCGGCGAAGGCCTGCTCGAGGCGGGTGACGAAGCTCTCCTCACCCTTGCGCAGCCAGGCGCGAGGGTCGTAGTACTTCTTGTTCGGTGCGTCGGCGCCTTCGGGGTTGCCGAGCTGGCCCTGCAGGTAGTCGTGCTTGTCGGCGTCGTAGGCACGGATGCCGTCCCAGAACGCCCACTGGAGGTCGGTGTCGATGTTCATCTTGATGACGCCGTAGCTCAGCGCCTCCTCGATCTCAGCGGCCGTCGATCCGGATCCACCGTGGAACACGAAGTTGACCGGCTTGTACGACTCGGTCGAGTACTTCTCTGCGATGTGCGCCTGAGCGTCGCGCAGGATTGTCGGCGTGAGCTTCACATTGCCTGGCTTGTAGACGCCGTGCACGTTGCCGAATGCAGCTGCGATGGTGAAGCGAGGGCTGATCGCCATGAGGCGCTCGTAGGCCTCTGCGACCTCTTCTGGCTTTGAGTAGAGGTCTTCTGGCTTGGCGTCGGAGTTGTCGACGCCGTCTTCTTCGCCGCCCGTGATACCGAGCTCGATCTCGAGGGTCATGTCAATGGCGGACATGCGCTTGAGGTAGTCGCAGCAGATGTCGAGGTTCTCCGACATCTCTTCTTCGGAGAGGTCGAGCATGTGCGAGCTGAAAAGTGGCTTGCCGGTTTCGGCGTAGTACGCCTCGCCCGCGTCGAGAAGGCCCGAGATCCAAGGCAACTTGTCTTTCGCTGCGTGGTCGGTGTGCAGAATGACGCGTGCGCCGTAGTGGCCGGCCATTGTCTGCACGTGTCGTGCGCCTGCAATCGAACCGGCAATTGAAGCCGCGTGATTGTCGTTTGGTGCAGACTTGCCAGCCACGAAGGCCGCGCCGCTGACGGAGAACTGGATGATGACCGGGGAGTTGACGGCGACCGCAGCTTCCATGACACCGTTAATGGTGTTGGATCCGGTGCAGTTTGCAGCGGGGAGCGCGTATCCATTGGCCTTCGCATCGGCGAAGACGGCTTGAACCTGGTCGCCGGTGAGGACACCGGCTGGGAGTTGGTCACTGAGCTTTGACATGGCGCCTAGCTTAGTGCGGATCGCACCTATGGCCAGTGAAACGTTGACCTGTTTCTGGAGTCAGGGCGAGGAGTATGCGCTAATCGCCTGTGACCCCGTCGATTGACTCTCGGATCAGGTCGGCGTGGCCGCAATGCCGTGCGTATTCCTCGATCATGTGGACCAGGATCCATCGCAGGTTCCATGGTGTGTTTGACGGTCCGCCAACCGCTGATAGTTGCTCGAGCGAATCGGCGTTGGCGACAACGGCACGGCTGCGGCCGACAGAATCGGCGAACTGAGCGAGGATCTGCTGTCCAGTGCGGGTCTTGGCTGCTGTGAAGTCCCAATCGCGGTCGTCGTCCCACGGCGCGCTGGCCCATGGTTCTGGCTCGCCGTTGTTGGCGAATCGGTCGGTGAACCAAGTGTCTTCGACCAACGCCATGTGGTAGACGAGACCGCCAATGGTGAGTGTCGAGGGGGCAAGATGCGTGTTGAGTTGCTCGTCTGAGAGCGCCTCGGCCTTGCGAACCAACACAGCGCGGTAGTAGTCGAGAAAGTCTCGGAGCGTGTCGAATTCGTTCTGAGCGCGTGGCGGGTCGATTGGCTCAATCATTGGCGGCCTTCTTGGCCGCTTTCTCTTCGGCCTTCTCTGCCGCCTTCCTCGCCTTTGCGTCGCCTTTAAGATCGTGGGCTTGACGCTTGTTGCGGCGCCGAGACCACATAAGGCCTCCTAGACCGAAGAACATCAGCGCACCAATCACGACACCGACCAAACTGCCGCCGCGGAAGCCGGGGCCGTCGACGTCAAGGATGCGCTCGCCTGCGTGAGCGGCGTTGCCGCTGCCAGTCACAATGCCGAGCAGCGCCAGGTTTGGGAAGGCCAGAATTGCGGCAACAACAACCATTGTGAGTGCACGCTTCGCGCCTTTACGGAAGCGCCACGCAATGCGCAACGATACGAGCGGGAGGAACGTGCAGAGTGCCCCGATGACGACACCCATGAAGCCGCCGAAGAAGAGGCGACCGTCGATGATGTCGCCGATCTTCTGTGCCCACCAGCGTGGAATGACCGCTGCGCCGATGAGATAACCGAATCCGAGGCCAGCCAAAACGATGGCGCCCACTATCAGTTTCGTCTTCGCCGAACCCTTTGGCTCAGCTTCTTGAAGTACTAGCGGATCATCGCCCATTCCGCGAGTCTAGACCGGATCGACGATGCTCATCCTCCGGTTGCACCAGGGCTACGGTGGAAGCATGAGTGACCCGTATCAAGGCATACCTCAGAACAACGATCCGGGCCAGTGGGCTCAGCCCGTTGATCCAAACTGGGCGCCTCCCTCAGCCAGCGCAACACCCTCATCACTGCCGCCGACAGGTGAGAAAAAAAGTAAGAAGGGCCGAAACCTGGCAATCGCTGTCTTTGTCTTGCTCTTCGTTGGTGGCGGTATCGCGGGTGCAGTTATTGCTCTCGGTCAACTCACGACAACCGATCCGACGAAGGTCGATGATTGGGCGATCAGGCTCGAAACCTCTGGCTCGCTGGAAAGTACCGACGCCAGCGGAGTCATGCTCGACTCAAGCGGCTACCTCTACACCGCTGCTTCGGCCGTCATGGGTGCGACCGAGATCAAAGCGTTCTTGGGCGACGGGTCAAACTCGTTTCCAGCCGAGATCGTCGGCGTCTCTGAGTGCGCCAACGTTGCCAGGCTTCAGTTCAACGGCAAGCTGAGCGGCTATACGACGCTCGAATGGGCAACGGCTCTACCAAGTTTTGCGGATACGGCGCTCGCCGTCGGTTTCGATGAGTCGACGAGCGATTTCGTGGTCGAAGAAGGCATAATCGGTCAGGCAAACGACTCGATGATCTTTCACAACCTCGACATTGGCCCAGGACTCGTGGGTTCACCGTTGGTCAGCGAGTCGGGCAAAGTGTTTGGCATTAACACCGAACCAGGCAGTGCGGCGCCAAGTGCCGTGGTCACCGAGGTCAGATTCGGCGCAAGCGACTCGATCGGGTTCGTAGCAACACCATCACACGATGGTCTTCGAGTGGCTGGGGTAGAAGCTGGCACTCCCGCCGCCGCTCTCGGGTTGCGGCCGGGCGACATCATCTTGGCGGTTGATGGTGCGGTGCTCCGAACGGCCACAGAGATGGTCGAATATTGCACGCTTGTCGATGGGCTCGCTGGCACCCCGTATGCCATTGAGGTGGAGCGGGATGGAAGAACTCTGACCGGCGAGATGAACGGGGCAAGCCTTGCCGCCGCTGGTGTCGAGGGTGACGAAGGCGATGCGCGGCTGCTCACGTACCAGACTGCCGTCGACGAAACCGGCGCCCTCCAGTTTGACGTGCCCTCTGACTGGGAAATCGATGGCAGTCCTACTGACGACGGCTTTCCCGACCTTTTTGCGGTTGGTGATGAGGGGTACGCCAACATGTTCTTCATCAGCACCGAAAACCCAGTCGAGGAAGAGATCCAACTCACGATTGATGCCTGGGAATGCACTGTGTTGGGTGCGAGCGAGCCTTGGGATGATGGCACCTACGTCGGGATACTCCAGCCTTACGACTGTGAATCTGACTATTACGCCATCGTCGTAATCGCCGAAGACGTTTACGGCGAGCGTCTCTTGGTCGATATCGGAACGCTCGACACGATCCACGCTGATGAGATCAGACAATCCGTGCTTGACACGTTTGCGAGCGCTTCCTAGGCAGGCCGAATCTAGGTCGAGCTATGAATCGCCGAGGAGATCGTCGAGGCGGTCGAGGCGTTCGGTCCAGCGTTGAGCCGTTGCCGCAAGCCACATTGCGGTGTCTGATAGCGCGCGCCGGTCTATCCCGAACAGCACGGCTCGGCCGCTAGTCGATCGGTGCACGAGGCCGGCAGCCTCGAGTTGAGTGAGGTGTTTGGCGACTGCTTGACGTGTGATGTCGAACCCGCCAGCCAGGCCAGAGGCGCTCTGGGGACCGCGTTCACTCAGGCGATCGAGAATCTGGCGTCTGACGGGGTCGGCTAGGGCGGCGAGGCCAGCCGAATGGTCGCTCATTTGGGCGATGCTGCGAGTTGCGCACCTGCCATCATCATGGTGCCGTGCAAGATCCGTTCGGTGATTACGAGGCGAGTGCCGGTGCCGTCGGGGAAGATCTCGAACGTCACCTGAGTTGGAGCCTCGGTCATGCTGGCCCAGCGAAGGGCAAGGCGTTCGCCAGCCTCGACTTCTTCGACCAGGAGCACCCGGGTGCCACCTTCGTCATCGGGGAAGTCGACGGTGCCTTCTGAACCTGGAATGGGGGAGAAGTCGACCTCAGCGCCAAACCATTTGCTGAGCTGATCGGCTTCGGTGATTGCCTCCCAGACGGTGTCCGGGTCGGCTTCGAAGCTTCGCTCGGTCTCAAACGTTTCGCTGGTGTCATTGGCCATGGAGCGCACCATAACACGCGCAACCTTATGGTTGCACGTCCTGCTCTTACGTGTATGGTGCAACCTCATGGTTGCACTTATGACACTCTCCGATGAACTCACTGACAGGCTTCTTCGCACACGCACGGTGGTGCTTGGTCAGACCGTCGACGACGACAGCGCCAATCTGATCGCTGCTCAACTGCATCTGCTGGAATCGGAAGACGCCGGCGCCGACATCAAGTTGTTCATCAACTCGCCAGGCGGCTCGGTATTCGCTGGCCTGGCGATATACGACGCAATGCAGTTCGTCTCGTGCGACGTGGTGACAGTGGCGACCGGCCTTGCGGCCTCGATGGGGCAGATCTTGCTGTGCGCGGGCGAGCCAGGAAAGCGATTTGCCCTGCCTCACGCGTCGATCATGATGCACCAAGGGTCGGCGGGAGTCGGCGGGCTCGCAGCCGACATTCAGATTCAGGCCGACAATCTGCTGCGCATGAAGGTCTTGATGAATGAACTGCTAGCTGCACACACCGGACAGTCAGCCGAGACCATCGAAGCCGACGCCGATCGAGACCGATGGTTTTCGCCCGAACAAGCCCGTGAATACGGGATGATCGATCACGTCGTGGCATCTCGGGCCGAACTCGACGCTCACCTCAAAGGGGCGGTCGCATGAGTCTGTTGATCCCGAGCGTGGTCGAGACCACCCAGCGCGGCGAACGAAGCGCCGATCTCTACTCACAGTTGTTGTCGAACCGGATCGTGTTCATCGGCCACCCGATTGGCACCGAAGTGGCGAACCTTGTGTGTGCACAAATCCTGCACCTGGCGGCTGATCGTCCCCAGTCGCCGGTGTCGCTCTACATCAACTCACCAGGTGGTGACATTGCCGCCATGCTGGCGATATACGACACGATGCAGCATGTCGAGTCGCCGGTCTACACGACTTGTTTCGGCCAGGCGGCACACACCGCTGCGGTGTTGGTGGCTGCGGGCGATCCTGGCCATCGGGTGGCGTTGCCGAATGCCCGATTCATACTTCGGCAGCCAGCAAGCGAGGGGAGTGGTCAGATCTCTGACCTGCTACTGGCCGCGAGTGAGGTGGCAGTGCAGAGGGCGACGATCGACGAGATTCTTGCCAGTCACACTGGCCAGTCGGTCGAGCAGGTGAGAGCAGATACCGATCGAGACTTGTCACTCGGGGCGGCCGACGCAATGGCCTATGGGCTGGTCGACACTGTCTTGGAGTCGCCCCAGGTCGGGCAGACTAATAGCCGCCGAGAGTTGCCGAGCTGAGGAATCGGCGGGGGTTGTCGACGAGCATCTTGTCGATATCGCCGTCGGTCACTCCGCTGGACTTGAGAAGGGGGATGACGTCGTGGCTGATGTGGAGGTAGTGCCAGTTTGGCAGGGCCCCGAGCGGCACCTCGCCCTGGATCCAGTCGATGTAGCACGAGCCGTCATGGCTCAACACGAGATGGTCGGCGTAGCCCCGGCGACAGAGTTCGGCGACGACCTCGACCCGCTCTTCGGTGGTCTGGTAGCCGTCGATACCAAAGCGGTCCATGCCCAGGTACGCGCCTGAGTCGGCGAGTTTCTGCAGGTAGTCGAGGTCGTCGGTGTCGCCGCAGTGCCCAATCACAACGCGGCTCATGTCGACGCCTTCTTTTTTGAAGACAGCCATCTGGTCGAGGCCACGCTCGGAGCGGGCATGAGTGTGGGTGGTGATCGGGCAGCCGGTTTCGCGGTGGGCTCGTGCGGCGGCGAGTAGTACCCGTTCGACGTCAGGCGTGACGCCTGGTTTGTCGGTGGCGCACTTGATGACACCGGCTTTGACAGTTGTTTCGGCGATGCCTTCGGTGATGTCACGAACGAAATGGGTGAGGAGGATGTCTCGCCCGTTGTCTGGTCGGCCGTGGTAGTAGTGCGGGAGCTCGTTGAACGTGTAGTGGCCGGTGGCGGCGACGATGTTGAGCTTGACCTTCTCGGCCACACGCTCGATGCGGGGGATATAACGACCGAGGCCGATCGCCGTCGGGTCGAGAATTGTGCTGATGCCGGCATCGTAGAGTTCGTTCAGCTTTGTGATGGCCTCACTGACTCGTGCCTCTTCGTCGCCCCACTCCTCGGGGT
>JBBKWJ010000102.1:0-5557 GCA_037968895.1 Acidimicrobiales bacterium
AGCATCGCCACGCCCTGATACAGATCGGTCGGGGCCAGGATGGTTGCCCCGTTTGGGATCAGGTCGAAGACGGCGCTGATCGCGGCCATGCCAGACGCAAACGAAATGGCATCGCCACCCTCGAGTTGGCCGATTGCGTCCTCGAAGGCCTCCCATCCGTCGGTGGCGTCACTCCTGCTGTATATGCGATGGTCGCCTGCTCCCGAAACAAAATTGGATGAGGGCACCATCGGTGTATTAATCGGCTGGCCAACTCCGTGAGGACGGCCAGCCGAGACGACCAGCGACTCGGGGCGGAGGGACGGCGTCTGATCGGCTTGGGTCATTGGGGCAGTGTAACGGGAGCCTGTCTGCGGGGTTCCCCACTAAAGTGACACGATGACGTCAAGCCCAGTGTTGCAAGCCAAGGTCATCACCGTTTCTGACGGGGTGATCGCCGGGACACGACAAGACAAGTCGGGCGAGGCGCTCGACAACCACCTTTCCGCGGCGGGATGGGACGTTGTCGAACGGCTCCAAATCGCTGACGGCGTCGACTCCGTAGCAAACGCCCTGATCGCCTGTGCCGAGGGTTTCAACGGGCTCATCGTGACTACCGGTGGCACCGGCTTTGGGCCCCGAGACCTAACCCCCGAGGGAACGGCGCAGGTTCTTGAGCGTCAAGCCCCTGGGCTGGCCGAGGCGATGCGCCTCGTCAACCCCAAAGGACTCGGTCGTCTGAGTCGTGCCGTGGCCGGCACAAGAGGACAGGCCCTCATACTCAACACGCCGGGCTCCACAAACGGCGCAATCGAGACAGTCGATGCTGTTCTCGACATCGTGCCCCACGCAATAGATCTGATGTCCGGCGGACGCCCGCACTAACGCTCGACCGACGCTGGTCCAACGCTGGCTAGGCTTACCACCATGAGTGGACTTCATATCGGGCACGTCACCAGCTTCGATGCTCACGTTGGGACCGGTATTGTCACGTCCGAGGCCGGCAAAGATTGGATGTTTCATCTCACCGCCATCGCCGATGGGACCAGAATGATCGAAGCCGGTCAGCGAGTCGCATTCGTGGTTGAAGCTGGCGGCCCCGGGCAATGGGAAGCCAAGGCAGTCACAAAGCTCTAAGACTCGGTTCCATCCCGGTAGAAACCCGCCATTTCCTTTACATCCCGCACGATCATGCCGATGGGATGAGCGTGAGTGACCAGGGTTTTTCCCCTCAGCAACGAAGTTCCGACCAGATCGTGCGGTCGAGTGACCTTTTCTCGAAGGTGTCACTTGCCCCATTTATTGTCGCGTTCGGCCTTCTTTTGGCCGTTTCCACCTGGTTAGGAATGCGCTCGGTCGAGTCTTCGGAGGCGGAAGTCGCCTACAGCCGTGACCTGCTTGAAGGTTCGGTTCAGATCCAAGGAAACCTCGATCAGGCAGCCAAGGCAATGGCGGCAATGACCGAGTCGTTACGCCAGGGGCCGATGGCAGCGACAGCGGCCGAGCAGTACCTCAAGGGCGCTGGTTTATTGGCGTTCGACGGCGAGGCATCGCCCGAGCCGATTCTTGCTGTTGCCGGTGTTCGCCGAGACGGGGAATCCCTCACAATCGAGATGTTGATCACGCCAAACGGCGTTGCAGAACCCGGGGTAGCCCTCGACTTGGCCGACGACCCGGCGCTTTCGGAATCCCTTGAGCGAGCATTGGCCGGTGACACCATTATCGGTAGTGCCGGCATGCTCGCAACTGCAATTGGCATCGATTCTCCATCCGCGACACCACTCGCAGCCATCGTGCAGCAAAGTGCCGCGTCCGACTCGTTCGTGGCCATCGCGCTTGTCGACATCGCCACAATTAAACTTCCTTTTGAGTCTGAGGAGCCAGCCATTTCTGCCGAGGTGTTGCAGGACGGTATTCCCCGCAGCGGCGCCGAACTTGACCCCGAGAATCAGTTTGGCGAGCCGTATGAGTTCATTGCTCTTGGTTCCGAGTGGACGATCGTCGGACAGAATTCCTTCATCAAGGCCGACCACTCTGGTTCGTGGCTCTTGCTCTTTGCCGGCACACTTTTTGCTGGAGCGGCTGGTCTGTTGGCGCAAGCAATTCGTCGCCAATCGCTCGTGCTTGGTCGACTTGACCGCACCCAACATGACGCTACCCACGATCCGCTTACCGGGCTCCTAAATCGTTCTGGCCTCACCCCTGACCTGGAAGAACGCCTTTCTGACCGACGGGGGAACAACCTCGTCGGCGTGCTATTCCTCGACCTCGACCGCCTCAAGGTCATCAATGACTCACTTGGCCACTCGGCGGGTGACGAAGTGCTCGCCATCGTGGCTGATCGTCTTCGAACTGTCGTCAGAGACGGTGACATTATCGCTCGTTTCGGCGGCGACGAGTTCGTAGTTGTATCGTCTGGCCTCCCTGCGATCCGAGACCTCACCGGTCTCGCTCAGCGGGTGCTCGACGCACTTGGTGAGCCAGCGACACTGTCTGACGAGTCGAATCAGATGATCGGTGGCAGCATTGGTATCGCCTATGTCACCAAAGGAACTGCCACTGCGGAAAGCCTGCTTCGTGACGCTGACTTGGCCATGTATCGAGCCAAGGAAGGTGGCGGCGGCCGCTACGAAGTATTCGATGCCGAGCTCCGTGCTGCCGCAATGGCTCGTCTTGAAGTTGAGCGGGAGCTTCGCCGAGCAATCCGAACCGGACAGCTCGTCGTGCACTATCAGCCGATTGTCGATGTCGACACCGGCCGGGTCACAAAGCTCGAAGCGCTAGTCCGATGGCAGCACCCTGAGAAGGGCATGATTCCTCCTGGAGCCTTCCTTTCTGTCGCCGCAGAATCTGGTCTTATCGTCGACGTTGGCGAGCACGTGCTTCGAGAGGCGTGTCGCCAAGCACGAGTCTGGAGCGAAGCTGTTGGCCGTCCCGTATCTGTGGCCGTCAACGTTGCTGAGCGTCAGCTGATCGATGGACATCTGGTGGAGACGGTTCGCCGAGTACTGGCCGAGACTGAGCTCGACCCACATCAGCTTGAGCTTGAGATCTCTGAAGAGTTAATCGTCGAGCGACTCGACGGACACCTTCACCTACTCCACGAACTCGTCGACATGGGCGTCGGTATGGCGCTTGACGACTTCGGCACCAGCCGAGCATCGCTCAGTTCCTTGAAGCGCCTTGACATGGTGAAAACCCTCAAAATCGACCGGGCGTTCGTTATCGACGTTGCGACCGACCCCGTTGATCGCAAGATCATCACCGCCATTGTGGCTCTGGCGCACAGCGTCGGAATGGAAGTAGTGGCCGAAGGCGTGGAAGACGCTGATCAGGCCACGGTGCTGATGGAACTCGGCGTCTCGAAGATCCAGGGCTTCTACTTTGCCAGACCAGACACAAGCCACAAGGTCGTCACTGCGCTCACGAAGCGCTACGACCTTCCTTGGGATCCTGCGCCAGCAACAACGGCGATTGACGTCAGCTCAACCGAGACTTAATCAGTCTTCGTTTCGGCAGTCTTCTTTTCCTCGGCGGCTTCGCTCGCGGCATTCGCCTCGTTCTTTAGCGCTGCGGCCCGTTGCACGTAGACAAGCTTAATGTTGGCGAGCGCATCATTCAGCGTCTCTTCAGCTTCGCCGAGCCGGCCCGGAATTCCAGTGATCAGCGCCTCGAGCGCGTCGATCGCGAGGCGGCCTTCTTTCATATCGGGATCGTCGGCGGTGACGTGGATAGCGGCCAGCTCGTAGATCCCAAAAGCGTGGTTGGAGATGATGGTTGCAGCTTCGGTTTCTAGCAGTCGGGCCCGAGCCTCAGTCATGTCTTTGGCCATCTGCTCCGCTTGTTGCCGCTGCTCTGGTGTGAGGGCGGCGAGTGTCTCGGCATCGGGTGTCTGGTCAAACATGCTCATGGCCAGACGTTATCTCGTCGAAACCAACTCTTGAGTCCGACCCCTGACCGATCGCAAACACGCCCCGACTGCGGCCGCGTTTTGGAGCGCAGCGAGAAAAGGCGCTTAGTGATCGAAGCGAACGGCAAAGACTTGTTTCCCGGGCGGGCTACTGGTCTGCTTCTTCGCCCGTTTCGATGCCGGATCGGGTTTGTTCGGCATTGGTTGGACCTGGAACACCGTGCCATCGGGCCGTTTGATTGTCAGGTTTCGTGCCTCGTCGAGGTGTATCGACCAGCCGCCTTCATGCACCTGATGATGGTGCTCGTATCTCACTTCGTTCGAACCCGCCTTTCGGCGCTGGCGCGCCAAAACGCGCCGTCGGCGGTGGAGATGTATCGCGCACCACGCAAAGGCAGTGTCGCAACCAGCTACGCCGCAGGTCGATCCGTACATTGCTCTCAAGGCGAGTCGTTGGGCTTTGGTCGCTGAGCGGTAGGTGCGTCCGACGTTGATGGCGACACCATTGGTGTCTAGCAGCAGGGTGTGGATGTGGCAGTCACACGCGAGGCGTTCGATTGTTGGTTGCGACAGTGACAACCCAAAGTCGCGGGTCTCTCGAACTGAATCATCATGCGGGCCGTGCATGAGGGTGTCGGCGTCGACGATGACACCGAAACTCGTGGTGCTTGACGACTGGCTGTCTGGTGTCGGCGAGGAGAGTGCGACGAGGGCATCGATCTTCAACTGTTCACCGAACGTCGTTGTTTTCTCCGATTGTTTTGCCATTGAGCGGATCATGGCGTCGAGACCACTGATGATCTGTTCTCCGCGGACCGGGTCGATATTGCCCCGCAGATACGCCATCCCGGTTTTGGAGTTGACGCCGTATGAGAGTGTCGAGTCGTTGACTTGTTGCTCATATTCGGACAACCCGAAGTCTTGCTTGGCGTGCTCAATCTCGGTTTTCAAGTAGGGCCGAAAGAGGTTGGGTGGAAGGGTCTCCGCCTTCTTAATCACGTCGTCTTGCACCGCACCGAACCGTTGCTTGGCGTCGTCGTCGAGCTGGTCGTAGGCAGCAGCGATCGCATCAAGGTTTTCGGTTGGTGCCGTCCCGTTGTCGAGGGCGTCACCAACTGCGGGCAAAGCTTTGCCGACTTTGCGTCGTCGTGTGACTTTCTTTGCTGCCCGGGTGACATGAGCCCTGCGTTCATGAGGGTGTCTTCAGGGGACAGGATGTCACCGTTATCAGCGAACTCTTCCAGGGAACGAGTGAGTGTGGATTCGAACCCTGCGTGGAGTTGGCGGCTGAGGCGAACCTGACGCAAGAGTTCTTTGATTGAGTCGATTGACGTGTTGTCGGGGTCGTGTTGTTCGATGGAGTGGGCGAGACCAGTGAGTATCGAGGTATCGAGTCTGGCGTTGCTCATTGTGGTCTCCTTCCCGTGTTGGCGTTGGTTCAACTATAACAGAACATACGTTCGATACAACCCCCTTAAGGGTATTTATTTAGACACGAGAGGGTGCTATCTACTTCTGTGTGCGCTGTGGTGTGTGGTTGTTGACCCAGACCGCGGGACGCGGATGCAGCAGCGCTCGCCATCCCTGCGGCAGGTTGCTAGCTCCGAGTCCACAGTGACGTTGGCCTCTTGCGAATTCCGGACTTCGCGTTGATCATTGGTGAATCCG
>JBBKWJ010000103.1:0-12810 GCA_037968895.1 Acidimicrobiales bacterium
CACCCCAAATCATTAAGAAGCGCTTATGAGTGATTCCGTAGGACAGTACCTAAACGAGATCGGCCTTGTACCCCTCCTCACCGCCGATGAGGAACGTGAACTTAGCCAGATCATTGAGAAGGGCCGCGATGCCCAAGAGAGTCTCGATGCTGGTGAAACCGGAGCTGACCTGAAGCGGTCCGTTCGAGCTGCTGCTCGAGCCAAGGATCGTTTTATTCGGGCCAACCTCCGTCTTGTGGTGAGCGTTGCTCGCCGCTATCCGCTCCCTCCTTCGATGGAGCTCCTTGACCTCATTCAAGAGGGCAACCTCGGCCTTGAGCACGCAGTCGACAAATTCGACTGGCGCAAAGGCTTCAAGTTCAGCACCTATGCCACCTTCTGGATTCGTCAGGCCATCGGTCGGGCTCTTGATCAGAAGGCCAGCCTTGTTCGCCTCCCCGGCGATCGCTCGGCCAGCCTGCGGGCTGCCCTTCGTCAGGTCTCCGGCGACGGCGACGAACTCGACGACGAGCACGCACGCCTCCACCGTCTCACGACGCCAACCTCGCTCGACCGTACAATCGGCGACGACGACTCGAACGAGCTCGTTGACCTCCTCCCCGACTCCAACCCTGGCCCCGAGGTCGAGGTCATGGCGAAGGCCGAGGAAACAATGGTGACCGGCCTGCTCGCAGTGCTCGATCCACGGGCTCGCTACGCAGTCGAACAACGTTTCGGCCTCAACGACGGACGCAAGCGCAGCTATCGCGAAGTTGGCGAAGAGCTGGGTGTAACGGCCGAGGCGGCTCGTCGTCTCGTGAAGCGTGCAGTTAGCGCCGTACGCGACCAGGCAGGCGAAGTCATGGCTGACTTCGACGCCGCCTAATCATCAACCAATACGCAATACCGCTGGCCACAAGGGAAACCTTGTGGCCAGCGGTCGTTTTGACCAACTTGTTGAAGAAACATTAATGAGTTGCAGATGCCGGTTCGCCGGGCGACACTGACCCGGTGAATTGGACCCCAGACAGCTGGCGCTCGAAGCCAGCCAACAATCAGCCCGGTTGGCCCGATCTCGACGCGCTTGCCGTCGCCGAGAAACAACTCGCCGTGCTCCCCCCGCTCGTGTTCGCCGGTGAGGCCCGTGATCTCAAGGCTTCGCTCGCCAAGGTCGCTGCGGGTGAAGCGTTTCTGTTGCAGGCCGGCGATTGCGCCGAATCGTTTGACGGCTTCAGGGCCGACGCGATTCGTGAAAAGCTCAGGGTCATTTTGCAGATGGCAGTCGTGCTTACCTACTCCGCTGGCGTACCGACCATCAAAGTAGGTCGGATCGCAGGCCAGTTCGCAAAGCCTCGTTCGGCGCCAACCGAAACGATCGACGACATCGAGTTGCCGTCGTTCTTCGGAAACATGGTCAACGACCTTCCATTTTCTAAAGGCGACCGAACGCCGAATCCTGACCGCCTCGTGCAGGCGTATCACCAGTCGGCTTCAACGCTAAATCTCCTTCGGGCCTTCACCAAGGGCGGTTTCGCCGATCTCCGGCTCGTGCAGCAATGGAACCAAGAGTTCGTCGCGAGCTCAGCCGAGGGCAAGCGCTATGCCGATATGGCAACCGGCCTCAGCCGTGCACTTCGTTTCATGGAAGCCGCCGGAATCTCGAGCCAGCACCCTGAAATACATGAGGTCGACTTCTACACGAGCCACGAAGCGCTGCTTCTCGGCTACGAAGAGGCGCTCACTCGTAAAGACAGCCTTACTGGCGACTACTACGACTGCTCTGCGCACATGGTCTGGATCGGCGAACGCACGCGAGGCCTCGACGGAGCCCACGTCGAGTTTTTCCGAGGCATCAAGAATCCGATTGGCTGCAAGATAGGCCCGTCGGCAACGCCGGAAGATGTGCTTGCGCTGTGCGAGGCGCTTAACCCTGACCGTGAACCAGGCCGCCTTACGCTCATCACTCGCATGGGAGCGGGCAAGATTGCCGAGGGACTACCACCGATTCTTGAGGCAGTTCGAGACTCAGGACACCCGGTGGTGTGGGCCTGCGACCCAATGCACGGCAACACCTTCACAGCAGACAGCGGCTACAAGACCCGCCACTTCGACGACGTACTCGCCGAAGTCAGTGAGTTCTTCGCGGCCCACCGAGCTGCTGGCACCTGGCCTGGCGGCCTCCACGTCGAACTCACCGGTGAAGACGTCACCGAGTGCCTCGGCGGCGGCGACGACCTCGCCAGCGGCGATCTCAGCGCTCGCTACGAGACCATGTGCGATCCTCGCCTCAACGCGCGCCAAGGTCTCGATCTCGCCTTTCGCGCTGCGGAGCTTCTTCAGGAGTCGGAGAGCCGCTCTTAGGCAAGATTGTCGACGAACTTTTCGAGCTGTCGCAGGTTGCGCACCTCGAAGAGTCCGTCGCAGTGCGCCGCGTACTCACCAACGATTGAATCGCCGGTGTCCCAGTAGGCCTTCGGTTCTGGATTGAGCCAGAAGAGTTTGCGGGATCGCTGCTCGATCTCTTTCATGATCCAGGCTTGCGACGCGTGGTAGTTGTTGCGGGCGTCGCCGAGAATCATGACCGTTGTCTTCGAGTTGATGTCGTGACCATACGTTTCCCAGAACACTTCAAAAGCATGGCCGTAGTCACTATGACCATCGACCCACACCACATCGGCTTCGGTGTTGACACGGTGAACTGCTTCGGCGATGTCGTCGACACCCTCGAAGTAACTTGTCACCTCGTCGAGACCATCGATGAAGACGAAAGCCCTGACCTTTGAGAACTGGCCGGAGATGGCGTAGACAAGGTGCAGAGTGAAGCGAGCGAATGACGCAACCGAGCCCGAGATGTCTGCGACAACCATAATCTCTGGCTTCGACGGACGTGGGTAGCGGAACTTCAGTTCGGCGGGAACGCCGCCATATGACAGAGAGTGGCGCACAGTGCTGCGGAAATCGAGCGGGCCCTTGCGGCCGTGGCGCCGCTTGCGGGCCAGGCGAACAGCCAGCTTCCGGGTGAGCGGATAGATGGCCTTGCGAAGGTTGATCATCTCTTCGCGGCTTGCATGCATGAAGTCGACATCTTCGGGCAGCGGCTTGCGAAGGGTCTTCGCCATTGCCTCGGCGCCGCGATCGGCCACCAGGCGGCGTCGGATCTCGGCCTCGACCTCTTTCTTGAGCTTGTCGATGCGGTCGTCAAATTCGTCTCGTTCGAGACGCTCCTCGAGCGCAGACATCTCTCCCGCGTCTTTTCGAGCCTGCTCCATGAGCCGCTCGAGCATGCCGTCGAGTTCGAGATTTCGCAAGGTGCGATAGAGGTAGTAGGTACCGCCGACCGGCCGGCCAGGCTCCATACCGGCGAAGCGCTTCACCGCCTGGCGAGCTATGGCCCGCATCAGGGCGTTGTCGCCGTTGAGCAGCGCTTGGTACAACATCTCGGCCAACTCTTCGGGGCTCAGGCCGTCGCCACCACCTTGCCCGCCTTCGCCCGGCGGCCGTTCACCGTCTTGGTCCATGTCGGGCTCGCCGTCGCCGAACTGGTCTCCGTCGTCGCCCAAGGCGTATTCGGATCCACGCATCGAGAAGTAGACCTCGAAGAGGGTCTCGAACGTTCTCCAATGCGAGTAGTTCTTGACGAGTGTCGCGGCGAGAGCGTACTTGAAGGCGTTCCGATCTTCGAGAGGGATCTCGCGGATTGCCCGCGCCGCATCGATGTTCTCCGAGAGTGACACCGGCAGACCTGCGGTGCGGAGATCGGTGATGAACCCCTCAAGCAGTTGGAAGAGCGGTGAATCAGCACCTGGATCGGGTGCGGTCTCGGCGACGGATGCGAGGTCGACCATTAGCTTGCGCTGGCCTCGAAGTGGGCGGTTGAGTTCGTGGTGAACTCTTTCAGCACCCTGTCAATGTCGCTGCGGTACTTCAAAAGGACGTTCAGTGTTTCCTTGGCGTCGTTCTCGCTGATCTGCTCGATGCCGAGGATGATGAGCGTGCGAGCCCAGTCGATTGTTTCAGAAACCGACGGTGCTTTCTTGAGTTCGAGCTGACGAATAGAGCGCACAATGCGGGCGACCTGATCGGCGAGATGCTCGGTGATATCCGGCACCTTGTTGAGCACGATCTCTTTTTCTCGCTCCATCGTCGGGTAGTCGAGGTGTAGAAAGAGGCAGCGTCGCTTGAGCGCCTCGGAGAGCTCACGGGTGTTGTTTGAGGTCAAGAACACGAGTGGGATCTGCTTCGCCTCGAGCGTGCCGAGCTCTGGGATGGAGACCTGGTAGTCGCTCAACAGTTCGAGCAGGAGCGCTTCGGTCTCGACCTCGACGCGGTCGACCTCGTCGATAAGGAGAACAACGGGGTCTTCAGCGCGAATAGCTTCGAGAAGCGGACGCTCTAGCAGGAAGTCGTTCGAGAAGATGTCGTTCTGGATGTCGTCCCAGGTTGACTCGTCGCCTTCAGTCTGGATACGGAGAAGCTGCTTCTTGTAGTTCCACTCATAGAGGGCCTTTGACTCGTCGAGTCCCTCATAGCACTGGAGGCGGATCAGGCGAGCGCCCGACATCTCTGCCATTGACTTCGCCAACTGGGTCTTACCCGTGCCCGCAGGACCTTCAATAAGAACCGGCTTGCCTAGGCGGTCAGCCAAAAAAGCAATGCCAGCGATGGCGTCGTCGGCCAAATAGTCAACTGCGGCCAGCCCTTCTCGGACGGACTCGACGGACTCAAAACGGTGTGTCATGGCAGTGAGGTTACAAGAACCCTTGACTGGTGGGTCAATTTGAGGGGCGAAAGAGTTTCGTTGGCTCCGCCACTGCCCCGCTTCACACTAGGCTCTCTCCCCAATGGACCGTGGTCTCAGCAAGGCAGTCGAAGTGTTTGTGCACAAGGTTGGCGGCGCGTTACAAACCGCCGCGACCGGCTCGGGAGTCGACCCAGCAATGCTGCGCCGCGATGCCGCAGTCGAGGCGTTTAACATTGCGTGCGCGATGATCGACGCCGACACGAGGCACACCGACGACGAAATCTGGGCGCTGGTCGCTGCGTTCTCGCCCCACGACCTCATCCCGTCCAACGCCATGCCACACGACCTGCGAGGAAGCGACCTGCTTGAGGGAACGCGGCGTCGGCTCACCATCGTGCCAGAGATGTTTCTCACCTTGTGCCAGGCCGACCGCCTTCGAGGCACCCGCCTGGCGTGGACCTACTACAACGAGATCATGGCGCTCGCCCACACGGTGTCGTCTCTCGACGCGTACCCGTCTGACGAAGAGCTGAAAGCGATCGTCGGATTCCAACGCCTCCTCCTCGCCGCCCTCCCCAGCAACGAAATCGCTCCCCAGACGAATGCGGCGAACGCCACTGAAACGAACACTCCGGTGTCTGACACCGGAGTGTTCGCTGAAGAAGATGAGCCGGCAGAACCGGTTGAGCTTGTGCTCGCCGAACTCGATGAACTCATCGGCCTTGAAGCAGTCAAAGAAGAAGTGCTTCTCCTTACGGCGATGCTTCGCATCCAGAAGCTACGAGCCGACCGCGACCTTCCCGTCGTCGACAGCACCAAACACCTCGTCTTCAGCGGCAACCCTGGTACCGGAAAGACAACCGTCGCTCGACTCCTCGCCCGCATCTACCGCAGCCTTGCCGTCGTCGAGCGGGGCCACTTAATTGAGGTCGACCGTGGTGGTCTCGTCGCCGGCTTTGTCGGCCAGACGGCGACCAAAGTTGCCGGTGTCTTCGAAAAGGCAGACGGAGGTGTACTCCTCATCGATGAGGCCTACTCGCTCATTCGTGGCGGCGAGAAAGACTTCGGCCGCGAGGCCATCGACGCCATCGTCAAACAGGTTGAAGACCGGCGCGACTCAATGGTTGTCATCCTTGCCGGCTACCCGAAAGAGATGGCTGAACTCGTTTCGACCAACCCCGGCTTCCAAAGCCGATTCCCGAAGACCATCATGTTTCCCAATTACAACGATGACGAACTACTCGCCATTTTCAAGCTCATCAGCGCAAAGGGCGAATACGCCTTGACGCCTGATGGCGAAGAAGCGGTTCTGGTTTGGTTTGGGTCGCATCCGAGAGGCCACGGCTTCGGCAACGGCCGTTTGGCCCGAAACCTGTTTGAAGCTGCGGTGGCTCGTCACGCTAAACGGCTCATGGACACCGCGGAGCCAACCAACGACGAGCTCACCACCTTTGACATCGCCGACATTGCTGGAGTGCCAACTCCGGAAGCTCTGTAGGAATGGCAACCGACTCCAATCGGGTTGCGATAGGAATCTTCGCCAGTCGAATCGCCGGGCTGGTACGCGAAGTTTTCATGCAAGCGGTTTTCGGCGGAAAGTCGATCGTTGTCGACGCCTTCCGCGCCGCAATGCAGATCCCCAATCTCATCCAGAATCTCGTCGGCGAAGGTGCGCTCTCTGCCTCATTCGTCCCCGTGTATGCCCGACTGATCGAGGACGAAGAAGACGTCGAGGCTCGACGGGTTGCGTCAGGAACGCTCGGGTTCCTCACCGCACTCGTCTCACTTCTTGTCGCGCTCATCGTGATTGCGGCTCGACCGATTGTCTGGATAGTGACGCCGGGGCTCCCTGACGAAGCAGCGGAGCTGGCAATTACCTACACCAGGATCACTGCTATTGGCACTGGATTTGTCACCATCTCAGCGTTCTGCCTCGGTGTCCTGAACTCGCACCGGCGGTTCCTCCTCTCCTATTCGGCCCCCATCGCGTGGAACGGTGCCCAGATCTTCCTGCTTGGCGGCCTGCTCCTATTTGGCACCGTTGACAAGGGCGACCCCGAGTCACTCAAGAAAGGGGCGCTGTGGCTCTCATACGCGGTGGTGATCGGGAGCTTTGCTCAGCTCGCGGTGTTGTGGCCATCGGCGAATCGACTGGCAAGCGGTCTCGTCCCCCACCTTCGCCGTGAGGGGCAGATCAACCTTGTACTCCGTCGCGCCCTACCTGCCATTTCAGGTCGAGGCATCGTGCAACTCGCTGGCTTCGTTGACCTTGCGCTTGCCTCGTTTCTCGCCGCCGGTGCCCTCAATGGCATCAGGGCAACGCTCGTCTTCTACCTCCTTCCCATTTCGCTCTTCGGTTTCAGCGTCGCCGCGTCTGAACTCACCGAAATGTCGCGAGGTTCGAGCGAGATGGCTCTCGTCCACCGCCGGGTCACACTCGGCCTTCGGAAAGTGGCGCTGCCAGCCGGAATCGCCACTGCAGTTCTTGTCGTTGGGGCGACGAGCGTCGTTGGAGCGGCATACGGGCTTTTCGGCGAAGGCAAGGAGCCAGACAATCTGAAGTACCTCGGGCTCGTTCTCGCTTCGTTCGCCATCGGACTCCCCGCCTCGATGATGGCTCGCGTCACGCAGAACGCGCTCTACGCCCTTGGCGACGTGAAAGGACCAACCCGAATCGCCGCGTATCGGCTCATAGTCGTCGCCGTTGCCGGCGCGTTTTTGATGTTCCCCCTCGACCGCCTCGTCATCCTCGATGGGTCAATTACGCAGTTCGATAGCCTGCTTGCCTGGTCGCCGCTGCCTGACGCGATCCGAGAAGCGCCGGCGGGGTTCCATCTTGGCGCCGTTGGACTCGGTCTCGGTTCGTCTATCGCCGCCGCCGTCGAGTGGCATCTTCTACGCCAACGGCTTAACGCCAGGCTCCAGACATCTGTTTCTTCAGGCCTCGCTCTGCCAATCACTGCGGCGTCACTGTTCGCAGCGTCGGTCGTTGGACTGGTCCAACTCATTGGACTCCCCAACCCCATGGCAGGCATAGCGGTCGGCATAGCGGGGCTCGGTGCCTACATCGGTGCACTCGCGTTCCAGGGCTATCACCCAATTCATCGCTGAACGGCACCCACATCTCTGCTCGCCGAACTAACATCGGTGTATGTTTAAGCTCATAAAGCGTTCATGGCGTTATCTGACAGCAAAGCTCACCGGCTCGTTCAACGAGAAGGCCGATCCAAAGGTGCAGCTTGAGCAGGCCATCATGGAGGCGCAGGAACAGCACCGGCGCCTCAAGGAGCAGGCGGCCAATGTCATCGCCAATCAGAAGCAGACCGAAATCCGGCTGAACCGGACCATGGCTGACTACGAAAAAGTTGGCGGCAATGCCCGCCAAGCCGTGATGATGGCCGACGACGCCATGAAGGCAGGCGACGAAGACAAGATGGCGCAGTACACGTCGGCCGCTGAGGCATTCGCCAACCGGCTCGTCGCCCTTGAGCGTGAGGTCGAAGACCTAAAGGAACTCCACCTTCAGTCTTCACAGGCCGCTGACCAAGCCAAGAGCGCGGTCAACCAGAACTCGTCTGCGCTTCAGAAAAAGCTGTCAGAGCGTCAGAAGCTGATGTCGCAGCTCGACCAAGCGAAGATGCAAGAGCAGCTCAACAAGGCAATGACCTCGTTGTCCGAAACCGTCGGCGACGACGTGCCAACCTTCAACGAGGTCCGCGACAAGATCGAGTCACGCTACGCCAAAGCAAAGGGTGCTTCTGAACTAAGCGGTGCATCGGTTGAGGCTCGCATGCTCGAGGTCGAGTCGGCGTCACTCAACGTCGAGGCGCAGAGCCGTCTCAGCGAAATCAGAACTCAACTCGGTCTCGACGCCGCAACGGCACCAGAAGCCGCGCCAGCCGCCAAGGCTGAAGTCGAAGGCGAAACGGCCTAGCCAGCTCTCGCGCCTACGGCAACATGATGAGGTCGTCCCGATGGACGACCTCATCCACTAAGTCATCAGGGACTTCGCTCGTGCGTTTCCCATAGTGATCACGCAAGGCCTCGCTCGACCATCGGGCGAGGCCTTTTGCGAATACGGTGCCCTGTTGATCGACAATTTCGACTGCGTCCTCTACACCGAAGTCGCCAATGCAATCGACGACGCCAGCAGGCAGCAACGAGCGGTTGTTGCCCTCAAGCGCAGCGCGGGCTCCAGCATCGACGACGATGGTGCCACTCGCGGGCAGTGCGAATGCAATCCAAAGCTTGCGGGCCGAGAGCCGCGACTCTCGGGCTCGAAACGTAGTGCCGACGCCAGCGTCGCCGCCTACCGCGTTCACCAGGACGTCGGCGGTGTCTGCGCCCGCAATGATCGTTTCGATACCAGACCATCCAGCAATCCGGGCTGCCGCAAGCTTTGACGCCATCCCGCCGGTTCCGTTAGCCGAGCCGGCTCCGCCCGCTATTGCCTCAAGTTCTTGGTCGATGGCAACGATCTCTTCGATCAGCGACGCAGACGCGTCGTGGCGAGGATCTGCCGTGAAGAGCCCGGGCGTGTCAGTGAGGAGCACAAGCAGTTCGGCTTCGACGAGGTGAGCGACCAATGCAGCCAGACGGTCGTTGTCACCGAAGCGAATCTCGTCGTCGGCGATGGCATCATTCTCGTTGATGATTGGGACGACGCCGAGGTGCAGGAGCGCGCCGAGGGTGCCCCGGCTTTTCAGATAGCGCCGCCGCATCATGAGATCAGTTGGTGCCAGCAACACCTGGCCACCGATCAACCCCTGGCCAGCAAGGGCGGCCTCCCATGCCCGCATAAGCGATTGTTGCCCAACGGCCGATGCGGCGCGTAACACAGCGGGGTCTTTCGGTCGCTCGTCTGGGCCGAAGCCGAGAGCCGGAAGGCCAACCGCTATCGCCCCGCTCGATACGAGCACCACCGACTTGCCGCCAGCGTTAACCGTGGCGACCTCAGCACAGAGCTTGTCGAGCGCCGCCTGGTTGATTGCTCCGTTGGTCACCAAGGACGACGAGCCGATCTTGGCCACGATGATGCCCGAACGCCCCGTACTCGAGGAACTTGTACCCGAGGAAGCAGCCATCGTTAGAAGTCCTCGTAGTACTCAAACGAGAACTCGCCAACGTGGACGGTCTCACCCTCTTTGACGCC
The DNA here is from genome assembly GCA_037968895.1 of Acidimicrobiales bacterium. Lineage (GTDB taxonomy): Bacteria > Actinomycetota > Acidimicrobiia > Acidimicrobiales > SZUA-35 > JBBKWJ01. The sequence goes on from JBBKWJ010000103.1 coordinate 9,873, forward strand.
GGCCTTCTTCAACGCTTTGTTAACGCCAAGCTTCAGCAGCTTGTCGAGCGCGTAGTCGAGGGCCTGGACATTCGTGAGATCGGACAATGCGGTTGCCCGCTCGGCCTGGCGACCATGCACCCGCCATGTGCCATCCATCTCACGCTCAACAACAACGCCCTCAGGCTCAGGGCGGTGAATGACGAATCCGTCGCGCTCCGGCTCGTCTTGGCGCGCCAATTTGACCAATTCAGACATGCGCCACAACAAGGGCTGCAAACCGGCTCGGGTTACCGACGAGATCTCAAACTCGACCTCGGCCTGATCACCCCAGTCCTCCGCACTGAGCACGTCGGACTTTGACGCAACAACGATGCTCGGACGGTCGAGAAGGGCAGGCTCAAACACCCCGAGCTCCTGTCGAAGCACTTCGAGTTGGCGGGCCGGTGAATCGCCATCGACGGCAGAGAGATCGAGTAAGTACACGAGCACTCTCGCTCGCTCAATGTGGCGCAGGAACTGGTAGCCGAGTCCCTTGCCTTCGCTCGCACCCTCGATGAGCCCTGGAAGGTCGGCGACGACGAACTCGCTGTCGTCGTCGAGTTTCACTACACCGAGGTTCGGTTCGAGAGTTGTGAATGGATAGTCAGCGATTTTGGGCTTGGCCTTAGAGATGACTGAAATCAGTGTGCTCTTGCCTGCGCTTGGATAACCGACCAATGCGACATCGGCCAGCAGCTTGAGCTGCAAGCGATACCACGTCTCTTGGCATGCCTCGCCCTGCTCCGCAAAACCAGGGGCCCGACGCTGGTTACTCAGGAAGCGAGCATTGCCCCTGCCGCCTTGGCCGCCGGGGGCCGCAAGCCAGCGGTCGCCGTGATTCTCGAAATCGGCAAGTGGCTCGTGTGTCTGGTGGTCGAGCACGACCGTGCCAACCGGCACGTGGACGAGAAGGTCTTCGCCCCCTTTGCCGTGCTTACCGCTGCCCTTCCCGTGCACGCCGCTTTCGGCAGTGCGGTGGGGATAGTCACGAAATGCTAAGAGCGAAGCGACGTTGCGGTCGGCCATAAACCAGACGCTGCCGCCATCGCCACCATCGCCGCCGTCTGGCCCGCCCTTGGGCACATGGGCTTCCCGTCGAAACGAGACGCAGCCAGCACCGCCATCGCCAGCGCGGGCACACATGTTGCTTTCATCTACGAAGTTCGACACTCAAACAGGATAGGGCGGGCAACCCAGCGTTAATCGGCCAGTGTCAATCGGTCAAGCGAACGGGGTCACCGATTACTCGAATCGACCACTCGGTCGCATCGTGCACCGATCCGGTGGTCGGCACGTAGCGGACCTTCCACCAACAGTTGGAGCTGCACGTATAGCTCGGAGGAACGTCCACCTTGATGGTGACCTCATTGTTCTGAAACTTACTACCGGTCACACTGAGGCACGGCTTGTCTGGACAGGAGGCATCTTGGCCCGTGCCACCGACCAGATCATCAGCACCGCTTACTGATCCGTCGTCATTGGTTGCTTCGCAGAATCCAGTGTCTTGGCATGCGGTCGACCGCCACGTCAGCTCCTGCGGGTTGTCAGTCGGATCAAGAATTTGTAGGTAATTCATGCCTTCGCCGGCGTCAAAGAGCTTGATTTCGAGCGTCTTGCCCGCGTGGTCGTCGAGCACATGCCCTAGGTACACATTGATCGAACGATCGACGACCGCGGCCGGTGGAACCGGATTGCCGGCTTCGTCGAAGTCATTGATAAAGATCGGCAGATCATCGACCGCTGAAATCGTCGGGCAGCTGCCAGATCGAGAGATGTCTGAGCAGACCGAGTCGCTTGCCGCTGGCACCACGCGGAGGGCAAAGACATTCGTCCAGATCTCGTTGAGGTTCTCCTCGCTGCCATATGAGAGGTAGTGGGTCCCAGCCTCTGAGGCGGCACCTCCAATGACGTCAATGGTGTACCAGCCGTCGCCGAAGTCGCCGTCACAGTCATCGAGCTCCCAGTAGTCGTCTGCTCGAATATTGCCCGCATGGACCGCATCCCAGCGGTTGGCGAGAGTGGCATCGACGTTGTAGAGACGAGTATGAATTCTCGGCCCAGTCAATGTCTTGCGGCCGTTCAAGAACTTCTCTTTTTGGAGATGAGTCGGGCTGAAGTACGACTCCAAACTCGCGATACAGGTGCCAGGTCGATAAATCTGCACTCGGTATTGCTGAGTAGCGATTGCGTTACTCAATTCGATGGCGACGAAGTAGTCGTCTCGAAGTGTGTTTCCCTTGTACCAAGGTGCGTTCACTGGAGCAAGACTTGTGTTTATGCCTGTCCACTCCGTGGCCGATCCACTCCCCCAGGTGAACCCAGGGCTGTAGGAGTACGGGGCCAGATAGACGTTGTCGGCGCCAACGGGACTTCCTGCGCAACCAGCCACATCGTTCTCGTAGCCGCTGAACGCTCGGGAGCCATCGGCTCGTTTGCCGCAATAGCCGCCGACATTGAGCCAGTACGCGCTTGAGTAGTCGGGGGGCGAGAGCAGGTGTCCTGCTCCTAGCTGTGATGTCGGGTTGCCCATTGGAACCGGCCGGACGAACTGCGCACGTGCACGCCGATTGATGATGACGCCCTCAAGAACGACCTGACCGAAAAGAGCGTCTGCTCTGGTAATGATGTCGACCTGAACTTCGTTGCTCGAAGGGAGAGTCACCAGGATCTGCGGATACGACGCCGGCGTATCGAACGTCGATTGCGAATGCCCGTCGACATCGATGACGCCGTTGCGTGCCGCTTCTTCGTACGCTGCTTGGACCGCCGCGTCGAGGTCCGGAAGGTGCGACACCGCAGCCAATGCGGCGGCGTCAGCGGCCGTCTGGGTGGAAGCCGCGACGGAATACCACGAACCGATGTCGATAGCGAGTGCCGCCATGATCATCATGGGAATCAGCATCAAGGCGGTCATCGC
>JBBKWJ010000104.1:0-2699 GCA_037968895.1 Acidimicrobiales bacterium
ACCGTGGTCTATGCGTTCAACCCGAACTACCGCGGCAACGCAGACGGTCAGCCTTCCTTTGGCACCGTCACCATCAAGGGTGGCGGCGATGCAGAAGCTGCAGCTCGCTCAGTGCTTGAAATCGGCGAAGCCGACTATGCATGGAACCTGCAAGTAGCACCTGAGGTCCTCGGCCCAATGGAAGCAGCCGGCAACGGCGTTGTCTCCGTTTCGTTCGGTGGCTCGAGCGTTGAGCACATCAACCTCAACCAGACCAACAACCGTGCCGACGGCGATGCCAAGTCGAGCTACCTCGAAGGCACGAACCCGAACCCGTTCTTCACTGCGAACCCAGACCTGGCACGAGCCTTGTCACTGGCGATCAGCCGTGACGATCTCGTAACGGTTGGTTACGGCGCCAATGGCCTGCCTACCTGCAACATCTGGAACGTCGGAAGCCAGACCTCGACGAACAACGACTGGTGCCTCACCCAAGACATCGATGAAGCCAATCGTATTCTCGACGAGGATCTCGGCTACCTCGACACCGACGGTGATGGCGTCCGCGAACTTCCCGACGGCACGCCGCTCGAGTTCGACTTCGTCACCTCGACCAACGCGGTGCGCCAGTCAAACCAGGACCTCATCAAGAGCTACTGGGAAGAAATCGGCGTGGTTGCCAACATGAAGAATGAATCTGCAGACCTCTTCTTCGATGGCACCAGTGCCAGCGACGTATCGATCTGGAAGTTCTTCAGCGACATCGAGATGTTCACCAACAATGCTACGAACCCCGATCCGGGCTCGTACTTGAACGGTTGGTTGATCGATTCGATCCCTGAGTTCGACAACAACTGGGGCGGCAACAACATGCCTCGTATGGCGAACGAAGAATACGAAGAGGTCTTCACCCAGCTGTCACAGACACCGCTCAGCGATCCTGGTCGCGATGATCTTGCGATCCGCTTGAACGACATCCTTTCGGCCGAGTCGGGCGCGGTAATTCCGCTCGTACTTCGTGGCAGCGTCTCGGCGTTCGGCAACGCAATGCAGAACACTGGCCCGCTCAACGGCTGGGACAGCGAGTACTGGAACATCCAAGAATGGACCCGCGAGGGATAACCCATTTCGCACTGAACGCGTGAGCGTTTGAGGGCGTGTCGAATTGACTTCGGTCGTTCGGCACGCCCTCTTTCTTTTTTGTAGAGTGTCAGGACTCTCGGAGGGGGAGAACCAGCAACATGTTGCGGTACGTCATACGAAGGGCGATGTTCGCAGTTCCCACACTGCTGATCATCAGCCTTATCATCTTCCTGATCCTCGATCAGGCGCCTGGTGACCCCACGTCGCAGCTGCCGCTGACCATCCCGGCAGAGATTCGTGAGCAGATCCGCCAGTCACTCGGCGTCAACGAACCGTTCTTTCTCCAGTGGCTCAGATGGTGCAACCTGATGTTCGTCAACGAAACTCAGCACCTGTTCGAATCCATCAGCAATGTGTGCATCGGCGACTGCATCGAGAGCAAGGATCGCATCATCTCGTGGTCATCTCGTGGCCCTGCCCTCGACACCGTCTACCAGCGTCTTCCCCAGACCTTGTGGGTGCTGGGTCTTGGCCTGCTGTTCGGCACGATGATCGCCATTCCTGTCGGCATCATCTCGGCCTACAAGCAGTACTCGCTGTTCGACAACGTCGGCACGTTCGTCACGATGATCGGGTTCGCTCTGCCGGTCTACTTCACCGGGTTGCTCGCCATTGTGATCTTCAGCGTCAAACTCAAATGGTTCCCGTCGTTCTACGACACCACCCACGACGTCAAGTTCACCAGCTGGTCGAGTATCTGGATACAGATCAAACAGCTGATCATGCCGGTCAGCATCTTGACGTTGTTCAACGCCAGCACGCTCGCTCGCTTCACGCGGGCGTCAGCGCTCGACAACCTCAATCAGGAATATGTGCGCACCGCACGATCCAAGGGCCTCAGCGAGAGCAAGGTCGTCAACGTGCACGTGATGCGCAACAGCCTGATTCCCGTCGTGACGCTTTTGGCCTTGTCGCTGCCGGGCGTTGTGGGCGGGGCAATCATCACCGAGAGCATCTTCAAAGTGAATGGCATCGGTCAGCTGCTCCTCGTGTCGATCGGGCGCGGTGACATACCAATGGTGCAGACAATCACGTTCTTCCTCGCGTTCTTGACCGTGATGTTCAACCTGCTGGCCGACATCGTGTACGGCTTCCTCGATCCAAGGATTCGGTATGACTGATAGTTCCCTGGACACCTTCGTCGTCGACGACGAGCTGCCCGAGTATCGGTCGCTGCGATCCGACGTCTGGCGCCAGTTCCGGCGACATCGCGGCGCGCTGATCGGTTTGATCCTGCTCGCGATCGTCATCCTTGCGGTCTATGTCGGGCCAATTCTGTACCCCTTCGATCCGTTCGAAACCGACGTGCCCGGCCGCAACCTCGGCCCAAGTTGGAAACACCTCATGGGCACCGACAACCTCGGCCGCGACGTGCTTGCCCGGGTACTGATCGGCGGCCGCGTCTCGATGTCGGTCGGCATGGCCGCGATGTTGTTCCAAGTGCTGGTCGGCACCACCATTGGCGTCTTGGCCGGATTCTTCCGCCGTCTCGACGGCCCGCTCATGCGAGTCACCGATCTCTTCCTGGCCATCCCCCTGTTGCCGTTGCTGCTGGTTGTCGTAGCGCTGTTCCGTGA
>JBBKWJ010000105.1:0-3938 GCA_037968895.1 Acidimicrobiales bacterium
ACCCTCGATGAAGCACGACGACTCATCCTCGACGTCGCCGGCTACCGAGAACGGGCCAACCACACAGGACCGGAACCGATCGGCAAAGCTCCCGTTGACGGACCCCTGATGACAGCGCACCAAGCAATCGAGATCAGACTCGACGCCACACCAATCACGACCGTCTCGGCAAACATAGGGTTCGACTGAACGCATCAATCGAAGCCTCCTCGGCGCGACTCAGCCGGCCGCCGCTGAGCGATATCGAGCACGTCGCTGTGCGCATAATGCCGGATCTGGGCGGTCCGCCAAGTGGGTGGCGTGAACGTTACGAGCGGTCTTGGAGAGAGTTGAGTTCGAGGCGCGTGGCTATGTGTGCTCGTCTCGGATGGCGTCGATGGTGTGCAGGAGCTTGAGGAGTTGTGCGTGGACTGTCTGTGCGTGAGTGCCGAGTGTGTCCTCGGTTTGGGTGATGACGGGTGTGAAGAGTTTGCCGGCGTGTCGTTTGACACAATCGCCGTTACTACCATCGTAGATACCACTATCGCATCGATACTGTGGCGGCGCTCCGGCGGCGATTGGCCTCCGGAGGTCGCACACAGCCAAGACGGGAACCCCATGAGAGCAGCCATCCTTCGTGAGTACGGAAACGAACCAGAAGTCGCCGAGATAGATCGGCCCCACCTTCCCAACGACAGCGTGATGATCGAGGTTCACGCGGCCGCCATCAACCCGATCGACTGGATCATCATGGCTGGGCACATGCAGCCGATGCTCCCCTATGAGCTTCCTTGGACGGTTGGTTACGACCTGTCTGGCGTCGTGGTTGAAGTTGGGCCCGATGCTGTTGGCGTTGCCGTCGGCGACGAAGTGTTCGCGCGGGCCGATGGCATGCAGGCTGGAACGATGGCCGAGTACGCAGCGCTGAAGGCAACCGATCTCGCAGTCAAGCCCAGCAATATCACCCATGCTGAGGCTGCGGGCATTCCTCTCGCTGGCCTCACGGCGTGGCAGGCGCTCTTTGACAAGGGTGGACTGAAGCGAGGTCAGCGCGTGCTGATCCACGCCGGCTCTGGAGGAGTCGGAACACTCGCCATCCAATTCGCCAAGAACGCGGGCGCGTGGGTTGCCACGACGGCCGGCGCCGCGAACAAGGACCTCGTCGAGCGATTGGGTGCAGATCAGGTCGTTGACTACAAGACCGAAAGATTCGAAGATGCCGTCGAACCGTGCGATCTCGTCTTCGACATGATGGGCGGCGACACGTTGGAGAGGTCATTCGACGTCGTGAAGCCAGGGGGAACGATCGTCTCGATCAAGGGAGAAGCTCCCGAAGGGCTCGCATCTGAACGCGATGTTGCTTTCCATCCCTTCTATATGGAACCAAGTGGTGAACAGCTCACCGAGATTGCAAGCCTGATCACCAGCGGCGTTGTCGAGCCGGTACTCGACAGCACGTACCCACTCGACGACGTTGCAGAGGCCTATCGTTTCGCGCAGTCGGGTGGCCCCAACGGCAAGGTGACGATCGCCATCCGCTGAACGCGTGGTCAGGACTGCTTTGCTCGTTGAGTTGGGAGTTCCGGCAATTGCGAGGCGTCAGCTCTGGATCGGTGCCGCGAGTTTTCGGCCGTGTGACGTGGTCCATGTCGCGATGTGATCGAGGACGGGGATCAGCGTGTGTGCGGTGTCGGTGATGTCGTACTCAACACGCGGCGGTATCTCGTTGTACTGCGTTCTTGTCACGAGCCCGTCGCGTTCGAGTTCGCGCAGCTGACGAGTCAGTGTCGTGGGGGTCACTGGGCTCATCCGGTCGGCGAGTTGGTTGAAACGGGCTTTGCCGTCGCAGCCGAGGCTGTAAAGGATGCCGATCTTCCAGCGGCCGCCGACCATCCCGGTGAATTCTGCCAGCGCATCGACGGTGATCGCTGTTGACGTGTGGGTCGCCATATCTCCTCAACTTTCTCTATTAGTACCGTAGAAGATACTACTACCTTGACGGTACTATCCGTGTACTCAGCACCTTCGACCTCGAAGCTGCGCTCATCCTGAAGGAAATTCCATGCGAACACCGATCTCGCCCCAGCCCGAAGCAGACGGCACCTGCCGTCCATCGACACTCGCGATGAAACTCTCGACTCAGAAGAAGACGGACTACGACGGCCACACCTACAACGACGCCTACGAAGGCGACATGAAGATCCTGATGATCTGCACCGAGGAGAAGGCCATGACCATGGCGAACGGAAAGAAGTTCTCGACGGGCAATCATCCGGTCGAAATGCTGGTGCCGATGCTGCACCTTCGCAACGCCGGATTCGACATCGAAATCGCCACGCCAACAGGTGCTCCGGTCCAGGTCGAGATGTGGGCGATGCCACAAGAAGACGAGGCCGTGATGGGTCTGTACAAGGAGCTGAAGCACCAGCTCGACAACCCACTGGCCTTGACCGACTTTGTCGAGACGTCGATGAATGACACTTCGCCGTACTGCGCAATCTTCGTTCCCGGAGGCCACGGCGCCATGTTGGGCCTCCCCGACAACGTCGACGTCGGGAAGATTCTCAACTGGGCTCACAACCGCGGATTGCACACCCTCGCCCTCTGCCACGGCCCAGGTGCCCTGCTCGCTGCGAACCTTCCAGAAGCAAAAGCTGGGCAGACAAGCGACGGTTTCTTGTACGAGGGTTATGACATGGTCGTGTTCCCCGATGCTGTCGACAAGCAAACACCGCGAATCGGTTATCTGCCAGGTCACATGCCTTGGTGGCTCGGTGAACGCCTCACTGATCTGGGCGTCAACATCATCAACAAGAAATCGAACGGCGCAGTTCACATCGACCGCAAGCTCGTGAGTGGCGACGGACCCAAAGCCGCAAACGCATTCGGTCGACTCGCCGCAACAACACTCCTCGAAACGCTGCACAGCTCAGATTCTCAGCGATAGCAAGCACCGGTTTCAGAAAACGGTTACCTCAGATCGCGTCAATCACGGCCGTTCAACGCGTTCGTTGAGAAGTTGTTCGAGTACCCGGATATAGGTATCGGTGTCTTGCGCTCCGGGGATTGAGACCCGATCGTCGACAATGATTGTTGGCACAGCGTTGATACCGAGCCCCATGGCGTTCTGGTGGTCGCTGATCACTTGATCTCCGAGTTCCTTCTCGCGTTCGCGAAATTCGGTGGCGAACTCCACGGAATCGAGTCCGCAGTCGCCGGCGATCGCCGCGATCACTGCGGTATCGGAGATGGTTCGGTTCTCCAAGAAGTACGCCTTGAACATGGCGCGGTGAAACGCCTCTTCGGCGTGAGGACCGTGGATGGCGGCCAGTTTGGACGCCGCGAGCGCGGGCAGGCTGTGACTGGGGTGTTCGTGTTCTGACGCCCACGGTGCAGTGACCTCGAGCCGAGGGTCAGCCTCGGGCATTCGTGCCCAGTTCTGGGTGTAGGCAATGAATTCTTCGCGGGTCTTTCGGCCAGTTTCGGTAGAGCGGAGCATGAAGGACTTCCACTCGATGACGATTCGGTCGCCGAAGTGTTCTTTCACATCGTCGAGGCGCACGGCAGCGACGTAACAGAAGGGTCAAAGAAAGTCGGAGTAGACGGTGAGTCGCAGCGGTTCTGTCATGCGGCGACAGTACCGAGAAGATAGCGGTATCTACAATGGTACTGGAAGTGGAATTTGTAGATCGTAGAAAGCCGCAGCCCCTCTCGCGCGGTCGACGAAGCGCTCACGAGAGCTTCGAGGCCATCGGACTGGACCCAGAACCCACTCGATATTGCGCGAGCGTCCAGAAGGCGCTGACAGCGAAAGATCGAAGCCTCTTTGTGTCAAGGGGGAGTTTGGGAGGGCGGTCGGGGCGCGACGAAGTCGACCCTCTTGCCTGGAGCGGTGGAAGGTCGTAGCGTTGGTTGTTGGGTCCGGGAGTGACTCGTCCGAAGAGCCGGCTGTTCAGGAT
>JBBKWJ010000106.1:0-2719 GCA_037968895.1 Acidimicrobiales bacterium
GGCGGTGAGCATCAGAATGGCAGTCCAGTTTCCTTCATTGCGCAGCTCCCGGCATATCTCAAGACCGCTGATTGTTGGCAGCATGATGTCGAGGATGAGGAGGTCGTATTGGCCAGTCCGGGCTCGGGTAAGCCCCTCGCCCCCATCGGCCTCAACATCAATGGCGTAGCCCTCGCCTCGGAGGGCGCGCACAACGCCAACGGCCACACTCGGTTCGTCTTCTACCAGTAGCAGGCGCATTGACTAGGTCCTCATCGTGCAGTTGGCGCCAAGGTTAGCTATCTGACGGAGCGGTGGCCTCGCGACGTGGCTCGCGGCCGCTGAAGTTGGGCTCACGTTGCGTTAGGCGAAAACGCCAACAGGGCGACGCTCGAGCCCCGGAAACACGACCGCACCGTCACCGCCAAGCGCGGCGCCAACGGCATCGCCGAGGAGGTCGCGGTAGTCGGTGGTCATCGGCACATCGCCTCGGGTATCGCTCAGCACATCGGCTGAGAGGCCGGCCCACTCTCCGTGCACCCGGTTACCGACAACCGAGGGCCCGAGCACCAGCGCAGCCGATCCCCAACCATGGTCGCAACCTCCCGAGCCATTCTCGGCCACCCGACGACCAAACTCGGTGACGACCAGGGTGGTCACATCGTTGATGCCGCGATCGTCGAGCGAGTCGGCGAGGCCACCGAGCGTGTTGTCGAGGATCCCAAGCTGTCTCGCCATGTCGCCTTCAGTTGCCGTCCCCATCCGGTCATGAGTATCCCAGCCGTCAACACTGACGGTGACGATCTCAGTGCCGAGGTCGGCGTCGAGCAGCGTGGCGATGTCTTCGAACGCCGCGACCGTGCGATTTCGCTCTCGGGAGGCTGGCAACTCGGCCACCACGCCGACGGCGTCGAGCGCTTGTTGGGCGAACCCGTCGATTGCCGAGTCGCCGCCGTAGGCCAGCCCCATTGCTGCCGCCAGATCATCGGCGAAATCGCCGGCGCCCGCGAGCCCAAACGAGCGAAGCGAAAGCATGCCGAGCGCCTTGTATCCCAGCAGGCTGTCATCAACGTTGGCGCCGACAGTAACAGCGCGCAAGGCACTGTCGTCTGCGGTTGCGGTTGCCGACAGATATCGGGCCAGCCAGCCATCGCCAATGCTGTCTTCACCGTCGCTGCCCCGCTCAAAAAGGTCTTGGGCCATGAAGTGACTTCGATTGGCTGCCGGGTTTCCAACCGCGACTACGGGGGCAAGCTGCCCGGACTTGTATCGCTCGTAGAGACGGGGCATCGCGGGGTGGAAGCCAAAGCGATCGTCGAGCGGCAGCGCGTCGTCAGCTGCGATCGCAATGGTTGGCCGAGCGTCGTGATAGTCGGCGTCGTCGAGCGGGATGGTCAGCGAGAGATGGTCGGCGGCGCCCCGCAGGAATACGACAACGAGCTTGCCTTTCTTGGTCGTTGCCTGCGCGGCTGCGGGAAGCGGACGCAGCAAAGGCTGGCCGAGCAGCGTGCCGGCCCCGAGTATGGCCGTCGACTGGAGCAGCGATCGTCTGGTCAGTTTGGTCGTCACGGTCAGCTCCTAGTGCTGTTGTCGGTAGAGGGCATTTATCGGTAGAGCGCATTTATCGGTAAAGGGCATTGGGGCCGGCGAGGAAAACGAACGCAAGATGAGGCCCAAAGAGGTCGAGCTCGTCGTCGCTGGGGACATCGTCGGGGGCCCAGTTGGTCAGATCGCTGGCCACAGCGCGCAGCGACTCGGTGAGCGGTTCGTGGCGCAAGGAAAGAGCCAGTTCGTCGAAGATCGTGTGAGCAGGAGTGCCGCGCAGCCCGGCCAGCTTGTCGGGGAGACTCGTCTGAAATGCAGAACTGTCGGACGAGGTCACTTTGGTCGCGAAGTCCCAGCGTGCGAGCACCGCACCCGCATTGAGCCAGGCCGCGTCGGTGTCGGGGTAGCCGTCAGGAGATGGCCACCGAAAGAGTGCCTGGCCCAGATCGCGCATCATGCCATAGGCATCGCGCAGCTCAGACCGGTTCGCCGCGTCGACGGTGCCGCCGACCGAGCGAACCGTCTGCACGAGGTAGTCCCACGGACGGTTGAACTTTGGCGGCGCATCAACGAAACTTGCGTGCGAAACCATGACCGCCAGAACGGGCGCAATCGCCGTGTCGTGCTCATGCCAGGCGGCTTCCATCACGTCGATGAGCTCAACGGGCGGAACGTCGCCAACAAAGCGAACCGCCAGCTTGTGGCAAACGAAGCGAGCCGTTTGTGGGAGTCGAGCGAGATGGTTGAGGAAGTCGACGCCGTGAGCCATTGGATCGCCAGTCGTTGGACGGTCCCATCCGAGGATGGAAAGCGGACTTGCGTCGTGCTTGGAAGCGACGAACACGAACTCGAGGTCACGGTTGAACATCCAGCCGGTGAGTAGGCGTGCGACGCTCACGATGTCGTCTTCGTCGTATCCCCCGTCGACGCCGACTGTGTGAAGCTCAAGCAGCTCCCTGGCGTAGTTCTCGTTGATTGCACCAACCGACGATTGGAAATTGTTCAGATACATGAGCATCGCCGGGCTCTGGGCCGTGGCGACCAAGAGCTCGTCGAAGCGCCCAAGGGCGTGTGGGCGCAATGTGTCATGGTCCATGACAATTCGGGTAATGGTCGTGGGCGGGCTTACCTGGGGCACGTTGAAGTGGTCGCCCCAGAACTCGACCATGCGCTCGTAGAGCTGGGCCGGGCTTTG
>JBBKWJ010000107.1:0-3616 GCA_037968895.1 Acidimicrobiales bacterium
ATCATCGGTCTCATCATGGGCGTCCAAGACCTCCCGGACACCCTGGCGCTGACACCTACGTTCAACACGATCGGCAACTTCGATCTCGGCAACGTGTTCACGGTCCTCGGTACGTTGACGGCGTTGTTGACCATCTTCAGCTTCATGCTCACCGACTTCTTCGACACGATGGGAACCGCCACCGCGATCGGCGAACAAGCGGGACTCGTCGACGAAGACGGCCACCTGCCTGATGTGGGCAAAATGCTGCTGGTCGACTCGGTCGGTGCCGCAATCGGTGGCGCCGCCGGCGTCAGTTCGAACACCAGCTACATCGAGAGTTCGGCAGGTGTTGCCGAGGGTGGACGGACCGGTCTGACGGCGGTTGTGGTTGGCGTGCTGTTCCTGTTGTCGATCTTCGTCACGCCGTTGGCGTCGATCGTGCCGTTCAGCGCAACCGCACCGGTCCTGATCCTCATCGGGTTCCTCATGGCGAGCTTGATCAAGGACATCGATTTCTCCGACATTGAGGAGGGCTTCCCCGCGCTGTTGGCGATCGTGTTGATGCCGTTGACCTACAGCATCACGGTGGGCATCGGTGCAGGATTCGTGATGTATGTGCTGATCAAAGCGATCAAAGGCAAGGCCGCCGAGGTTCCCTTGTTGATGTGGGTGGTGGCCGGTGCTTTCGTGATCTTCTTTGCTCAGGCGTTGCTCGGAACCGCCATTTCAGCCTGACTGTCCCGAAGGCCGCTCGACCGCTGAGTGCTACCATCCCGGTTTCTCGGGCGATTAGCTCAGCGGGAGAGCGCTGCCTTCACACGGCAGAGGTCACTGGTTCGATCCCAGTATCGCCCACTCCGAGATCCTTTGTGGTTGTTGGGGTTTTCTCGGTCAGGCTGGAGAGCGCGAATTCGCGCGATGGTTTGCTCAGGACGCGTTTTGGTCGCGGTTTGCTACCTCATCGGCGGATCGGAGTACCCGTTAGCTGTCTTTGGCCTATTGCAGCCCTTCGACTGTGAACATCTCCATCTCGCCCTTTCCTTTGACTGCAACCATGCCACGAGATTGTCCTCGACATGCGTGGGCGATCCGGTTCCAGGATGTGCGGCTGACCGAGACACCGTTGGGCACCCCGTTGCTCTCGACTCGCGAAGCTGTGTTGACGGTGTCGCCCCAGATGTCGAACAGGAACTTGCTGCTTCCCAGTACACCTGCGATCAGCTCTCCACTGTGAACGCCTAGCCGAACGGTCCACATCGGTGTTAGTTCGCGACATGCGGCAAGCATGTCGAAACCCGCCTTGACGCATTGGAGATCCGGGTTCAGCATCGGTGAGATGAGTCCGGCGGCGGCCATGAAGGAGTCGCCGATCGTCTTGATCTTCTCGAGGCCGTGACGCTCCGAGATCTCTTCGAATCGCTGCGTGATAATGCTCAGTGCTTCCAGCACCTCCTCGGGATCGTGCGTGTCGCAGTACTCCGTGAAACCGACGATGTCGGCGAACAACACGCCTACGTCTTCGTGGCGTCGCGCCCGCACCCGGCCGTTTGCCTTGAGTTCCTCGGCGATCTGGTCGGGCAGGATCGCTCTGAGGAGCTCATCGGTCTGGCGTCGCTGGGTTTGGCTTTCTTGGTACAGCCTGGCGTTGCGTATCGCATTACCCGCCTGGTCAGCGAGAGCCTGCAGCCGGCGGGCTTGATCCAGGGTGAAACTCCCGGTCTCGAAACTGTCCAAGCTGATGAACCCGATTACCTGCCCGTCAGCGCGAATACCAACGGCCGCTGCGGATAGAACGTCCTTACCTTCGTCGGTCACAATCCAATCCGGTGACAAGCGTGTGTCTTCAATCACCGCGGGTTCTCCGGTCTCGATCAGACGGCGAGCGAGCTTCGTAAGCGGCAATCGCACGCCGAGCATCGAATCGCCATACCCTCTGGCTCTTACGACCTCGGCGTGATCGCCTTTGACCAAGAGCACCGTCCCGGCGACGTATGGCACAACCCGAGCCGCTCGATCCAGGATGAGATCCAGCACATCATCCAGCTCCAACGTGCTGCTCAACGCCGCCGAAACGTCACCGAGCGCTTCAGCCAAAAGCCGTTCCTTCTGTTCTGCTGATCGGGCGGATTCGCTTTCGGCGAACATCCGAGCGTTGTGTATTGCTATTCCGACTTGATTCGAAAAGGTTTCAAGCGGCTCAAACAACGCGGTTGGAAAGGCTGCCGGCTCGCCGCTGCTAAGGCTCAGGAAGCCGATGACCTCACCGCGCAGCGTGATCGGTGCGGTCAGGTTGGACCGAATCCACGCGACGTCCTCCGTCCACGCCCATTCGCTTGTCTCAGCGCGAGTGTCTCCGATCAGGTACGGACGTTGGGTGGCGACCACCTCGCGTAGGGTTGGGGTTTCCGCGATGGTCAACCTTTTCCCCAGCATCGCCGTCTCTCCGGCCGTGGTGCGAACTACCTCTGCCACGCCGTCTTGGATCAGCATGACGGTGATGGCTGCACCCGGGACGAATCCAGACACGCGCTCGAGGATGAAATTGAGGAGATGATCGACATCGCGCTGCATTGTCAGCTCCGCAGTGATGTCAGCCAGAATCTGAGCCAGCCGGCGCTGCTCGCGCATCGCAGTGAGTGCCGTTTGGCTTTCTTGATATAGCCTGGCGTTGCGTATCGCATTACCCGCCTGATCGGCGAAAGCCTGCAAACGGCGGGCTTGATCCAGGGTGAAACTCCCGGTCTCGAAACTGTCCAAGCTGATGAACCCGATTACCTGCCCGTCAGCACGAATACCAACGACCGCTGCGGATAGAACGTCCCTGGCCTCCTCAGTCACGCTCCAACCCGGTGACAAGCGTGTGTCCTCGATCACCACGGGTTCCCCGGTCTCGATCAGTCGGCGCCACAGTTTCGTAAGCGGAAACCGGACACCGAGCATCGAATCGCCATACCCTCTGGCTCTTACGACCTCGGCGTGATCGCCTTTGACCAAGAGCACCGTCCCGGCGACGTATGGCACAACCCGAGCCGCTCGATTCAGGATGAGGTCCAGCACATCATCCAGCTCCAACGTGCTGCTCAACGCCGCCGAAACGTCACCGAGCGCTTCGGCTAACAGTCGCTGTCCACCATCGCGGTCTGCTCCCTCAGCTGGAAGCGATGACTCGGCCACGGTGGATGCCTTTCACGTTGAGAAACAGATGAGTTGGCTTGTAAGCGGGAAGTGGCTCATGTCCACGTTTTGCTCATCCGCCCGTGTTTGCTCAAATCCAGCGAACTAGCTGCGAGGTGATGACAGTTCATTGCCTGAACACCCTCTTGGGTGGCGGGTCTAGCGTAGATGATTTCGCGTCACGCCGCGACCAGCCAAATCCCCAAGGCTGGCATGCACTTGGAGGTTGCAGTCGCCCCTCCGACACCATCGTTGGTACACGCCGTTGCCCGCCAGCGGGCAGATGGGGATGGCCGAACCACAACTGTCGCCAGGACGGGCATAGGACGCGTTCTGTTGAGAAACGACGCGAATCGATGAGCGTCGATGAGCGGCAAAAGCCAGGGCAGGGGCTGTTTTCTGGACGTTTGCCCAGGTCGCCTAAACCCCTGAAAGACCTTCACACCGCAGAGGGCACTGG
>JBBKWJ010000108.1:0-19973 GCA_037968895.1 Acidimicrobiales bacterium
CGGCTTTCTTGGCGAGCTCAATCCACTCTGCCCGGGAGGCGGCTTGCTTGGCTTGGATTCCGAAACGAAAGGGTCGAGTCATCCAGGCAGCCTAATACGATTGCGTCCTGAGCTGAGTAGACCCCCCTCTTCTCGCCGAACTGGTGCCTGTTGAACATCCTCATGCTGTTCCACCGGCACCAGTTAGGGGGTTTGTTGGGCGGAGATAAGTTGTTCGGATGAGTGTTGAGCAAAACCAACGAGCTTTCGACGGCTTCAGCCCCGCGGCCGCGGCATGGTTTCAGACCAACTTTGTCGAGCCAACTCCACCGCAGGTGCAAGGCTGGCCCCGGATCGCGGCCGGTGAAAACACGCTAATCCTGGCACCGACTGGTTCGGGAAAGACGCTGAGCGCGTTCTTCTGGGGAATCGACCAGATCACTCGAACACCGCCCCCAGACGACAAGAACACACGCACCCGCATCCTCTATATCTCGCCGCTTCGGGCGCTCGCAGTTGACGTCGAGAAGAACCTGCGGGGGCCACTTCAAGGCGTTCGCCTCGCAGCCGTTCGCCTCGGTGAACCGTTCTTCGAGCCTCAGGTCGCTATTCGATCGGGCGACACACCGCCCGACGAACGACGCAAGCTCGCTCGCAACCCGCCCGACCTGCTCATCACCACACCAGAGTCGCTCTACCTCATGCTCACATCCAAAGTGCGTGAGACCCTGGCCGGGGTGGAGACGATCATCATCGATGAGATCCACGCCCTCGCCGCTACCAAACGGGGGTCGCATCTTGCGCTCTCCCTCGAACGACTCGATCAGATCACGGCGAAGCCGGCGCAGCGCATTGGCTTGTCGGCTACGCAGCGCCCGCTCGAAGAGATTGCTCGTTTCCTCGGCGGATTCTCCGATGGTTCGCCGCGGCCAGTGAGCATTGTCGATACCGGTGTTCGTAAGAAGCTTGAGATTGAGGTTGTTGTCCCAATCGAGGACATGGGCCGGCTTGGCGAGGTGCTCCGTCCGGATGAAGAAGATCCTGCGGAAGCGGCATCGGCTGGCACGAAACGGAGCATCTGGCCGTCGATGCACCCGGCCTTGCTCAAGCTCGTGCAGGAACACCGATCGACCATCATCTTTGTCAACGCTCGTCGCTTGGCCGAGCGGCTCGCCACTCGCCTCAACGAACTCGCACATGACGAGACGCAGAGTCGAGGAGCTGAGGCCGAGGGAACAACTCCGCTTGCCGGACGAGAACTCGTCAAAGCCCATCACGGTTCGCTTTCGAGAGAGCAGCGCTTGCAGATCGAAGACGAGCTCAAGCGTGGTGTTTTGAAAGGGATCGTGGCAACGTCGTCATTGGAGCTGGGCATCGACATGGGCGCCGTCGACCTCGTGATACAAGTCGAGTCGCCGGGCGCAGTGAGTCGTGGTTTACAGCGCATCGGCCGTGCAGGACACCAGGTAGGGGCGCCAAGCGTCGGGAAGGTGTTTCCGAAGCACCGAGCCGACCTGGTCGAGGCCGCGGTCGTTGTCGAGCGCATGCACGCCGGGCTCATTGAAGAAACGCACTACCCGCGAAACCCGCTTGATGTGCTGGCGCAGCAGATCGTCGCGGCTTGTGCGATGGACGATTGGTCGGTCGACGAACTCAAAACCCTTGTCACTGGTGCTGCCAATTTCTCTGACCTGTCGGACGAGGCTTACAACAACGTCCTCGACCTGCTCGCTGGCCGATACCCGTCTGATGAATTCGCCGAACTCCGCCCTCGTCTGATCTGGGATCGAGTCGCTGGCATCGTGCGTGGCCGGCCTGGGGCCCAGCGGCTTGCCGTCACCAGTGGAGGCACGATTCCCGATCGTGGTCTCTACGGCGTCTTTCTTCCTGACGGAACTCGCGTCGGTGAGCTCGACGAAGAGATGGTCTACGAGTCGCGAGTCGGTGAGACGTTCCTTCTTGGCGCCAGCACCTGGCGAATCGAAGACATCACCCACGAACGGGTTGTCGTCATACCGGCACCAGGCCAGCCAGGCAAGATGCCGTTCTGGCATGGCGACGGGCCCGGTCGCCCGCTAGAACTTGGCCGTGCCATCGGAACGTTCCTCCGCGAGATCCGCGAGATCCCGCGAGCCGAGGCGGTAGCCCGGCTGCAGGAGCGGAACGATCTCGACCCACTCGCAGCCGAGAATCTCATGCTGTTCCTCGACGAGCAGATTGAGGCGGCTGGTCACATACCTGACGATCGCACCATCGTGGTCGAGCGGTTCCGTGACGAGATCGGCGATTGGCGGGTCTGCATCCTCACCCCATACGGCTCGCAGGTGCACGCACCGTGGGGAATGGCGCTGCAGAATCGATTGGCCGAGCAGTGGGGTTGGGATGTCGAGCTCATGTGGAGCGACGACGGCATCGTGATCCGCTTGCCCGAAGCCATCGATCGTGTGCCGACCGACGAGCTACTTATAGACCCAGACGATCTCGACGCCCTGCTCATTAGTCAGCTCCCTTCGACAGCTCTCTTTGCCTCGCGTTTCCGCGAGTGTTCGGCTCGTGCGTTGCTACTGCCCCGGCGTCGCCCTGACCGGCGAACGCCGCTCTGGCAACAACGGCGTAAATCGGCCGACCTTCTCGCTGTCGCGGCCAAATTCCCCACCTTTCCGATCCTGCTTGAAACCACCCGCGAGTGCATCAACGACGTCTTCGATGTGCCTGCCCTCCGCTCTGTGCTTGGCGATCTGCGAAGCCGGAAGGTTCGGGTCGTCTCGGTCGATACCGATACCGCATCACCGTTTGCCCAGTCGCTTATGTTCGGCTGGATCGCTCAATACATGTACGAGGGCGATGCGCCGCTCGCCGAACGTCGAGCCGCAGCCCTCTCACTCGACCGCGAACTCCTCCGTGACCTTCTCGGCGCTGAAGAGCTAAGAGAGCTACTCGACGCCGATGTGCTCGCCGCTCTCGAAGCCGAACTCCAGCGGCTGGCCGATACGTGGCAGGCGAAGAACGTTGACGCCGTCGAGGATCTGCTGCGTTGGCTCGGGCCTCTCACCGAAAGCGAAATCGCAGCCAGGACCGAACCTGCGACCGGCAAGAACTTCGTCGCAGAGTCACTACGTCAGCTTGTCGAAGAGCGTCGGATAATCGAAGTGTCTGTCGCCGGTAAGGCGTGTTTTGCCTCGGCCGAGGACGCCGCTCGTCTCAGGGACGCGCTCGGTGTCTCGCTTCCCCCTGGGCTGCCTGCCGCGTTCACCGAGCCTGTCAACGACCCCCTTGGCGACCTCTTGCATCGCTTCGCTCGAACCAACGGACCCTTCCTCGGCGAGCAAGTCGTTCGCCACCTTGGCGTCGACGCGACACGAGCGAGCGCTGGACTTGCCGAACTTGAGCGTCGCGGCCGAATTGTGCGAGGCGAGTTCCGGCCAGACGGAGTTGAGCGCGAATGGTGCCACAGCGACGTACTTCGGGTGCTTCGTCGGCGTTCGCTGGCGGCGCTGCGGGCCGAGGTCGAACCGGTCGAACAAGATGTGCTTGCGAGGTTCCAGCGAGACTGGCAGCTTGTCGGGTCGAATCGAAGCGGCATCGATGGTCTTGCCGATGTGATCAACGTACTGCAGGGCGCGTCGCTACCTGCATCGTCGCTAGAGCGTGACATCCTGCCTGCCCGCATGGCCAGCTATCAGCCATCTGACCTCGACACCCTGCTGACGGCGGGCGAACTGATCTGGATTGGTGCCGGTTCGCTTGGCACGGGCGATGGCAGGGTCAGGCTCGTGTGGCGCGACCAGGCGCATGTCTTCTTGCCGCTCGTTGGCGACGGTCCGGAGGGCGCCGTCCACGACGCGATCAGGCAATGCCTCGCAACGCGGGGTGCGGTGTTTTGGGCTGATCTGGTGGCCGCTGCGGCCGAGGCCGGAACCGAGTACGACGATCAGACGGTGCTCACCGCTTTGTGGGATCTCGTGTGGGCGGGCGAGGTCACGAACGATGCACTCACGCCACTCAGAGCCGTCGTGTCTGGTGCGCTCCCAAGCAAGTCAGGTCGGGCAACACGCAATAGTCGGCGCCCGTCGATGCGGTCATTGTCCCGAGTCGGGCCACCCGCTGCCACAGGGCGATGGTCGCTCGTCGCCCCGTTGCTGGAGCCCCAACCAAGTCAGACCGAACGGACCACTGCGTCGGCATTGCAGTTTCTCGAGCGCTACGGCGTGGTGACCAGAGAGATGGCGCTAGCCGAAGGAGCCGAGGGCGGGTTCGCTGGCGTCTATCCCGTGCTGAAGGAACTAGAAGAGCGGGGCCAAGTGCGCCGCGGCTATTTCGTGGCTGGCCTTGGCGCCGCGCAGTTCGCTCTTCCGGGGGCCGTCGACCGACTTCGCGATCTGCGTCCACGACCCGACCATGAACGGGGCGAAGCGATCGTTCTTTCAGCGTCAGACCCGGCACAGCCCTATGGCGCTGCGTTGTCATGGCCGCAGTCGGATGGCAGACCATCACGCTCGGCTGGCGCCTACGTGGTCCTTCGTGATGGCGACGCCTTGGCCTACCTTGAGCGCGGTGGTCGCAGCATTGCGCTTTTCCCTGCGGCTGACGACGACGACTCGTGGGCCGATGCGTTGGCCTCGTTGGTCCGGAGCAGCCGTGTGAAGGGCATCGAAGTCCAGAAGATTAACGGCGCGCCGACAGCAGTTCACCCAGAAGCGAAGGCAGCGCTCCTGGATGCTGGGTTCAAGGCCGGCTACAAGGGTCCGACGTTGCGCCGGTGACTATGACGTTGCCGCTATGACGTCGACGAGATGGCGTCGAGCACGTTGAGTTTCGCAGCCCGACGAGCAGGGAAATAGGCTGCGAGGACGCCGATTACGGCGCCGATGACCAAGAAGATAATCAGCAGCGGCCACGGGATTCCGAGGTTCGGGATGAAGTCACCGACGGCAGAGACCGCAGCCCACCCGAGTAGCAGCCCCATAACGACGCCGAGCAGAGCACCGAAAACGCTGACGATCACAGCCTCCCAGCGGATCGAAGACCGCAGCTGAGATCGTGTAGTACCAACCGCTCGAAGCAAGCCGATTTCTCTGGTCCGCTCAAGCACCGACAACGCCATCGTGTTGATGATGCCAAAGAAGGCAACAACGAGACAGAGTCCGAGCAAGCCGAAGAGCAAGAATTGCAGTTGGTCGATCTGGGCCTTCTGGGATGCCTTGAACTCGGCGTTGTCCTGCACCGTTACCTGAGAGAAGGCCGCCGTAACTTCTTCAACGGCAGCCCTGGCCTGCGCCGGGTCGGCTCCGTCGACATAGGTCAAGCCAACGAACGCGACATTGTCGGTTGCCACATGCTCAGAGGTGACGGACCGGTCGAGATACATCGAACCCGCCAGAGTGGCGTCATCGTAGATTGATGCGACCGTGAACGTGTCGACTGCGCCGTCTTCGAACTCGATCGTGACCGAGTCGCCGAGTGCGTAGCCCGCGTCGTTGGCCTTGTCGTCGTTCAATGCGATTTCGTCGCTGGCAAGCTCGGGAGTCCCTTCGAGGATGCCAACGTCGACAACGCCTGTGCCAGTGGCAGTATCGAAGCCGCCGACCGACTCGACTTCGCCGTCGACCTTGGCTTCGATAACGGAGAATCCAGCAACCAAGTCGACGTCGGAGACGGCGCCAAGCTGGTCGACGAGAACAGCGGAGAAGGGGAGCCCCTGCGCCTCTTCGAAGATGAACAGGTCAGCGGATAGTGAGTTGTCGATGATGTCGTTGAACGTGTCGCGAAGCGACTGCACCAACACCGATACGCCGGTGATAAGCGCGAGTCCGATCATCAGCGCGGTTGCGGTTGCGGCGGTACGTTGCGGGTTGCGGGCTGCGTTGTCACGGGCGAGCCGGCCGGTGACTCCCTTGACGGCCTCGACGGGAGCGCCGAGGGCCGATGCCACTGGCGATGCGAAGAGGGCGCTGAGCATAGCGACACCGATAAACGTGAGGGCCGAGCCAAGACCGAGTGCGGTAAGGACACCGCTGGTGTTGTCTGACCCGCCGAAGAGGCCAATGGCCAGGAGTGCGAGGCCGGGCACAAGCACAACGAGCCCGGTGATGATGCGGGCTCGAAGGCTGCGCTGTTGCTGCGCCGTATTCTGCAGCGCCTCGAGTGGCGTGATTCGCGATGCTTTGAACGCAGGAATCAATGCCGATACGACGGTGACGAACATCCCGACAACAAACACCACGATGATCGTTCGCACGCGGAGTTCGAGGGGGCCATCGGGGAACTGGTTTCCTCCAAGACTGAAGACCCATTTGAGCAAAGCTGCTACCCCGAGACCTGCAAAAAGTCCGGCAATGGAAGCAATGAGGCCAACCACAACCGACTCAAGTAAGACCATGAGCCTCACTTGTGAAGCGCTGGCGCCTATGGCTCGGAGGAGACCAATTTGTTGGGTCCGTTGACTAACGAGGATGGCAAACGTGTTGTAGATAATGAACGTGCTGACGAACAAGATAACGATGGCGAAGCCGAGAAGAACGTTGCCAATAATGTCGACGATTTGTCCGAACTGATCTTGTTGTTCGCCGATGACCGTGTCACTTGAGACAACCTCAACTCCATCAGGAAGCACGTCGCCGATTGCGGTCAATAGCTCATCGGAGGTCATGCTGTCGTCGGCGGCGACAACGATGGAATCGATCTGGCCCTCAAGATTGAGGATTCGCTGTGTCGTTGGTAGATCGAACAGGTTGAAGTAGGCGCCGCCACTGCCACCTGGTTCGCTTCCAAATCGGATGATGCCCGAAACTGTGAAGTCCTCGGGGATGCCGCTTGGCACGGTAAGAGTAACGACGTCGCCGACGTTGAATGCTGCCTTCTTGGCCTGAACCTCATCGATAGCAATTTGCTGGCCGATCGGCGCTTCGCCGTCGACGAGTGTGAACGAGGAGACTGCAGTTGGACCACCCCAGCTTGAGGCAAAGACAGGAGGGCCGAGCGGGCGAACGACTTGGCCATCGCTGTCGGTGGTGTAGACCTGCTCAAAGGCGAAGACTCCACCTTCAGCAACCTCAACGCCGGGGACCGATGCGACCGCGTCGATGACTGAGTCGTCGAAGCGCGGGAGGTCTTGGCTTGACTGGAGTTCGGGCTCGATCGCCCTTACTTGGGCGTCAACACCAGCAAACGCTTGCACGCTGATGTCACTGAACACTGCGCGCAAACTGTCGGCCAGAACAAACGACCCTGACACTGCACCGACGCCGAGAGTGATCGACACGAGGGTGAGGAGAAGTCGCCCCTTGTTGGCAGAAATGCCGCGGAGGACAAGTTTCAGCATCTCAGTCTCCCAGGTGCTTCAGCTTGTCGAACACACTGTCGGCCGTTGGGTTTTCCATGCGGTCAACGATGAGGCCGTCGGCAAGGAAAAGAACACTGTCGGCGTATGCCGCAGTGATCGGGTCGTGGGTGACCATGACGATGGTCTGACCGAGGTCGGTAACGGCCCTGCGCATGAAATCGAGGATCTCGCCCGAGGTTCGTGAGTCGAGGTTTCCTGTCGGCTCGTCGCCAAAGATGATCTCTGGCTGACTGGCGAGGGCTCTGGCCACGGCCACACGCTGTTGCTGGCCACCGGAGAGCTCGTTTGGCCGATGCTTCATTCGGTCACCAAGGCCAACCGTTTCGATGACGTTGTCGATCCACGCTTGGTCGCCCTTCGAGCCGGCGAGGTCGAGAGGAAGTGTGATATTTTCCTTGGCCGTGAGCGTCGGAATCAGGTTGAACGCCTGAAAGATGAAACCGAGCTTCTCCCGACGGAGCAGGGTGAGCTGCTTGTCGTTGAGAGTGGAGAGTTCGACGTCACCAATGAAAGTCTGGCCTGACGTGAGACGGTCGAGCCCAGCCATGCATTGCATCAGGGTTGACTTGCCGGAACCCGATGGTCCCATGATGGCGGTGAACTTCGCGGTATCGAAGCTGACGGTCACCTCGCGGAGGGCGTGCACTTCGGTGTCGCCCATCCCGTACACCTTGCTGGCAGCTATGGCGTGAGCCGCGACGGCGGTCGCGACCTGCTCGGTGTTGGTCATGGTGTTACTCCTCATTGATGAATTAGTGCGTGACAGTGGGCTAGGAGCGGAACCAGATTGCCGAATCTGGTGCCAAAACGTCCGTAGCGTCGCGGCGATCACTGGAAAGAATGACCGTAACACCGTCAGGCAAGGACGCCGAAGTGTTTCCGAGATTGATCCAACAACGAACACCGGAACCTCGAGAGAAACCGACGACGCCAGCAGGGACGTCGTCATCCCATGACAGTGTTTCGTCGGCGGCGAACAGTGCGGTTCGGTTGGCGAGGGCCTCGCGGTAGAGGTTGAGGCTCGACGAGTCGTCACCCTCCTGAGCTTCAGCCGATAGGGCCCCAAAGTAGTCGGGCGACGGGAGCCATCCTGGGCCCGAACTGAACCCGAAAGAGTCACCAGTTCGTGTCCACGGAATTGGCACCCGACAGCCGTCGCGGCCTTTCGACGTATGGCCAGACTGTTCCCAAACTGGATCGTCGAGTACATCTTCAGGGAGGTCCCAGACCTCGGGAAGCCCGAGTTCTTCGCCCTGGTAGAGGTAGGTCGATCCAGGAAGAGCCAAGATGAACATCGTGGCCGCTGCGGCACGCGCCTTGCCGACGCTGGCGTCGAGGAGGTCATGTGGTCCATCGAGCGGCCAATGACGCCAGTTCGCATCGTTCGGGAGTCCATAGCGGGTGGTATGGCGCATGACGTCGTGGTTGGAGAGCACCCAGGTTGGGGCTGAGCCAACAGCGGCCGACGACGAGAGTGCCTCGCTGACAAGCGTCTTCCAGGTCGCGGCATCCCAGGGGGCTTCGAGAAAGTCGAAGTTGAACGACTGGTGATACTCGTCGGGACGCAGATAGCGAGCGAGTCGCTCGGCGCTTGGCACCCAGGCCTCTGCCACCATCATGCGATCGTCGTATTCATTGATGACCTGACGCCAGCCGCGGATGATGTCGTGTACTCCGTCTTGATCCCAGAAGGGGTGATTGACCTCCTTGGAAACAGACAAGATCTCGCCCGTCTCCTCAACAAGGTCGGGAAAGGACATGTCTTTCACGAGGCCGTGAGCGACATCGACGCGGAAGCCGTCAATGCCTCGCTCAAGCCAGAAGCGCAAGACTTCGTGGAACTCGGCAATGACTTCAGGGTTATCCCAATTGAGGTCAGGCTGGCTTGGATCGAAGATATGGAGGTACCACTCGCCGTCATCAAGCCGGCTCCACGCCGGGCCACCAAACACGCTGGTCCAGTTGGTCGGTGGTTCAGCTCCGTCAACGCCGCGGCCGGGGCGAATGTGATAACGCTGTCGTGCCGCCGACCCGACGGGAGCGGCTTTCGCCTCGACAAACCATGCGTGCTCCCACGAGGTGTGGTTTGGGACAAGATCGGCGATCACTTTGATGTGGTGATCATGGGCCTCGTGAATAAGCGCCTCGGCGTCGGCCATTGTGCCGTACTGAGGCTCAATCACCCGATAGTCAGCAACGTCGTAGCCTCCGTCCAAAAGTGGCGATCGGTACCAGGGGTTGATCCAGATCGCGTTGACGCCGAGTTGTCCTAGATAGGCGACCTTTGAGCGGATGCCGTTGATGTCGCCGACCCCATCACCATTCGAATCAGCGAATGATCGTGGATACACCTGGTACACGACGGCATGGCGCCACCAGGGAGTGGTTCTGATTGCTGATTCGCTAGACATCCGAAGAAAGCTACCGGCCTCGCAGTCCGCCTCCTAGGATGATCCGGATGCTGTGTCGATCCTGCGGTTCCGAGGTCCCCACCGGGGCACGTTTCTGCGCTAATTGCGGTTCGTCCCAGTCACTCGGCGGCGAAGAACGTCGCATCGTCACCGTGCTTTTTGCCGACATTGTTGGTTTTACTTCGCTGGCCGAAAAGCTCGACCCCGAAGAAGCAAAACACCTGGTAGACAGCTGCTTCGAGCGGCTAATTCGTGACATCACAAGCTTCGGTGGTGTGATTGACAAGGTGCTGGGCGACGGGTTGGTAGCCCTGTTTGGTGCACCAACCGCTCATGAGGACGATGCGGAACGGGCTGTCCGAGCCGCGTTGCGAATGCAGAACAGCATGCGTGCGATGGGCGAAAATGCGCCAACGTCGCTCGAACTCCGTGTGGGAATCAACACGGGCGAGGTTCTCGTTGGCGGTTCAAAGGCTGGCGGTGACTACACCGCAATGGGCGACGTCATGAATACTGCGTCTCGGCTTGAGTCCCAGGCTGGCCCAGGCGAGATTCTGGTTGGCCACTCAACTCACCTCGCGACGTTCGAGGCCATCTCCTATCGACCAGCAGGCGAGCTCCAGGTGAAGGGTCGCGACGGAGTCGTTGAAGCTCACGTCGCGCTCGCGGCAACCCGTCCACCAGGTGTTCGCACACGACGCTCAACCAGCTTTATTGGTCGAGATGCAGAGCTTGACTTGATTTCCGGGCAAGCTCGAATGGCCGTCGCACACCATCGTGCGCAGTTAACGATGGTTCTCGGCGAGTCAGGAATGGGTAAGACCCGTGTTGCCGAAGAGGCAGCCAGCCGGATCGCATCCCTCTGGGGTGGGTGGATTCTCGAGGGGCGTTGCGTTCCGTATGGCGAGGCCAATGTGTGGTGGCCATTTGCCGACGTCATTCGGCGGTCGTGGCACCTCGACGTCGACCTCACCGCCGAAGAGGCGCACGAGGTCATCACTGCCTCACTAAATAGCGACACCTGGGCTGGCGACAAGTACGACAATGAGCGATTGCTGCAGGCGCTCATGCATATTCTTGGGTTCGACACGCCACTACGGGGCGGCGATCGACTCCGCAACCGCAACGAAGTCACCTATGCGGTGACCACCCTGCTGGCCCGCCTTCTCGCCGACTCGCCGGTGGTCTGGATCTTGTCAGACGTGCACTGGGCCCCCGAGCCAGTCGTGCAAGTTCTTGCCGCCGTGCTCGATGAACTGGCCCGCAACGAACTCGTTGTGCTGCTGACTGCACGATCGGGCGAGGAGCCGCTCGTTCTGGCTAGTCGGTGTGGCTTTATGCGGCTTCATCTTGAGCCTCTCGGTCAAGCTGCTGCGGCGGAGATGCTTGAGCAACTCGGTGTCGATCTGCCGCAAGAAGCAATCGCCCAGATCATCGACCGAAGTGGCGGAAATCCATTCTTTATCGAAGAGCTTGCGGGGCTGGTGCTGTCACGCATCCAAGCTGGCGATACTGACGTAGTTGACGACTTGCTCGCCGGTCGCATCGACAACATGCCAGCGACACTTCGTGGACTCGTGGCCGCCCGGCTAGATCAACTCTCTCCTCGTGAACGCTCGGTGCTCGAAAACGCTGCGGTCCTCGGCCGCTCGGCCTCGGTAGAGGCGCTCTCGATAATGTCGAAAGAGACCAACGGTTTCGAATCCATCGATGATGAGTTCGAGGTGCTCGTTCGAAATGAGTTCCTTGAACACGACGGATCTCGTTACACGTTCAGCTCCGATCTGGTGCGCGACATCGCGTATGGAACGATCACCAAGGCCGATCGAGCCCGCTCCCACGCCGGTGTCGCCACTTTCCTCGAAGGTCGGTTTCATCCAGGTGATCGCAGCACGACGGCCCTTGTGATCGCATCGCACTATCGCTCAGCCGCCCTGCTGGCCGGCGAGCTGGCAACCGTCGACCCAGCGGGACAGAAGTACATAACCGAGCGTGCATTGCACTGGCTTGGTCAAGCGGGAGAAATCGCGCTTCTTGCTGGCGAACCGAGCGATGCGGAGCGACTCTTCGACGAGGCGCTTGGCCTCGAGCCACCCCTCGACGCGATGCCACGACTGCTGTATGGCCGGGCCAGGGCTACCTGCGAACGACACGATCTGCAGCGAAGCCTCGCCGACCTCGCATCACTCGACGAACTCATCGACCCCGAGTCGGTTCTGGCCGCCCAGGCCCTCGTGGTTCGAGGCGACGTCGACCGCAAGCTCAACAACTACGACTCGTCGACTGATCTCCTTACAAGGGCGGCGGCACGCCTCGACGAACTCGATATGCAGTCTGAGCGGGCGAGGGCGCTTCGGCTGCTCGGGCTCAATGAGATGGCAGCGGGCCGCGGCGACCGCGCCGAATTAGCACTCGCGTCTTCACGCGATGTGGCGGCCAAAGCTGGTGACCTGAGGGCCGAGGCGTGGGCCGTGCAGAGTCTTGCGTTCTACGCATTCTCTAGCGGCCAGGTCGAGCATGCGGGTGAACTGCTTATCTCGGCCAGGGAAAGCTTCCGCGCCACAAACGATAAGGCCGGTCTTGCGTGGTCGCAGGGCATTGAGGCGTGGGTCGCCTTCCACAACGGTGAGTGGGATGTTGCCAGGAAGCTTGTTGAGGCAATCCTGCCCGAGACCGCACGTCGTGGTGACGCCTGGGCCGAGGGGGTGCTGCTGTCGTTGGCCGCATCGCTCGAACTCTGGTCGGGTGACTCGAAGATGGCCATCGAACTCGCACGTCGCGGTAGACATGTTGCAGAGCGAGCCGAAGACCTCAATCTTGTTACCGACGCGCGAGCGATCGAAGGGCGAGCGCTGGTTTCCCAGGGCCGAGTCAGCGAGGGAACAGCGCTGCTCGAAGAAATCTATGATGTCGCTCGCGCCGCTGGCAGCCACGATATGGCGCGCCTCGCTTTCGTGGTAAACGCCGCCTCTGCAGCACGGGTAGGCGACTTCGATCGAGCGATTAAGTGGGCTGAACTCTACGACGGGTTCGACGACGATCGCGCCGTACTCGGTGAGAGTGAGGCGCTCGTTTCTCTGGCGTTGGCGAGGCTGCAACGAGGCAACGTTCGCGACGCCGCCCAAATCTTGCGCTCGAGCGAATACGACGGCTTGGGTCAGCGTTATGCGCTCGCCGTTCAGGCGTTGATCTGTGCCACGATGCGCCAGAGTGACGAGGTCGAACGCCTCGCCTCGCTTGTCGCGGGAACCGGCACCTACCTCGACCAGGTATTCGCCCTGTGGGCAGTTGCCCTCGACCGGGCCCGCCGAGGCGACCGCCTTGGCGCTGTCGAAGCCATCGAGATGGCAAAAGACATTCTCGCCGTTACCGACGATCGCATCACCCCGGCCTTCCACCGATTGCTTATCGCGCTGATCAGCGGAAGCGACACGGAACCCGCAGCAAACAAACTCCGCAGTTTCGGGATCAACCCGGCAGGCTGGCAGATGTTGTTTGAGCGAGTACTGGCCACCGCCTCGACGCCGGACTAGCTACGACGGCTCACAGCGGTAGGGGCTCCGCCGATGCACACGAAAGGTCGCTCCATCAACATGACGACATCAACATTGACAAGTGATGACCCAACTGACGAGGTCAACGAGATGTATCGGGTTTGGCACGAGCGCCGCCCGGATCTGTATCCAGATCGACCCGGTGATATGGACAGCGAACGAGCGCGTCATGTCTTCGCTCGCGGCGGGACTCTGATCGATCTTGGCGGCGGCTTGTCAATGCTCAACGGCGTACTCGCCGAACTTGGGATGGTCGTCTGGGTGTTCGACATCTTCGAATACGACATCGGCTGGCTCGAGGGTTCGGATGTAGCCGATACCGGAGACGACCGGCGGGCCGACCTCGAACGGGCTGGAGTGAAGCTGATCAACTGCGACCTAGTGGATCTCGATCTCGGCGACCATTTCGTTGAGGGTTCTGTGGAAAGCATCGGCTCATTTCACTGCCTTGAACACCTACATCACTCGCCGGTGACGATGCTTCGCTCAGCCATCAGAGTCTTGGCACCCGGCGGGACACTTACCCTTGAGGTTCCAAACGCGATCAACCTCTTGAAGAGAGTCGACGTGCTGCGGGGTCGGTCCAACTACATCGATGGCTGGACTTTCTTTGATGCCGAGCGGTACACCGGTCACGTGCGCGAGTATGACGTCGCCGACCTGAAGGGTTTGGCGGAACGGCTGGGAATCGAGGAGTACAGGATCTGGGGTGAGAACTGGTACGGAACGCTTTACGCTCGGCTACCGAAGTTAGCGGCCCGCGTTCTAGATCGAGCGCTGCGTAGTCGCCCGGGGCTCTGTGGCAGCCTGTTTCTGCAGTTCGGGAAGCCGTCTAGCTAACCCTGGTGCAGTTGTAGGCGATCGACGATCTGGTTGCCGATAGCCAATGACGCAGTTGCTGCTGGAGACGGCGCATTGAGCACATTGACGACTCGATTGGATTCCGACCAGACGAAGTCGTCGAGTAGCGCACCGTCGCGACTGACGGCCTGAGCCCGAACGCCGGCTGGCGACGGCACGAGGTCGGCGACCTCGATCTCGGGCACGAGTTGCTGGAGCGCCTTGACGAAGGCCTTCTTCGAGAGCGATCGGTAGTACTCGCCTATGCCTGTTCGCCAATAGTTCTTGGCGAGTTTCCACCAACCCGGATTGGCGAGCACCTCGTATAGGTCCTTCAAGTCGATGTCGCCCCAGGTGTATCCCTCGCGGGCGAGCGCAAGAACCGCATTTGGTCCGGC
This sequence comes from Acidimicrobiales bacterium, assembly GCA_037968895.1. Classification (GTDB taxonomy): domain Bacteria; phylum Actinomycetota; class Acidimicrobiia; order Acidimicrobiales; family SZUA-35; genus JBBKWJ01. Next base: position 14,525 of record JBBKWJ010000108.1, read on the forward strand.
GTGGATTGACCCATCGATCATCCGAGTCAGGTGAACACCTAGGAATGGAAAATCGGGATCGGGCACCGGATAGATCAGGTTGTTGACCAAGTAGCGTCGATCTTCAGCCAGCTCGAAGTATTCGCCGCGGAACGGCATGATGCGCTCCGTTGTTTCTGGTGCTGTCTGGATCGCAAGCCGATCGCTCTGAAGACCGCCGCAAGTGACAACATTTTTGGCCTCGAAGTCGCCACCCTTCGAGCCTACGCGGACGAGTGATTTCTCTTCGACAATGCTGGTGACTTCAGCGCCGAAGTGAATCGAACCGCCGGCTGCTTCGATGAGTTCCGCCATCTTGAAGCAGACGCTGCGGTAGTTGGTGATGCCAGCAGATGGAACGTGAAGGCCAGTGAATCCTGCCGCGTGCGGTTCGAGCTCGAGCAGTTCCTCTTGGTTGATCCGCCTTGCCTCGACGCCGTTTGCGATTGCGCGCTCCTCGAGGGTGGCCAGGCGCGGGAGGTCAGCGTCTTTTGTGGCGATAATAATCTTTCCGCACACGTCATACTTGATGTCGTTCTCTTCGCAGAACTCAATCATTGACGAACGGCCAACCGTACAGGTCTTGGCCTTGCGGCTACCCGGCTTGTAGTAGATGCCAGAATGCAGCACGCCCGAGTTGTGGCCGGTCTGATGGCCGGCAAGTTCGTTGCCCTTTTCGAGCAGCGCAAGCGAGGTCCCGGGGGAGCGCCGAAGTAGCTGTAGTGCGGTTGCCAAACCGACGATTCCGCCACCAACGACGACAACGTCGACTTTCTGCACTGCCATGAGACTCCTATCGATCGAAAAGACAAGGTCCGGCAAGGACCCCATCAGCATCAATCGTACAGAGGGTTCAGTACGCGCGAACGGGTCGCGAGTGCCAGTCTTCTAGGGAATATGGCCCTAATTTCGAGCGTCTAGCCGTCTTCGGCTGGAACGGTGACCTGGTCATCGGTCGCGGTGACGGGGGCGCTCAAGACGGGCGGAATGACGAGTTCTTGCCCTTCCTTGATTGAGTCTGGATCAGCGATTGCATTGAAATCGGCGAGATCCTGAAGCGTCACGCCGAAGCGCTGAGCGACTTGTCCCAAGCTGTCGCCAGCCTGTATCACGTAGGTGATCTCGGCGGCGGGAGCCGAGGTAACCGCCTCGGCCAACACGGTTGGGGCCGGCGTGACTACGGTCTGTGGCAAGGTGCTGACCGTCGAGTTGTTCGCTGATTCATCTGACCGACCACACGCTGACGTTGCCAACATGAGAAGACTCAGGACTGCTATTGCGCCGTGCTGTACTCGCATTTCCGCTCCGTAGGTCTAGGACTGCTGGAGATACTAGTAGCCAGTGGCAGCGTGATCGGGCTTGGTCTAGGAGAACTTTCGCCGACGTTTCGGCGATTTCGCACTTTGGGTCTCGCGCGCAGCCACTTTTTTCTCATGCACCTCAAGGTCGACCTCTTGCTGGGCCAATTCAGCACGAAGGTCCATCCAATGGTCGAAACGTCGACTCGGGACGACTCCGCTGGCTACGAGGTCTTGCACGCCACAGTCTGGCTCGTCGCCATGGTCGCAGTCGGCAAAGCGGCACTCGGCCGCTGAGAGCAGGGGAAATGTCTTGGTGAGACCGTCATAACTCTGCCACAGGCCGAACTCCCGAACGCCTGGAGTATCGATGAGAATGCCGCCCTCGTCGAGCACGATCAGATCGCGAGTGACCGTTGTGTGGCGACCCCGCTGATCGGTTGCCCGAACCTCCCGAACTTTCTGCACATCGCCGCCACAGAGGGTGTTGACAATCGATGATTTTCCGATACCAGAAAGACCGAGCAACGCGAGCGTTCGGGTGCCGGATAGCCGAGCCCGAAGTTCGTCGAGCCCGTGCTCTTCGACAGTGGAGGTCCGAATAACGTCGAGGTCTGGCGCGAGTTCCTGCACCCAGCCGACTTGCTCATCAGTGTTGTCGCAAAGATCTGACTTCGTTAAGACGACGACAGGTTCTGCGCCTGACTCGTATGCGAGAACCAACTGGCGTTCGATACGACGGGCATTGAATTCTCTGTCGAGGCCGTGCATTACGAGGATCTCGTCAGCGTTGGCGGCCAGGATCTGCGGGACGGGTATGCGTCCTGATGCCCGCCTCGTCAGCAGCGATGTTCGGGGGGCGACACGGTCGAGGACTGGTCCGTCTTCGGGATCGTCAACGATCGTGACGAAGTCGCCAGTCGAAGGTTCAGTGTCAAGAGCTGCACGGATCGACGCCGAGCTGGCCGCGACCATGCCGGTGTCAGAGGTGACGAAACAGAAGCCGCGACTGGCCTGGGTAACTCGACCTTTCGCCGAATGGGGCTTTTCGGCAGCCCACGCGTCAAGCTCTTCTGTCCAGCCGAGGCGTTCGAGCGAGGGAAGTTCGAGATCCACTATGACTCCATCTTTGGTGTGAGGGCGGCGCCAAGAAAGTCGGCTTGAATGCGGAGCAAGTTTTCGGCGACGACTTCTTGGGGTGTCATATGGGTGACTCCTGTCAGGGGCAGCACCTGGTGAGGGAGCCCGGCTGCGAGAAGGGCTGATGACAGTTTCAGGGTGTGGGCGGCGACGACATTGTCGTCAGCGAGCCCGTGGATCAACATCAGCGACGGGAACGGTGTGTCATGCTGCCAGGTCGACGGAAGGCGGAGCAGGTCGCTTACTTCGTATGCCTCAGCGTTTGTCTCGGGATGGCCGAGATAGCGCTCGGTGTAGTGAGTGTCGTAGAGGCTCCACGAAGTAACGGGTGCACCAGCCAAGGCCGCGTGGAACCTGTCTGGCCTCGCGAGGACGGCGAGGGCCGCAAGATAGCCGCCAAACGACCACCCTCTGATGCCAACCCGATCGAGGTCGAGAAATGGAAACTCGACGATCGCCGCGTCGAGTCCATCGATCTGATCTTGCAGAACCCCGGTTGCGAGATCGTTGGCGACTGTCCGCTCGTATGCGGGGCCGCGGCCGGGCGTGCCGCGACCATCAATCACAAGAACCGCGTATCCGAGTTCGGCAAACCATTGGGACACCACGTGTGCGTTTTGGCTTTGCAGCACGCGCTGGGCGTGAGGGCCGCCGTATGGGTCGCAAAGGACTGGAAGGGGAGTAACTCCGTCGTGCCACGAGGGCAGGAAGACCGCAGCCGAAAGCTCGTTAGGCCCGAGTCGGCGGAACAACGGCGCGGCCGTAACTACGGGAGCCGACGCGTATGAGATGACAGAACCGATCAGCGTTCCGTCGCGCCACACCGAGGTGCCCGCAGTATCGGCGTCGACGGCGACCCTGGTGACAACGGTGACATTCTTGGAGCGAATGCCCGTGTGGACGCCCGGCTCGTGCGTGACCAGAGTCATCTCGTCGGAAACCAGATTGATGGACGCCAAGTGAATCTCGGTCGGGTCTGTCCAAACGCTGACGAACGCCAGGCCGTCAGCAGCACTCAGCAAGCTGCGGACCTGCACGTCGTCTGGCGATACTGGCTGACCCTCAAGACAGAGCGAACGGGTAGTGCCACGGTCTTCGATCGTTAGGATTTGGCCGGCATGCCACATCGGAGAGCCGGTCAATATCTCGACCCATGTGTCGTCGCGAATGCTGTGCTGCGAGGTGACGCTGCCGCTAGATAGCTCGACCACCGCGATGTCGACAAGTCGTTGGTCTCGTGTTTGGCGGACGACCAGCGGCGGATGATCGCGGTCCCAAATGACGTCGACGAGGTACTCGAAGCGACCGTCGTCGGACCAATCAATTGGCACGGAGCGAGTTGGGTCGGCCCGATCGATGTGGTGCAGTTCGACTATCGCGTTGGCCGTGCCAGCTGCCGGGTAGCGAATCTCGGCCGGTTCGGTGCTCGGGTGGGAGGGGTCGGCGATCCACCAGGTTCGAACGGGTGTGTTGTCGACACGGCTCACGAGGAATGAATCGGAGTCGGGCGCCCACCAGTAACCAGCGCTTCGGTCCATCTCTTCGGCGGCGACAAACTCGGCCCGCCCCCAGGCTACGAGGGGGTTGTCCTCCTGCCGGACGAGAGCGGCAGGCGTCGCGGCATCGTCTGACACCACGAAGAACGAGCGGTCGGAGACGAATGCAACTGCTCGGCCGTCGGGCGAGAAACGCGGGTCGAAAACGGAGCCGGGCGTCTCGATCAGTCGAACCTCAGCGGAGAACAGGTCGACGACATGCAGCTCGCCTCCGAGAGCGAAGCATGCACGGTTCTTGGCCGAATCGAGTCGGTACGACACGATGCCGCCAGCACTTTCTCGAGCTCGCTCCCTACGTTCTCGTTCGGCCTTTGGCAAGTTGGCTTCGTCGATGCCAAGGGCGCTGAGGTGCACGATCTGGCGCTCGTCGCCTGTGCGAGTGTCGAACGCCCACAGGGTTAAGGCCGGCGAGTCTTCGCTGGTAGCCCGCAGGAACAGCAGAAGCGAGTCGTCGGCGGCAAGCTGGAAGTCACGGGGTGCGCCTGAGGTGAATCGACGGGTCTTGGCATACTGGCGGGGGAATTCGTCAACGGGATTGGCTGGCACGTTATGACCGTAGCCGCCCGATTCCGTTCGGATGGCTCTTCGGGCTACACTAATCACCGCTGTACAGCTGGTCTCTTGACGAGATTTGGTTAACAGCGTAATTTCGACCGTGAGTCTGCCGATAGGCAAGCTCACTAACCGCTAGAAAAGGTGCTGCAATATGGTCAAAGTCTGGATCGACCAAGATCTTTGTACAGGCGATGGCCTGTGCGCAGAGATCGCTCCCGATGTCTTTTTCGGGATGGACGACGGCCTCTACTACGTAAAGGAAGACTCCGCGAACTTTGGAGCAGAGAAGAAGTTTGACGGCACCGATAACCCCGCCGGAGCCGAGGGCCTTGCCCGAGTTCCTGACGATGGTCTTGAGCGTGTCATCGAGTCAGCGGAAGAGTGCCCTGGTGAGTGCATCTTCCTTGACGTCGACTAACACTCTGTAACAACTCTAGAAAGAAGGACCGGGTCGTGAGGCGCGGTCCTTCTGCGTTTTGTCGGCCGCCGAGAACGTGACGTTGGTCGCATAGGGCAAAAGACTCAGTTTCGGTGCTGAGTTGCCGACTGGATTTGGATGCGAGTCCTCAAGCTGGCCGGTTTGGCCCTGATCGTCTTCGCGCTCGTCTCCATGTGGCAACGCCGCGAGTGGGTAACGAGTGCGTACTTGGACGATCCGGAGCCGATTGGCTTCGTGGCTGGCGGCGTCGATCTGTCGTTTGAGCCAGTCGCGCTTGGATCAAGTCCGTTCATCGTTGCCGCCGCACCGAGGACTAGTGGCGTCGCGTTACCTCGACTCGCAAGCCCGTCGAACGACTCTGCCGTCGCAATCAATGGCGGAGGCGCCATTCTCACCGGCCTCGTGCTTGGACCCGATGGCCCTGTTGCCGGGGCAACGGTTGT
>JBBKWJ010000109.1:0-4560 GCA_037968895.1 Acidimicrobiales bacterium
GCTGCAGGTAAGGCGACGGCATCGCGCAGCAGGGCGGGCAGGTCGGCTGCGAATGTGACGAAGCCATCAACCAAAGCATCGAAGCGCTCCACGGCCTCGAGGCGCGGTGCCGTCGTTTCGAGTCCCCAACTGTCATTGATCTGCATCATTCGAAACTACCCGGGAACCCCAACGCTGGGGAAGCTGGCACGATCTGTGGCAGTCTTCGTCGATGCAACTTCCTCTCGCTGACCGTTGGTTTAATCGAACGAAGATCGACGATGACATCACCCTGTTGTGGGAACCGCACGTCATTCCGCTGATGCGCTGCAACATCTGGCACGTGTCAGGAAGCGACGCCGACCTGGTGATCGACACCGGCCTCGGAGTCGCCAGCCTGCGCGACGAAATGCAAGACCTCATCAACAAACCGATCACCGCCGTTGCCACCCACGCCCACGGCGATCACATCGGCTCCCACCATGAGTTCGACGACGTCATCGTGCACGCCGCTGAGACTGATCGGCTCGAACACACGGGAATCAACTCGCTCCACATCGCAACTGCATGGGGACGGGAAACTGTCGACGGACTTCAGGCTGCTGGTTACGACATGTCAGACCCAAACTTCGTGACTGCGCTTCCTCCAGGGGTCACGATCGACGGCTTCTCTCAGCAGGGAACCGTTGCCACACGGCTCGTCGACGAAGGCGACACGATCGACATCGGCAACCGTCATTTCGAAATCCTTCATCTTCCCGGCCACTCCCCCGGCTCAATCGGGTTGTGGGAGGCGTCGACCGGCACCTTCTTCAGCGGCGATGTTGTCTACGACGGCCCGCTACTCGACGAGATCGACGGAGCCAACATCCCCGACTACATCAAGACGATGGAGCGCCTGCTCGATTTGCCGGTAACGGTCGTGCACGCCGGCCACGACCCGAGTTTTGGCCGAGACCGCCTACGCGAACTCGTCACCGCCTACCTCGACGCGCGACGGTAGAGGCATGATCGAGCCCGCATCTCCCGGACCGAAGAACGCCGTTGTCGTACTGCTCGATTCGTTAAACCGCCACATGCTCGGTTGTTATGGCGGCACCGAGTTTGCAACGCCAAACATCGACCGTTTCGCCGCCACTCACGCAACCAGATTCGACAATCACGTCACCGGCTCACTTCCGTGCATGCCTGCCCGCCACGACATCTTGTGCGGCTCACTCGACTTCCTCTGGCGGCCATGGGGTTCGATCGAACTGTGGGAAGACCCCATCACGGTGCAGCTAAAGAAGCAAGCGATCACCACCATGTTGATCAGCGACCACCCTCACCTCTTCGAGTGTGGCGGCGAGAACTATCACACCGACTTCTCCGCGTGGGACTACGTGAGAGGGCACGAGTCCGATCCGTGGCGCACCTACCCAGATCCCACCTACATCGGCGCGCCCGCCTTACCTGCACGCTGGAAGGGCAAAGGCGCACCAGGCGAACCCACGGTGCCGCCTGCGGAATATGACATTGCTCGGACCTACTTCAAGTCTGAGGAGGACTACCCCGGTCCCAAGACGATGATGTTCGCCGAGGAATGGATCCGTGGTGCCGCTGATCATCACGATCGCTGGTTCTTGTTTGTCGACGAGTTCGACCCTCACGAGCCATTCGATACACCGGCGCCATGGGCTGGCATGTACGAAGACGAGCCGTGGGACGGCGATCAACTCATCTGGCCGCCCTATCTAAACGGTGGCGTTTCGGCGGGCAAGATGACCGAACGAGAGGCACGCCACATCAGAGCCAACTACGGCGCTAAACTCTCGATGATCGACCATTGGTTCGGTCGCATTCTTCAGGCGTTCGATGACAAGGAACTTTGGGACAACACGGCGCTCATCGTGTGCACCGACCACGGGCACTACCTCGGCGAGGTGCGGAACGACAAAGACATCTGGGGCAAGCCACTCGTTCCCCAGTACGAACCGATCGGCCACACTCCACTCCTCATTTCATGGCCGGGCCAAGCTGGCGGCGGCACCTGTGACGCACTGACGACAAACGTCGATCTCAACGCGACGATCGCCGACATCTTCGATGCGAAGGCTGACCACCAAACCCACGGCTACTCCCTCGGCCCGCTGCTCACCGCGGAAACCGACGCGATCCGCTCGTATGCACTCGGCGGCATGTACGGAAACTGGGTTCAAATAACCGACGGCAAAACGAAATATGCACGGGCGTCGGTTGGCGACGGATTCCCGCTCTCGATGTGGTCGAACCGATGGTCGACCTTGCGCAACCGATTCACGCCCGATCTGGTGCGGCCAGATCGGCGGGCGACGCTTGACTACATGCCTGGTTCTGATGTTCCCGTCATCCGCCAGCCCTTCGAGGCAGGCGACACCCTCCCCTACTGGGCGGGAACCCAGTTCATCATTGGGCGCCACCATCTCTACAACCTCCAGGACGACCCAGACGAGCAAGAGAACCGGATGGGCGAGCCGGCAGAAGCTGCCATGGTCGACATGCTCTCCGAGGCGCTCCGCGACATCGATGCTCCATTAGAGCAAGCAGCGCGACTCGGCATCAGCTAGGCCAGCGATTCCGGGGTTGCTGTGCTCGACCGATAGCGTCTTCGTCATGGCTTCCCCACTTCGCATCATGGTCACCAACGACGACGGCATCGACTCGGTCGGCCTCCACGTCCTCGCCCGAGCCATGAAGCAGTTTGGCGACGTCACGATCATCGCCCCTGACCGCGAGTTTTCCGGAGCGGGTGCCGCGATTGGGGCCCTTTGGCAACAAACGCCCGAGGTGCATGAAGCCCAGGTCGATGGCATCGAAACCTCATGGACCGTCTCGGGTCCACCGGCCCTTTGCGTGCTCTATGCCCGGCTTGACGCGTTCGGACCGGTGCCCGACATCATCGTGAGCGGGATCAACCCAGGCGCCAACGTTGGCCGGTCGGTCTACCACTCCGGCACAATCGGTGCCGCTCTCACCGGTCGCAACGGTGGCATTCCCGGCATCGCAATCAGCCAATCAGTGTCTGACTTTGGAGTTGAAGGCCAAGCCTGGGGTGACGTCATTTCATCCTTGCGCTGGGAGACGGCCGCTGAGATCGCTTCGCTCTGTGTCGGCGCCATGCTCGAGCAGCCACGCCCAATCGCTGGCGTGTTGAACGTCAACGTTCCCGACCTCGAACTCGACCAGATCAACGGCTTCGAGTGGACCGAGGTCGGCACCACGCCACCCCGCTCGATGAGCGAAGTGAAACTGACGCCGAAGCCGGGACACAAGGGCTCATACAGCGTGTCGTTCGGGTACGGCGACACGGTCGATGTCCCCCAAGGCACAGACACGGCAGCCGTTCTGGCCAACAAAGTCTCACTTACCTGGCTTGGTCGGATCATGGCTCAAGAGCCAGAGAGTCCGGCAATCGATGCCGCGCTCAGCCAGGCACTCCGTCAGTGATTTCCGGAGCGACGCCCGCATCTGAAAACAAAACTTGTGCTCTGTGATATCCCTCACAGACCCGCACCATCGAGCGCACTCATACTGTCAATGACTACTTGAGACGGCCGCAAAGCGGAGGGAACGGCTTAAGTAGATCTCTCACAGATCACGTTCCGAGCGGCGAAAGCGGAACGTGATCTGTCGCGTCACCGCCCATGGTTGTCTGGACCCGTCGTACATAATGAAGCGACCTTGTGTGAACAGGTTCACAGACCAGGAAACCAGGGCTAGTTCATACTGAAGATCTGCTCGGGATGGCACGACTCGGCGGAGGGAACATCCCGAGCAGATCATCTGGGACGCAATTTCCAGGGTCCCGATCTCCAGGGCCGAGTGTGCTCATCAGCGGTGGCGAGGACATTCCGCCCGGGAGGTCGGGCACGGCGACAGTTCACACTGTCGCTTTGCCGCGCCGGGACCAACGCCCTACCATCTCGGAGAATCCCGTCCCGAGGCCAACACCGCATGCCAACAAACCCAGTTTTTGCCGAGTTTCTGTGTCGATCACGCCTTGGACTCGACGCGGTGTCCGCATCTGCGCTGGCAGCCCAGATGTGGCCGTCAAATTTGGCACCCGGCGACTATTTGTTCCATCAAGGTCAACCGACCGACCGATTCTGCATGGTCTACGAAGGCTCGTGCGACGTGATAACAACCAGTCTCACCGGCAAAGAACTGATTTTCACCACGCTCACCGCCGGCGACCCAATTGGCGAAGCGAGCATTCTCGACGGGGTGCCACGCACCGCATCGATCCGCGCCAAGACGCAGGCAACCGTCCTGTCCATAGATCGCGCTTCTTTCCTCGCGCTGGCAGAGACGCATGGAGCGATCGCTCTCGCACTCGCTCGGATGTCGGCGCGAACATTGCGGCGGCTGTCGGCGCGTGTCGAAAACGACACCTTCACCGGCTTAGGGTCACGTCTAGCGGCCCTGCTCCTCGAACTCGCCGCTCCTCCTGCCACCGACGGCACACGTTCAGCCAAGATCACCCAGCAGACTCTGGCTGATCGCCTAGGGGTGACGCGAGAGTCGATCAATAAGCACCTGAGAGCTTGGGCCGACGCTGGTCAC